>NZ_VFTH01000013.1:0-163715 GCF_006439375.1 Mesorhizobium sp. B4-1-1
AACTATCGAGGCAGCCGAATGCAGCAACTACTTCGCAAACTCCGGATACGCATCCGTCAAAACGTGAAAGACTCTAGAATCCATGCCGTGACGTTGATGTACTGTGCAGAATTCTGCTCCGCTGCACCCTTCGGCGAAGGTAACGGCATGGATCCTCGGGTCTACGCTCCGCTTCGCGTCGCTCCGCCCGTGGATGACGACCTCGCCGTCGACGCGCTACCTAGCGCCGGTCCATGTCGCGTTTGAACTGATCGAAGATCGTCCCGACATTCTTTTCATATTCGTCGCGCTGCTGGGCACCGGTCTCGAACATCTTGCCGAAGATGTCGTCGAACGGATTTCGCGGCCGGCCGCTCGGGTTGGTCTGCGGTTGTTGCGGCGCGCTTTGCTGCGGCTGCGGCTGGGGCGCCGGTTGTCCCCCAGGCATGCCGAAACCGCCGCCGCCCTGGCGCAGCATCTCCTCGAAGATCTTGCCGAGCGGGTTGCCGCCATAGGGGCTTTGCGTCTGCTGTGGTTGAGTCTGCTGCGGCTGCTGCGCCGCACCGCCGCCGAACATATCCTGCAGCACCTTGCCGAGCGGGTTTTCGCCGTACGGACTGGGCGCCTGCTGGGGCTGGTTTTGCGGCTGCGGCCCGCCGCCGCCGAACATGTCCTGCAGCACTTTGCCGAGCGGGTTCTCCCCATAGGGATTGGGCGCGGGCTGCGGCGCCTGGCGTTGCTGCGGCGCCGGCGCAACGCCGCTCTGCCGCATCATCTCCTCGATGATCTCGCCGAGCGGATTGTTGCCACCACCGAAACCGCCGGCGGCCTGCATCTGCCCCCCACTCAATTGATTGTTGGTCTGCTTGAACAGCCCGCCCATCATCATCGAGGCCAAGGCCGGCAGCATCTGCTGCAGCACCTGCTGGCTCAATCCCGTCGCCTGCGCGGCCTGGCTCGCCACGGCGCGCGACAGGTCCTTCGATCCGAACAGATGGCCGAGAATGCCGTTGCCCTCATCGATGCCTTGCGGGGAAAAGGCCCTCGTGGCGTCCTCGAAATACTTGGCGTGCTGGCCGCTTGCCATCGCCGTCATGAAGGCGCCCATCCCGTAGGGATCGGCGGTATTGCGCTGCAGCCCTTGCGAGAAGGCGGGCAGCAACGCCTGCACCGCGGCCTGCGTCTGCTGCATCGAAAGCCCGTATTGCTGGGCCAGCGCCTGCATGCCGGCGCCGTTCTGGGCTTGAGCGAATATGTCGAACAAGGAAGGCATTGGCATCTCCTCCGAGAACATCCTCGTGGAAGAAACCTAGTTCGTTTCCATTCCTGATTGAAGCGGCTTTCGTCGCGCCACCGTCACGCGGAACCCCGACGGTTAATAGGCATACTCCATGAACACCGGCTCGATCGAGCCGCCCCAGCGCGTGTGATAGGCCGACAGCATCTCCTCGGCGCTGGTCGTACCGCGCGCGACCACTTCGTCGAGTGTGTTGAGAAACGAGGTCTCGTCATAGCCGTCGCGGTTCTTCTTGCCGCGGTTCTTGAGCCCCACGCGCGAGATGGCGAGCACGTCGCGGGCGACGTCGCGCAGGGTGGCATTGCGGAATGGCGCCGCAATGCCTTGCTCCGGCACGGCGTTGCGCATCGCCAGGGCTTCTTCGTAGGTCCAGCTCGCCGTCAGCGCCTCGGCGGCATCCAGCGCCTGCTCGTCATAGAGCAGCCCGACCCAGAAGGCGGGGAGGGCACAGATGCGCCGCCACGGGCCGCCGTCGGCGCCGCGCATTTCGAGGAAACGTTTCAAGCGCACGTCGGGAAACAGGGTCGAGAGATGGTTTGCCCAATCGCCCATCGTCGGCAGCCCATCGGGAATCTCGTTGCGCGCGGCGCCTTCCATGAACTGGCGGAACGTGTAGCGCGTCATGTCGTGATAATGGCCGTCGCGGATGACGAAATACATCGGCACGTCGAGCGCCCATTCGACGTAGTCGGCGAAGCCGAAATCGGGCGAGAAGCAGAATTCGAGCATACCGGAGCGCTGGTTGTCGGTATCGCGCCAGATGTCGCCGCGCCAGCTCTGCAGGCCGTTCGGCCGGCTCTCGGTGAAGGGCGAGTTGGCAAACAGCGCCGTCGACAGCGGCTGCAGCTTCAGCGACACCTGCATCTTGCGGCGCATGTCGGCTTCGCTCTCGAAGTCGAGGTTCACCTGGATCGTGCAGGTGCGGTACATCATGTCGAGGCCCTTGGTGCCGACCTTCGGCATGTAGCGGGTCATGATCTCGTAGCGCGACTTCGGCATTTTCGGCGTGTCGGCAAGCGACCATTTCGGGCTGCCGCCAAGGCCGAGGAAGCGAATACCCATCGGTTCGGCGATCTCGCGCACCTGCGCCAGATGCGCATTGCCCTCGCGACAGGTCTGGTGGATCGATTCCACCGGCGCGCCGGACAGTTCGAACTGTCCACCGGGCTCCAGCGAGATCGCGCCCTGGCCGGTCGGCTCGACCAGGCCGATGATGCGGCCGGCATCCATGATCGGATCCCAGCCGAGCTTTTGCTGCATGCCTTCGAGGATGGCGCGGATGCCGCGTTCGCCGCCATAGGGCACCGGCGCGTTGCCGTCGACATAGAAGGGGAATTTTTCGTGCTCGGTGCCGATGCGCCATTTGTCGCGCGGCTTGTTGCCGGCGGCCAGATAGCCAACCAGTTCGTCGATGCCTTCGATGGGCTGGGTATCGGTTGTGTCGCGCGCCATAAAAAATGCCCTCCGCAGCGGTCGGTCGACCGCCGGGCGCTAGATGGACGAAATGTCAGTAGCCGATCAAGCGAAAAATCCTGAGCCACGGCTCAACTGGATTTGATCTGCGTGGCTCGCCTTCCCTTCTCCCACGAGGGGAGAAGGAAAGATCCTACCAGTCGCCGATCGTCGCCTGGATCGCCGCCAATGCTGCCACCGCCGCCGTGTCGGCGCGCAGGATGCGTGGCCCGAGCGGAATGGCGGTGACGAAAGGCAAGGCTCTCAGCATCTTGCGCTCGTCGTCGGAAAATCCGCCCTCGGGTCCGACCAGAAGCGCAAGTTTCTTCTCACTCACCGCTTGCAAGGCCGGCAGCGGATTGTTGGTCGAGGCATCCTCGTCGCAGACGATCAGACGCCTCTCCTTGTCCCAATTGGCAAGCAGCCGTTCCAGCTTTTCCGCTTCGCGCACCTCCGGCACCGCCAGGATTCCGCATTGCTCGGCCGCCTCGACGACATTGGCGCGCAGCCGATCGATGCCGGGCTTTGCCACCTGCGTGTGCTGGGTGATGACCGGCTGCAATTCACCGGCCCCCATCTCGACGGCTTTTTGCACCAGGTAATCGAGCCGGCCCTGCTTCAGCGGTGCAAAGCAATAGACGAGATCGGGCAGCGGCGGCTGCGGCCGCTGCAGCTCGAGCACCTTCAGCCGGACCGCCTTCTTGGACTTCGCGGCGATCGAAGCCGACCATTCGCCATCGCGGCCATTGAAAAGCAGGACCTCGGCGCCTTCGCCGAGCCGCAGTACATGGGCGAGATAGTGGCTCTGCTGCTGTCCAGCGTCGAATTCGAGGCCGGGCCCGAGATCGTCCGGCACGAACAGGCGTTGCATTTTGTAATTGGCGCGCATGGCCCAAGCAGGTTCCGCAAAAGTGTCTCGCGGTTTTGCGATCAGAACCTGCGAAAAACAAGGGAATCTAAGCAGATATTCACGGGACATCCCACAATATCTGCCTGGCAATGGGCGAGGCGCTGGGCGTCGTCAAGTATCGGCGGTCGGATGCCAGGCTGGCGCAAAGCCTTGCCGCAACACCGCGATGCTGGTCGCCGGCGTCAGCAGGCGCAGTGGCCGGTCGTCCAGGCGATCGAAGCCAATTGGACTGGCGTAGCCCGCGAACGACCATTTGCGTGCCGCGCCGGCGCGCAGCGCATAAGCCACGTCGCCGTCCGCGATCATCGTGCCATCAGGCAGGGCGCCAAGCTGCGATGTGGTCACGACGGGCGGCTGTCCGCCCGAGGCCAGCCGTTCCTTGTGCAGCCGCTTGTCGACCATCGGCGCGCGGGGGAGTTCAATGCCGAACGCTTCGCCGAAGCGGCTCACGAAATCGGTCGCCCGTTCGCGCCGGCAGAAGAAACAGGGCCGATGGCCGGCGGCCAATGCCGTCACCTCGTCGAGGAAGAAGAGCTCGGTCCACCCGGCCTTGCCGCCAGGCCGATTGCGGCCCATCGGCTCGCGCCGGACATTGCGGAACTGGCAGACGCAGATGATCCAGGCCGGCAAGGCCCAGCGCTTCTTCAGAAGCGTCTTCGTCTCCGGGTCATGGATGATGCCGCGATTGCCGGTGAACAGGCCTCGTTCCGGCACGGCATGGATAGCGCCGAAGGGATCGACCCGGTTCTGCAGTGGCATATCTTTCTCTCCGCTGCGCATCTTGGCTGAAACACGGGCAGCATGATATCGCTCGCCCCAGCATTTTCATGTCAGCAGGTTTTCGATGCGGGTTTTGGTCGTCCAGAATTTCGACAATGAGGGCCTTGGCCAGATCGGCGCCGCCCTTATGGAAGCCGGCGCCGACATCGATCTGCGCAAGCCTTACCACGGCGAAGCGCTGCCGCAGGACAGCAGCGAGCATGACGCCATGGTGATGTTGGGCGGCGCCCAGAACGCGCTCGACGACGAGATCTGCCCCTACTTCCCTGCATTGCTCGACCTGACCCGCGATTTCGCCGACAAGGATCGTTCGGTGCTCGGCATATGCCTTGGCAGCCAGCTTGTGGCGCGCGCCTTTGGTGGCGCCAACCAGATCGGCGGCGCCACCGAGTTCGGCTGGCATAAGGTGTCGCTGACACCGGCCGCCAAATCGGATCCGGTCCTTGCGGCGCTGCCCGAGAAATTCCCGATCTTCGAATGGCATGACGACACGTTCGGCCTGCCGGAAAACGCCGTGCGGCTGGCCGGCAGCTCAATCGCCGAAAACCAGGCCTTCCGCCTCGGCCGCGCCGTCTATGGCTTCCAGTTCCACTTCGAGGCGGATACGCCGATGGTGCGCGACTGGAGCACGTCCTTCGCTGGAATGATCGCCGAGCGCCATCCCGACTGGAACGACCGGCTCGACGACGAGCTGGCCCGCAATGGCGCCGACGCCGACGCCGCCGGGCTGGCGATTGCCCGCGCCTGGGTGGCGACGATCTAAAGGCTTGCCCGATACTCAGCTGATGCCGGCCTGGCCTCAACACACCTAAGCGGCGCCGGTCCAGCACGAGGCGTGGCATAATTGGCACGCTTGCTGGTTTCCGCCTGGGGACAACATTCTTCTTTCTTGGTTTGTGTCCGGCCGCTCGCTTAAGAGGGCGCGCTTTGTATCGTCGGTGCAACCGCCATGAACCTTTTGTGTGATCCAGCCGACACACCGGCGATACAGAATCTGCTTAGAAGCGCGAAATCGTCGAAACATTGAGACGCATTTTATCGTTTCAACGCATTGGTAACCGCCTCGTGCCCAGATGCAGAAAGCTTAACCAGAGATGACGTCCGTGAAAGCAGCTCTCCTGTCTTTTGTCATGCTGTCTGCCATCGTGCTCTGCGGCCTGGGCATTTATGCCGCCGACGCAGCGACCAACCACCGGGCCGTCGACGGCTACGGCGTCACCGCCTCGCTGAACTAGATCCCGACAAAATCTGAGGCACATCCGCGCCGGGGGTAGCGCCTAAAACGCCTTTCCCTGCACGGCGATGATGCGTTTGTCGCCGCCATCGATGGCGAGCGCGCTCAGCGTTCCGGATTTCCAGGCAAGCGTGTCGACATTGACGCGGTTGGCCTTGACCTCGGCCACGGGTACCGGCGTGTGCCCATGCACGATCACCTTGGGAAAGAGACCGGGGTGGTCATGGAAAGCATCGCGGATCCAGATCAAGTCCTGCTGGCTCTGACGGTCGAGCGGCACGCCCGGCCTTATCCCTGCATGGCAGAAGAAGAAGTCGCCGAAACTCACCGAAAAAGCCAGCGATTGCAGGAAATCGACATGGCTGCGTGGCACCGCTTTCACCAGGGCCATATGTCCCCGCGCGATCGCTTCCGCCTTGCCGAACCAATGGCCGTCGCGCAGCAGATCCACGCCATAGGATTGCGCCGTCTGCACGCCGCCGTAATTCATGAACAGGCCGTCCGGCTCGGCATCGGCAAGGAATTCGAGCATGCCGATGTCGTGGTTGCCGGCGAGTATGATGTTGCGCGGATCGCGTTTCTGCGCCTCGATCAGGAAATCGATGACGCTCCTGGAGTCCGGTCCGCGGTCGACATAGTCGCCGAGATGGATGATGCGCCAGTCGGACGCGGGCGCATATTCCAGTTCGCTCTCGATGCGCCGGTGCATGGCGGCGAGCAGGTCGTGCCGCCCATGCACATCGCCGATGGCATAAAGCCGCATGCCTTCCGGCCCGCTTGCGTCGAGGTAGTGGATGCCGGTTTCGGTCAAGGAACCTGTCTTTTCGTGTTGGTCGCCGCGCGCAAGCTAGGACCAATCGATGAACAACGCCCTAGCGCCGCAGCTTGTCCTTGCCATGTCCGCGATGAGGCGCTCGCCGCGCGCTAGCGCCGAAGCTGATCCTTGCCCATGTCGGTCACCAGACGCTTGCCGCACAACGCCAGCGTGATGTCCATTTCCTTGCGGATGATTTCGAGCGCCTTGGTGACGCCATCCTTGCCCATGGCTCCGAGGCCATAGAGGAAAGGGCGGCCGATATAGGTGCCCTTGGCGCCGAGGCAGAGCGCCTTGAGCACGTCCTGGCCGGAGCGGATGCCGCCGTCCATATGCACCTCGATCCTGTCGCCGACGGCGTCGGCGATCTCTTCCAGCACGGAGATAGAGGAAGCGGCGCCGTCGAGCTGACGTCCGCCATGGTTGGAGACGACGATCGCGTCGGCGCCGGTCTGCGCCGCCATCAAGGCGTCCTCCTTGTCGAGAATGCCCTTCAGGATCAGCTTGCCGCCCCAGCGCTCCTTGATCCAGGCGACATCCTTCCACGACAGCTGCGGATCGAACTGCTCATTCGTCCAGGACGACAGCGAAGAGACGTCGCCGACGCCCTTGGCGTGGCCGACGATGTTGCGGAAGGTGCGGCGCGGGGTGCCGGCGATCCCCAGGCACCAGCGCGGCTTCAGCGCCAGGTCGATGATGTTGGCAAGCGTCATCTTGGGCGGTGCCGAAAGCCCGTTGCGGACATCCTTGTGGCGCTGTCCCAGGATTTGCAGGTCGAGCGTCAGCACCAGCGCCGAGCATTTCGCCGCCTTGGCCCTGTCGATCAGGTTGAGCACGAAATCCTTGTCGCGCAGCACGTAGAGCTGGAACCAGAACGGCTTTTTGGTCACCGAGGCGACATCCTCGATCGAGCAGATGCTCATGGTCGATAGCGTGAACGGAACGCCGAACGCTTCTGCCGCCTGCGCCGCCAGCATCTCGCCATCGGCATGCTGCATGCCGGTAAGCCCGGTCGGGGCGAGCGCCACCGGCATCGCCACCTTCTCGCCGATCATGGTCGATTCCAGCGAGCGGTTGCTCATGTCGACCAGCACGCGCTGGCGGAACTTTATCTTGCCGAAATCCTCTTCGTTGGCCCGGTAGGTGCTCTCCGTCCAGGCGCCGGAATCGGCGTAATCGAAGAACATCTTCGGCACCCTGCGGCGTGCCAGGTCCTTGAGGTCGGCGATGGTGAGGATTTCGCTCATGGTTGTCCCGCTAATCTGTGCTTAGGAGCGTCTTCGTGTGGGTTCGATGTCGCCGGCGTCCGAGCGCTGTCTGAGGCGCAGCCTGGACACGCGCTGCCAGTCGCCGCTGCGCTCGGCTTCCGCCATCGAGCGTTCGACATAGGTGATGTGGTCCATCGCCGCCTTGCGCGCCGCGATCGGATCGCCGGTCTTGATCGCGATATGGATCGCACGGTGCTGCGCGAGCAGTGCCTCGCGCGCGCCGGGCACGCCGAACACCAGAAGCCTGTTCTGGAACACGCCCTCGGAGAGCAGCCGGTAACAGGAGCGCAGCGTGTGCAGCAGGATGATGTTGTGCGCGCATTCGCACACCGCATGGTGGAACTCGACGTCGATTTCCGCCTCGTCGTCGAAGTCGCCGGTCCGGTGCGCTTCGTCCATGCGCGCCATGATGCGGTCGAGCAAGGCCAGATCCTCCGGCGTCGCCCGGCGAGCCGCATACTCGGCCGCCACCGCCTCGATCTCACGCCGGTATTCCAGATAATCCGTCACCGCCTTGCGGTGCGTGGAGATCAAGTCCGTCACCGGCTTGGTGAAGAGCTGGCCGATCACGTCGGCGACATGCGTGCCGCCACCGGCCTTGGTCGTCAGCAGCCCACGGCCCTCCAGCGCCTTCAGCGCGTCGCGCAGGATCGGCCGCGACACGTCGAACTGGCGCGCCAGCTCGCGCTCGCCGGGCAGCCGGTCGCCGGTGCGCAGCACGCCTTCGAGGATCAGGCTCTCGATCTGCTGCACCACCTCGTCGGCGGTGCGCGAATGTTCGATCCTGGAGAAAATGTCGCTCAAAGAGACGCCTGGAGAACGGGATGGAGATGATCCAGATTAAAGCCTCTGTTGCCAACTGGTCAAATTATTTATCCAATTCGTCCAGTCTGGTCGCAGAGTTCGTAGCGCTTCAGCCTCTCCGGACGCCAATATTTGCTGTTTACGCGTCCCGCCGATTGCCGCAAGACGACCGGATTGCACGATGGGTCGAAACCAGGGGGACCAGCCGTGTCGGACGAGACGTCCAAATTCGAATTCCAGCCGCGCGCCCAAGGCAGCGTGATGGGCTTCCCGGCGCATGAGGGGCGACCTGGCGCGCTGGGCGAAGTCCATGCGCGTCCGCACCCGCTGATCGAGAAACCGCGGGTGCTGATCCAGCTTTCCTTCATGACCGAGGGCGGCGCCGCTGTCGACCATGCCGTGCTTTCGGAGCTGTCGCGGCGGCTGGGTATCGCCGCGCCCGAGCGCAATGCGCGCCACCATGCCATGAAATGGGGCAAGGGCACGCTGCGCTGGGAGCGGCACACGGAATTCTCGACCTATCTTTGGGAAGGGCCGCTGGCCGAAAACGCCCGAGCGCAGGAGGATTCGCCCTTCGGCAACGGTTTTTCGCCACCGGGCACCGTGATTTCCGGCATCCGCCTCGAAATCCGCAAATGGACGCAGACGAGCGAAAGACTGGTTGCCGGCTTCGACCCGACCAGCCTGTGCTATTCGCTGGTCGAGCGAGGCGCCGCCGCCATCATCACTGATTTCCGCCAGGACGGCGACGGCTTGACGCGCATGCTGGTGCTCGATCGCGGCCTGACGCCGGCCAGCACCGGCGCCTTGTCGCAGCGCCTGATCGACATCGAGACCTATCGCACGCTCGCCATGCTTGGCCTGCCGATGGCGTTGACGCTGTCCGGCCGCGCCCGTCGCATCGAGGACCGCCTGGCGCAGACCACGCTGGAAATGAAGGCGGTCCAAACCCGCGACAGCCAGACATTGCTCGCCGATCTTACCGAACTTGCCGCGGAGCTCGAGGCCGACGCCGCATCCAGCCTCTATCGCTTCGGCGCCAGCCGCGCCTATGACGGCATAGTCACCGAAAGACTGGAAGCACTGGATGAAGAGCCGGTGCAGGGTTACGACACCTGGGCGGGCTTCCTCTTGCGGCGCATGGCGCCGGCCATGCGCACCTGCCGCTCGGTCGAGGAGCGCCAGGCCAACCTGTCGCGAAAACTCACCCGCGCCACCACGCTGCTGCGCACCTGGGTCGATGTCGAGGTGGAGAAGCAGAACCGCGACCTGCTCGCCTCGATGAACAACCGCGCCCGGCTGCAACTGCGCCTGCAGCAGACCGTCGAGGGCCTCTCGGTCGCCGCCGTGTCATACTATGTCGTTGGCCTCATCGGCTATCTCGCCAAGGGAGCCTCGGTCTTCGGCCACGCTTTCGCGCCGGAAGTCGTTACCGCGGCCTCCGTGCCGGTCGCCATCCTGCTTGTATGGTGGGGCGTACGCCGCGTACGCAAGATGCATTCGGAGCCGGCGAAGCATCCGGGCGAATAAGCAGCCAAGCTTCATTCGGACCCGACCCGGGCCGCAGCGGCAGATTGCCGCTGCGGAAGCTTGCGTTTACGGTTGGCGTGGAACGCGATCAAAGCAGCGTTTGCAACGGATGCGACGAACTGGTAAAGGATTTTGACCAGTCAAAGCCAGATGAGGCTGCCCGATGTCCGGCCTAGCCATGCCCAAGCCAGATGCCGAAACGCTGCGCCGTCGCGCCGAGATCGTCGCCGACATGCGCATCATCGTGCCGGGCGAGGGGGTCGTCGACGCGGCCAATGAAATGCGCGCCTTCGAAAGCGACGGCCTCACCGCCTATCGGCAACTGCCGCTGGTCGTCGTGCTGCCGGAGACGGTGGCGCAGGTCTCCCGCGTCCTGAAATACTGCAACGAGCGCAACATTCGCGTCGTGCCGCGCGGCTCCGGCACCTCGCTATCGGGCGGCGCGCTGCCGCTCGAAGATGCCGTGCTGCTGGTGATGAGCCGCTTCAACCGCATCCTGGCGATCGACTATCCGAACCGCGTCGTGGTCGCCCAGCCCGGCGTCACCAATCTCGGCATCACCACCGCCGTCGAGCAGGAGGGCTTTTACTATGCCCCCGATCCATCCTCCCAGATCGCCTGCTCGATCGGCGGCAACGTCGCGGAAAATTCCGGCGGCGTGCACTGCCTGAAATACGGGCTCACCGCCAACAACGTGCTGGGCATCGAGATGGTGCTGATGAATGGCGAGGTGGTGCGCCTCGGCGGTAGCCATCTCGACCAGGAGGGCTATGACTTGCTCGGCGTCATGACCGGCTCCGAAGGCCTGCTCGGCGTCGTCACCGAAGTGACGGTGCGCATCCTCAAGAAGCCGGAGACGGCGCGCGCGCTGCTGATCGGCTTTCCGACCAGCGAAGAGGGCGGCCAGTGCGTCGCCGACATCATCGGCGCCGGCATCATCCCGGGCGGCATGGAGATGATGGACCGCCCGGCGATCCACGCGGCGGAAGATTTCGTCCATGCCGGCTATCCCCTCGATGTCGAGGCGCTGCTGATCGTCGAGCTCGACGGTCCGGGCGTCGAGGTCGATCACCTGATCGGCCTAGTCGAGGCGATCGCCTATCGCAATGGTTCGACCACCTGCCGCATCTCGCAATCCGAGGAGGAACGGCTGAGCTTCTGGGCCGGCCGCAAGGCCGCCTTCCCGGCGGTCGGCCGCATCTCGCCCGACTACTACTGCATGGACGGCACCATCCCGCGCAAGGAACTGCCGAGGGTGCTTGCCGGCATGCGCGATCTTTCCGAGAAATATGGTCTCGGCGTCGCCAATGTCTTCCACGCCGGCGACGGCAATCTGCACCCGCTGATCCTGTACGACGCCAACGTGCCGGGCGAACTCGATAAGGCCGAGAGTTTCGGCGCCGACATATTGCGGCTCTGCGTCGAGGTCGGAGGTGTGCTGACCGGCGAACACGGCGTCGGCGTCGAGAAGCGCGACCTGATGCCGGAAATGTTCAATCAGGTCGACCTCGACCAGCAGATGCGGGTGAAATGCGCTTTCGATCCCAATCATCTGCTCAACCCCGGCAAAGTGTTTCCGCAACTGCGCCGGTGTGCGGAGCTGGGAAGGATGCATGTGCATCGCGGACAGGTGGCGTTTCCGGATATTCCGAGGTTTTGATGGGCGGTCAATTTCGGATGACTGCGTTCCTTCGCGCCCCCCTCTGTCCTGCCGGACATCTCCCCCACTTGGGGGGAGATCAGCTGTCATCGCAGCCTTCGCCAATCTTCGACGTTGCGAGGGAGGCGCGGCGGCAAAAATTGCCAATCTCCCCCCAAGTGGGGGAGATGTCCGGCAGGACAGAGGGGGGCGCGAAGGAACGCGGCCTGTCGCCGTCTCGGGCTTCGCCCGAGCCACCTCTCCCCCGCTTTGCGGGGAGCGAGGAACTGGAGCCATGACCACCTTCACCCCATCCACACCCGCCGAAATCCTCTCCACGGTCCAATGGGCAGCGGCGGAAGAAACGCCGCTGGAAATCCTCGGCCACGGCTCGAAGCACGGCATCGGTCGTCCGCTGCAGACCGAGCATACACTCGACCTGTCGAAACTCACCGGCGTCACCCTCTACGAGCCGGCCGAACTGGTGCTGTCGGCCCGCGCCGGCACGTCGCTCGCCGAACTCGAAACACTGCTTGCCGAAAACGGCCAGCAATTCGCGTTTGAGCCGATGGACTACGGCCCGCTGCACGGCGGCGACCCGGGTAAAGGCACCATCGGCGGCCTGCTTGCCTCGAACGTCTCCGGTCCCCGTCGCCTCAAGGCCGGCGCGGCGCGCGACCATATCCTTGGCGTTGCCGCTGTTTCGGGGCGCGGCGAGGCGTTCAAATCGGGCGGCCGCGTGGTCAAGAACGTCACCGGCTACGACCTGTCGAAGCTAATGGCGGGAAGCTGGGGCACGCTCGCCGTGCTGACCGACGTCACCTTCAAGATCCTGCCGGCGGCGGAAACCGAAGTGACCCTTGCCATCCGCGGCCTGCTCGACGATGCAGCGGCCGCTGCCATGGCGCTGGCGCTCGGCTCCAGCGCCGAAGTGTCGAGCGCCGCGCATCTGCCGGAGCGCATCGCCGCGAAGGTCGCAGGCGGCAAGCACGGCAGCGATGCCGCCACGCTGCTGCGGGTCGAGGGTTTTGGGCCTTCGGTCGTCTACCGCATCGAGGCGTTGAAGCAGTTGCTCGGCACGGCGGGTCCGCTCGAAGAGATCGCGGGCGAGGCGTCGAAGACGATCTGGCGCGATATCCGCGACTGCGCACCCTTCGCCGATGGCGGCGCACGGCCGGTCTGGCGCGCCTCGATGGCGCCGTCTGAGGCGCATCACATGGTGATGGCGCTGCGCATGCAAGCGGCGGTCGACGCGTTCTACGACTGGCAGGGCGGCCTGGTGTGGCTGTCGATGCGCGAGGACGATCCGGAGGCCGAGTTGCTGCGCGGATTGATCCGCAAGCATGGCGGCGGCCACGCGACGCTGGTGCGGGCGTCCGCCCCGCATCGCGCGGCCTTACCGGTGTTCGAGCCGCAACCGCCGCATCTTGCGGCATTGTCGGCGCGGCTGAAGGCCGAGTTCGATCCCAAGCAGATTCTCAACCCCGGCCGCATGGGTTAGGACCGCGACATGCAGACCAATTTCTCAGCAGCGCAGCTCGCCGACCCGCATGTCGCGGAAGCGGAAAAGATCCTGCGCAAATGCGTGCATTGCGGCTTCTGCACCGCCACTTGTCCGACCTATGTGACGCTCGGCAACGAGCTGGATTCGCCGCGCGGCCGCATCTACCTCATCAAGGATATGCTGGAGAACGGTCGGCCGGCGGACAAGGAGATCGTCACCCATATCGATCGTTGCCTGTCCTGCCTTGCCTGCATGACGACCTGCCCTTCTGGCGTGAACTACATGCATCTGGTCGACCATGCCCGCGCGCATATCCAGGAGACTTACAAACGGCCGCTGCTCGACCGGCTGACGCGTGCCATGCTGGCTTTCGTGCTGCCTTACCCGACCCGCTTCCGCGCCGCGTTGAAGCTTGCCGGGCTCGGCCGGCCGTTCATCGGCTTGTTCGAAAAGCTGCCGGCGCTGAAGCCGGTCGCCGCGATGCTGAAGCTCGCGCCGTCCTCGATCGCGTCGGCATCGCCAATGATGAAACCAGGCACGCATGCCGGGCAAGGCATACGGCGTGGTCGTGTGGCGATCCTGACCGGCTGCGCGCAATCGGTGCTCGACCCCGCCATCAATGAAACGACCATCTCCTTGCTGACCAGGCTCGGCGTCGAGGTCGTGGTGCCGGAAGGCGAGGGCTGCTGTGGCGCGCTGGTTCACCACATGGGTCGCGAGGCGGCCGCCCTAGCCTCGGCGAGGCAAAATGTCGACGCCTGGACACGCGCCATCGACCAGGGCGGGCTCGACGCCATCGTCATCACCGCGTCCGGCTGCGGCACGACGATCAAGGACTACGGCTTCATGCTGCGTCTGGATCCCGCCTATGCCGAAAAGGCGGCGCGCGTCTCGGCGCTGGCCAAGGACGTCACCGAATATCTGGCCTCCCTCGACCTGCCGGAGCCGGCGCGCAAGCCGGGCACGGTCGTCGCCTATCACTCCGCCTGCTCGATGCAGCATGGCCAGAAGATCACGCGTCAGCCGAAGGAGCTTCTGGCCAAGGCCGGCTTCGTCGTGCGCGAGCCGCGCGAGGGGCATCTGTGCTGCGGCTCGGCCGGCACCTACAACATCCTGCAGCCCGACATTTCCGCCAAGCTGCGCGGCCGCAAGGTGAAAAACATCGAGGCGACCGGCGCCGAGATCGTCGCCACCGGCAATATCGGCTGCATCGCGCAGATCGCCTCCGCGGCGAAGCTGCCGGTGGTGCACACGATAAAGTTGCTCGACTGGGCCTATGGCGGTCCGAAGCCGGAAGGCGTTTCCGGCAGCGGTTTGATCGCCGCGGAATAACTACTCCGCCGCGAGCTGATCCGGTACGCCGTAGGTGGCGCGGTAGAGCGCGCGCTGGCGGTTGAGCGCCACCATGGTGTTGCGCAAGAGGATCGCGACCGTGAGCGGGCCGACGCCGCCCGGCACCGGCGTGATCCAGGAGGCCACTTCCTTGACGCTGTCGGTATCGACGTCGCCGACGATACGGGTTTCGCCGTCAGGCCCGACCTCGGAATTGATGCCGATGTCGATGACGGCAGCGCCCGGCTTCACCATGTCGGCCTTGATCAGCCTGGGCTTGCCGACGGCGACGAACAGCGCATCGGCGCGGCGCGCATGGGCCGCCAGCGAGCGCGTCATGTGGTGGCACACCGTCACCGTCGCGCCCTCGCTCATCAACAGGAAGGCGATCGGCTTGCCGACGATCTCGGAATGGCCGACGACGACCACTTCGAGCCCCTTGAGCTCGAGGCCGGTCTCCTTCAGCAGTTCGACCGAGGCCGCCGCCGTGCAGGGCGCCAGATCGAGCTGGTTGTAGACGATGTTGCCGATCGAGGCCGGATGCATGCCCTCGACGTCCTTCAGCGGATGTACCGCCGCCTGCAGCGTCTTGATCGGGATATGCGCCGGCACCGGCCGCTGGATGATGATGCCGGTGACGCGCGGATCGGCGTTGAGGCCATGGATCGCGGCCTCCAACTCGCCGGCGGTGATGTCGGCGGCGAAGCGCCGCTCCTCGAAGCCGATGCCGGCAAGCGCTGCCTTGGCGCGCTGGTTGCGCACGTAGACATCGACCGCCGCGATATCGCCGACGGTGATCGAAACCAGCTTAGGCGGAAAACCCTCGGCAGTGGCGATCGCCGCGTCCTCGCGAACGGAAGCGACGATGCGCTGGGCGACCGGGCCGCCTTTCAGATAGCGGCTGTCGTCGGTCCGGATCATGGCTGGCACCTTTTGCCTTCTTGAGCAATTCAGGGGACAGGCGCTGGAGCGGCTTTCTGTCTGGAATTGCCTAACAACTAAGATTTTGTGCGCTGCAATAGCAGAGGAGCGCCGGGAAATCAGCCCCGAAAGCGAAACCGCCTGCTTTCGAGGCGACTTGCCGCGCCCTGCATCAGAAGAAAAACTCAAAAAACGAAAAGGGCAGCGCGATTGCCCGCGCTGCCCTTTCGTGACCGGCCGTATCCCCACACGGCCCGTCCCCCGTAAACTCTGTCACCGGTTTAAGCACATCCCGCGGGATCGTACTATGACTTGGCGGCAACAGCAGGAGACTAAAAGCGTTGCGCCGTCTAACCGGCTGATTCGCTGCGACTATATCACCTCGACCGTGGTTCCGACATTCACGCGTTCGTAAAGGTCGACGACGTCCTCGTTGCGCATGCGGATGCAGCCGGAAGACACCGCGCCGCCGATCGTCCAGGGCTGGTTGGTGCCGTGGATGCGGTATTCGGTGGTGCCGAGATAGAGCGCGCGCGCCCCGAGCGGGTTCTCGATGCCGCCGGCCAGGTAAGTCGGCAGGTAGCGGCCCTTGGCCGCCTCGCGCTTGATCATCTGCGCCGGCGGGCGCCAGTCCGGCCACACCTTCTTGTCGGTGATCTTGTGCGTGCCCGACCATTCGAAGCCGGGCTTGCCGGTGCCGACGCCGTAGCGTCGCGCCTTGCCGTTCTTCTCGACCAGGAAGAGGAAGTTCTGATGCGTATCGATGATGATAGTGCCCGGCTTCGCCGGCCCGTCATAGGCGACTTCCTGAGGCAGGTAGATCGGGTTGATCTGTGGCCGCATCACCATGCGTTTGGCCGGCTGCTGCACGGCCGCCGTGCGCTGCTGGTCGGGCTGTGCCTGGAAGAGGCGGCGCAGCGGCTGCTGCGTTGCCTGCCGGGCCGGGCGCACGATGCCCGGCGCGCGGCCAAGCTGCAGCACCCAGGGCGCCGAAAGGTCGGGGCTCACCATCACCGGCGGTCGGTCGGCGTACCGGTCATTGGCAAGGGAGGTCGTGGCGCCGGCGGCAAGAATGACCACCGCGCCAAGCAGGGAACAAAACGCTGTCTTCATCGGAACGCACCTTGATCGTCGAACTCGTCCGGGCGGGAGGGCCTCGGCTTCGCGATCCTTGGCGCGTAGCGGCAAGCAAAGCATGAATCGGAATGCGTAAAATGCCGCTTTGTCAGTAAACCTTTTGGTGTGGTTACCGGCCGGTTCAGGAATCTGGTAAAGCCACCGTAAACTTGGCGCTGAGGCGCGTTAACGGACGGATTTGGTAGCGATGACAACTGAACATGCCGGCATTCTCGACGGTCCCGACGGCAAGGCGCGCTGCTTCTGGCACGGCAACCTGCCCGACTATCTCCACTATCACGACCACGAATGGGGCCGGCCGGTGACGGATGATCGCCGGCTGTTCGAGAAAATCTGCCTGGAAGGCTTCCAGTCGGGCCTGTCGTGGCTGACCATCCTGCGCAAGCGTGAGAATTTCCGCGAGGCCTTCGCCGGCTTCGACTTCGACAAGGTGGCGGCGTTCACCGACGCGGATGTCGAGCGCCTGCTCGGCAATGCCGGCATCATCCGCCATCGCGGCAAGATCGTCTCGACCATCAACAACGCAAAACGCGCCCGCGAGATGGTGGACGAGTTCGGCTCCCTGGCCGCCTGGTTCTGGAAGTTCGAGCCGGGCTCGCAGGAGCGGCCCGAAATCGTCGACGTCGCGCATCTGCGCGCCAATCCGACGACGGCGGTGTCGGTCAGGATATCGAAGGAGTTGAAGAAGCGCGGCTGGAGCTTTGTCGGTCCCACCACCGTCTACGCCTTCATGCAGGCCATGGGCCTGGTCAACGACCATCTCGAAGGCTGCTACTGCCGGACGGAGGTGGAGAAAGAGCGCAAGAGGCTCAAGAGGCCGAAGTAGAGGCGCTAACCCTTGCCGCTCCAAGCAGCATCGTTTAGGAAACGCGCGCCCATTGACCAGAGTAGATCATCCCATGGCCGACAAATCGGAAAAGACGAAAGCGCGGCTGCCGCGCGGTTTTGCCGACCGCAGCGCCGAAGACATCCGCGCCGTCGAGAAGATGATGGCGACCATCCGCTCGGTCTATGAGCTCTACGGCTTCGAGCCGGTCGACCAGCCGATGATCGAATACACCGATGCTCTCGGCAAATTCCTGCCCGACCAGGATCGGCCGAACGAAGGCGTGTTCTCCTTCCAGGACGACGACGACCAGTGGCTGTCGCTGCGTTATGATCTCACCGCGCCGACAGCGCGTTTCGTCGCCGAGAATTTTGAAAAGCTGCCAAAACCCTATCGCAGCTATCGCTCCGGCTGGGTGTTCCGCAACGAGAAGCCCGGCCCCGGCCGCTTCCGCCAGTTCATGCAGTTCGACGCCGACACGATTGGTACGCCGGGCGTCGCCGCCGATGCCGAGATGGCGATGATGATGGCCGATGTCATGGAGGCGCTGGGCATTAAGCGCGGCGACTACGTCATCCGGGTGAACAACCGCAAGGTGCTCGACGGCGTGCTGGAGGCGATCGGACTTGGCGGCGACGAGAATGCGGGGCGCCGGCTGACGGTGCTGCGCGCCATCGACAAACTGGACAAGCTTGGGTCGGAAGGCGTGAGGTTGCTGCTCGGCCCGGGGCGCTGGGATGGCGGCAAGGAAGGCGAGGGCGATTTCGCCAAGGGCGCCGGGTTGAATGACAAACAGGCCGAAGCGGTGCTTCTTGCAACGGCGAGGAACGGCCAGGCCGGCCAGGATTCCGGCGTAGGCGCCAACTCTGTCTATCAGGAAGGCATTGGCGAACTCGCAACGATCGAGGCTCTGGTCAGGGCTGCGGGTTATGGCGAAGACCGTGTCGCCATGGATCGTTCAGTCGTCCGCGGCCTCGAATACTACACCGGCCCGGTCTTCGAAGCCGAGCTGCTGGCCGAGATCCCCAATGACGAAGGCCAGATCGTTCGTTTCGGCTCGGTCGGCGGCGGCGGGCGCTATGATGGGCTGGTCTCGCGCTTTCGCGGCGAGCCGGTGCCGGCGACAGGCTTCTCCATCGGTGTCTCCCGCCTGATGACGGCGCTGAAGAACCTCGGCAAGCTCGATATCTCGGATGTCATTGCCCCGGTCGTGGTGCTGGTCATGGACAGGGATACGGAAAGCCTCGGCCGCTACCAGAAGATGGTCGCGGACCTCCGCGCCGCCGGCATCCGCTCCGAAATGTATCTCGGCGGCGCCGGCATGAAGGCGCAGCTGAAATACGCCGACCGCCGCGGCAGCCCGGTCGCCATCATCCAGGGCGGCGACGAGCGTGCCAAGGGCGAACTGCAGATCAAGGACCTGATCGAAGGCGCCCGCATGTCGGCCGAGATCACCGACAATGCCGAATGGCGGGCGGCACGGCCGGCGCAGGTGACGGTGGCGGAGGGGGAGCTGGTTGGCGAGGTGCAGAAGATACTTGCGGCGCAGGCTGCTGATCGCGCGAAGGGTGGCGCTTGAACACCCCCCTCTGTCCTGCCGGACATCTCCCCCGCAAGGGGGGAGATTGGATGTCGCGTATGCTTTCGCCAATCTCCAGCGTTGGAGAATGGGAGCCGAGCCCAAAACTGCTGATCTCCCCCCTTGCGGGGGAGATGTCCGGCAGGCCAGAGGGGGGTGCCTCGCGCCCTACCTATCCATGACCACCCGTCCCGCCATCGCCGCAGACATCGTCCAACTCTTCGCCACCCGCGACACCCACGCCGTGGAAGTCGCTGTCCTGCAGCCGGCCGATCCGTTCCTCGATATGGCCGGCGAGGATCTGCGCCGCCGCATCTTCCTCACCGAGAGCGAGACCGGCAAGACGCTGTGCCTCAGGCCCGAATTCACCATCCCGGTCTGTCTCGACCACATCGCCAGCCAGGCCGGCACGCCGCGCCGCTATTCCTATCTGGGCGAAGTGTTCCGCCAGCGCCGCGAGGGCGGCAACGAATTCTTCCAGGCCGGCATCGAGGACCTCGGCGATCGCGACACGGCCGCCGCCGACGCCCGCTCGCTGGCCGATGCGCATGCGCTGCTTTCGCTGGTGCTGCCCGGCCAGACACTTGCCATCACGCTCGGCGACCAGACTTTGTTCGAGGCGGTGCTGGCCGCGCTCGGCTTGCCGCGCGGCTGGCGCATGCGGCTCGCGCGCGCCTTCGGCTCGGCGCCGATGCTGGAGGCAGCCCTTGCCGACCTCGCCAATCCGCCGCGCAACAGCCAGCTCTCCGGTCCGGTCGCCTTGCTTGTGCTCGACGGCGATGCGGAAGGCCTCGCCGCGCATATCTCTGCCGGCATCGAGGAGGCCGGGCTGTCGGCATCGTCCGGCCGCGCGCCTGCCGATATCGCGCGGCGTCTGATCGAGAAAGCGCAACTGCGCAGCGTCCGCCTATCCAACGAGGCGTTCTCGGCGCTTAAGGGTTTTCTCGAGATCGACGTCGCGCTCAGCGGCGCGACCGCGGCGCTCGAGAAATTCGCCGCCGATGCCGGCCTGTCGCTGGGACCGGCGCTGGAGAATTTCGCCGGCCGCGCCAAGGCGATCGAGGCGCATGGCCTGTCCTCGGCGCAAATCCGCTATGACGCCGCCTTCGGCCGTCCGCTCGATTACTACACCGGCCTGGTCTTCGAGATTGCCGCCGGTGACGGCGACCGCCCGCTGGCCGGCGGCGGCCGCTACGATCGGCTGCTGACGCTGCTCGGCGCGAAGAAGCCGATACCCGGCGTCGGCTTTTCGGTTTGGCTCGACCGTATCGAAGCCTTGCGGGAGAGCGCGAAATGATCACGCTGGCGATCCCGTCGAAGGGCCGTCTCAAGGAGCAGTCGCTCGAAGTGCTGGCCAAGGCCGGCCTGGCCGTCACGCTACCTGGGGACGACCGCAAATACCGTGCGCGCATCGACGGCCTCGACGATGTCGAGGTGGCCTTCCTGTCGGCGTCCGAGATCGCCGGCGAGATCGGCCAGGGCGCGGTCGATCTCGGCATCACCGGCGAGGACCTTTTGCGCGAGAACCTCGCCGATTGGGAAGCGCGCGCCGAGATCGTCGCCCGCCTGGGCTTCGGCCATGCCGATGTCGTGGTCGCCGTGCCCGACATCTGGCTCGATGTCGATACCATGGCCGATCTCGACGACGTCGCCGCCGATTTCCGCCAGCGCCACGGCCGGCGCTTGCGGATAGCTACAAAGTACTGGCGGCTGACGCAGCAGTTCTTTTCGCTCAAGCACGGCATCCAGGTCTACCGCATCGTCGAAAGCCTCGGCGCCACCGAAGGCGCGCCGGCGGCGGGACTGGCCGACGTCATCGTCGACATCACCACCACCGGCTCGACGCTGCGCGCCAACCACCTCAAGGTGCTGGGCGACGGCACGATCCTGAAGTCGCAGGCCTGCCTGGTGGCTTCGAAGAAGGTTCGTGATATGGCGGATGAGGGGCGGTTGCAGGAAATCGCCGCCAAAATGGCGGCGCTGGTCGCGTAACCCATACCTTCGCGGGTTTCCACCATCCCGGCAGGCTGATAGGCTGGCTTATCCCGGGAGGAGACGGCGATGGCGATCAAACTCGACGAGCTCATGAACGCCACCAATCTGCGCGGGCGCGGCGCCGGCGGCACCTTCATTGCCCCGCTGGGCGGCAAGGCGCATGTATCGGGCGATCGCTTGGTGCCCCTGCTCGACAAGACCATTCCCGAACTGTTTTCCGAAACGGTGAGCAAATACGCCACGCTCGACGCCGCCGTTTTCGTTGGCCAGGACAAGCGCTTCACCTGGAGCGAGCTCTCGGACGCGGTCGACGCCTTGGCCGCCGGCTTCCTGGCGCTGGGTCTGGAAAAAGGCGACCGCGTCGGCATCTGGTCGCCGAACCGTTGGGAATGGCTGGTGACGCAGTTCGCCACCGCGCGCATCGGCCTGATCCTCGTCAACATCAACCCGGCGTACCGGCTGACCGAGCTCGAATATGCTCTCAACAAAGTTGGGTGCAAGGCGCTCGTCACCGCCGCCCAATTCAAGACATCCGACTATCTCGGCATGATCGGAACGCTTGCGCCCGAGCTCGCCGCCGCCGAGCCCGGCAAGCTCAAGGCCAAGAAACTGCCGGCGCTGAAGATCGTCGTCCGCATGGGCGACGACAATTCGCCCGGCATGTTCAATTTCGGCGATGTGCTGGCCATGGCCGGGCGTGACGAACATGACAGCCTCGACCGCATCTCCGAAGGCCTGAAGCCCGGCGACGCCATCAACATCCAGTTCACCAGCGGCACGACGGGTGCGCCGAAGGGCGCGGCGCTGACGCATTCAAACATCGTCAACAACGGCAATTTCGTCACTTCGGCGATCAGGCTCACCGCCGATGACCGGCTCTGCATCCCAGTGCCGCTTTACCATTGCTTCGGCATGTCGATGGGCACGATGGGCTGCGTCTCCAAGGGCGCCGCCATGATTTTCCCGGGCGAGGGCTTCGATGCCGGCGCGACGCTGAAAGCGGTCGCGCAGGAGCGCTGCACGGGGCTGTACGGCGTGCCGACGATGTTCGTCGCCATGCTCGACCATGTCGATTTTTCCAGCTTCGACCTCTCCAGCCTGCGCACCGGCATCATGGCCGGCTCACCATGCCCGATCGAAGTGATGAAGAAGGTGGTGTCGCTCATGCACATGGCGCAAGTGACGATCGCCTATGGCATGACGGAGACCAGTCCCGTCTCCTTCCAGAGCAGCGTCGACGATCCGCTGGAAAAGCGCGTCTCCACCGTCGGCCGTATCCATCCGCATGTCGAGGTCAAGGCGATCGGCGCCGACGGCGCCGCCGTCGCGGTCGGCGAGCCTGGCGAGCTCTGCACGCGCGGCTATTCGGTGATGAAGGGCTATTGGGACGACGCCGACAAGACCCGCGAGGCGATCGACGCCGACGGCTGGATGCACACGGGCGACCTCGCCACGATCGACGCCGAGGGCTACTGCAACATCGTCGGCCGGGTGAAGGACATGGTCATCCGCGGCGGCGAGAACGTCTATCCGCGCGAGGTCGAGGAATTCCTCTATCGCCATCCCAAGATCAAGGAAGTTCAGGTCTTCGGTATCCCGGACGATAAATATGGCGAGGAGCTCTGCGCCTGGATCGTGCTGAAGCCCGGCCAGATCGCCACCGCCGAGGAGATCAAGGCCTTCTGCGCCGGCCAGATCGCGCACTACAAGGTGCCGCGCCACATCCGCTTCCGCACCGAGCTGCCGATGACGGTGACCGGCAAGCCGCAGAAATTCCTAATGCGCGAGGCGATGGTGGAGGAATTGGGATTGGTGGCGCAGAAGACGGCGTGAAACGGCATTTATGGACAACGAGTTTCCAAATTTTGCGGCGCTGAAAGCCGCCAAAATCGAAAACATAGATTATCGCATAGTCGTCCGGCGCGGCGCGCGAACCGGTAGTGCCATCGTCATCGCCCCGCATGGCGGCAAGATCGAGCCCCGCACCTCCCTGATCGCCGAGACGATAGCAGGGGGCGATCTGGATATGTATTGCTTTGAAGGGCTCATGCCGGAAAGCAACCGGGAGCTGCACATAACATCCAGGAATTTTGACGAGGCAACCGCGCTGGAACTGTTGCGGACGAAGTCCACTGTCGTCGCTATCCACGGTCGCCAGGATCGGGACGATCTCGCGACAGTCTACATGGGCGGCAAGGATGCCGCGTTGGTTTCAGAGATAGCCTGGCGTCTGCAGGAGGCCGGCTTCCAGACAAAGAAGGATAACCATCCGTTTCCGGGTGTCCAGGATTCGAACATCGTCAACCGAGGACTGACGGGCAAAGGCGCACAGCTGGAAGTGCCCTTCTCGCTGCGCCGTCGCATGGGGAACGAGCCGGAACTTCTGGAAAGATTCTGTGGGGCGGTTCGCAAGGCCATCGAGGCATTCGACGCCAGAAATGATGCCCGGTCCTCAATCGAGTTTTGAACGGTACGCTTGGCGGGCAAAGATGCCCATGAGAGGTGCTCCCCGCGCGCTTTTCGGCTAAGTTCGCGCAAACGCATGGCCTTCGGGGGGCTTGAATGACTGGTTACCGGCGGTCGGTGACTTCCTACACGATGCCGTTGGCCGCGCTGGCGATGGCTCTCGCGGTCAGGGCCAGCGGCCTCTCGGTCGACGAAGGGTCGCTGAACGCCAGGATACTCGTTGGAGCGCTGTCGAGCGCCATCATGTTCACCACCATTTTCGTGGTGCTCGACCACGCCGAGGCGCTCGCCCGGCGTATAGGGGAGCCCTACGGAACCTTGGTGCTGACTTTTGCGGTGACGGCGATCGAAGTGTCGATCATCGTCTCGATGATGCTGCATGGAGCAAACAACCCGACCCTGGCGCGCGAATCCGTTTTCTCGACGGTGATGATCACCTCCACTGGCGTTGTCGGCATCTGTCTCACGCTTGGCGGCTGGCGCTATCGCAAGCAGGCGATCCTCCGGCAAGGGACCAGCGCCTACCTGTCGGTTCTGATCGCGCTGACCGTGATGACGCTCATTCTTCCGACTTACACCCAGGCCACGGATCCCGGCACGTTTTCGGCGGCTCAGCTTGGTTTCGTCAGCGTCCTTTCGGTGTTGCTCTATGCGAGCTTCGTGTTTGCCCAGACCGTCCGGCACCGGGAGGACTTCGTCCAGGGACAGGCGCACGGCGTTCCGATGCTAACCGCCTCCCACAAAAGCATTTCCGTCAGCGCCCTGCTGCTGCTGAGCGGGCTCATCGGCATTGTCCTGCTCGCAGAGCAGGTCGCCGCGAGCGTGGAGGATGCGCTCGCGGCCTATAAGGTGACCCAGGCCGACAGCATCGTGGGAGCAATGATCGCGGCACTGGTTTTGATGCCGGAGGCGATCTCGGCGATCCGCGCCGCCTTCAAGAATGAGCTGCAGCGCAGCCTGAATGTCGCGATGGGCTCGGCCTGCGCCACGATCGGTTTGACGATACCGGCGGTCGCGGCGGCCAGCCTGCTGACGGGCAGGGGGCTGACCCTGGGGCTTCCAGCCTCCGATGCCGTGCTTCTGGTGCTGGCGCTTTTCATATGCAGCGTGAGCTTCAGCACCGAAAGGACGACCTTCCTGACCGGCATGGTCCATGTCGTGGTGTTTTTTACCTATGTGTTTCTGATCTTTGTGCCGTGAAGGCTGCTAGCGGGCGCAGGGATGGAGACGCGTCGAAGCGCGGCTTCATACCCCCAGCACCGCCCGATCCAGCCCGCGTATGATCCTCGCCAGTTCCACGCACTCGTCCTGGCGCACCTTGTTGCGGCGCCAGGCCATGCAGATCATGCGCTGCGGCATCGGCTCCTGGAACGGCACGACCCTCAGATCCGGCATGACGCCGGCGGCACTTGCCGCCATTTCCGGCACCAGCGTGACGCCGAGCCCATGCGCCACCATCTGCAAGAGCGTCGTCAGGCTGGTCGCGCCATAGCTTGCCATCGCCACCGGCCGCACATTTCCGCAGACGGCCAGGGCCTGCTCGCGCAGGCAGTGGCCTTCCTCCAGAAGCATCAGCCGCTCCAGCGCCGGGCTCTCGGGCGGCACCGGCGGCGAGGCGAAGGCCGGATCGCCGGCGGGAACGGCGAGGAAGAAGCGGTCGGGAAACAGTTCTTCGGTGACGATTTTCGGCTGATCGAGCGGCAAGGCCGCGATGAAGGCGTCGAGCCGGCCGGACGTCGCGTCCTCGACCAGCGACGCGGTCACCGCTTCGCGCAGTTCGAGTTGGAGGGAAGGGTAGTGTTTTCTCAACTCCGGCAGCACATGCGGCAGGAGGTAGGGCGCGACCGTCGGAATGATGCCCAGCCGGAAGCGTCCCTCCATGGCAAGGCGGCCGCGCCGGGCAGTCGTCTCGACGTCACGTATGTCGGCCAGAATGCGCTCGATACGCGGCTGCAAGGCAAGCGCCTCGTCGGTCATGCGCACTGTCTTGCCGCCGCGCTCGAACAACAGGCAGTTCAGCCGCTCTTCCATCTCGGCGATCTGCGCGGAAAGCGCCGGTTGGCTGACGCCGGCAAGCTTCGCGGCGCGGCCGAAATGCAGCGTTTGCGCCAGCGCGTCGAAATATTGCATCTGCCGGACAGTGAGGCCAATCATAAGCAAATCCTATCAAATGAAACAGGAAAGGCAATTTGTCTTTATCGGCTGGCCGGCCTAGTCTGGAATCATTCCAGGTTGGCGCGGCCAGCGGCCGCCCCCGAGAATTTCGGGAAAAATCAACCTCGGCAAAATTCAACCTCGGCAAAAAACCTCGGCAGAATCGGAGACTAAGATGGACGCCAAAACCGACGACAACAGCGCTGGAAAATGCCCCGTGGCGCATGGATCCGCCGGCCGGACCAACCGTGACTGGTGGCCGAACCAGCTCGACCTTGCTGTCCTGCACCAGCAGTCGAATCTCTCCGACCCGATGGACGACGATTTCGACTACGCCAAGGAGTTCGCGAGCCTCGACCTCGATGCGGTGGTCGCCGACCTCCACAAGGTTATGACGGATTCGCAGGACTGGTGGCCGGCGGACTTCGGCCATTACGGGCCGCTCTTCATCCGCATGGCATGGCACAGCGCCGGCACCTATCGCATCGGCGACGGCCGCGGCGGCGCCGGTGCCGGCCAGCAGCGCTTCGCGCCGCTGAACAGCTGGCCGGACAACGCCAATCTCGACAAGGCGCGCCGGCTGCTGTGGCCGGTCAAGCAGAAATACGGCCGCAAGATATCCTGGGCCGATCTTCTGATCCTCACCGGCAACGTCGCGCTGGAATCGATGGGCTTCAAGACCTTCGGCTTCGCCGGCGGCCGCGCCGATGTGTGGGAGCCGGAGCAAGACGTCGATTGGGGCTCCGAAACCAAATGGCTTGGCGATGAGCGCTATTCGGGCGACCGTGAGCTTCGCGGCCATCTCGGCGCCGTGCAGATGGGCCTCATCTACGTCAACCCGGAAGGCCCGAACGGCAAGCCGGACCCGATCGCCGCGGCGCGCGACATCCGCGAGACCTTCGCCCGCATGGCCATGAACGACGAGGAAACCGTGGCGCTGATCGCCGGCGGCCACACCTTCGGCAAGACGCACGGCGCCGGTGACGCCTCGCTGGTGGGCGCCGAGCCGGAGGGCGCGGGCATCGAGGCGCAGGGCCTCGGCTGGTCGAGCAAATATGCCTCCGGCATCGCCGGCGACGCCATCACCTCGGGGCTCGAAGTCATCTGGACGACGACGCCGACCAAATGGAGCAACAACTTCTTCGACAATCTGTTCAATTACGAATGGGAGCTGACGAAGAGCCCGGCCGGCGCCCATCAATGGACGCCGAAGGGTGGCGCCGGCGCCGGTACCGTTCCGGACGCGCACAACCCCTCCAGGCGTCACGCGCCGGCGATGCTCACCACCGACCTCGCGCTGCGCTTCGACCCGGCCTACGAGAAGATCTCACGCCGTTTCCACCAGCATCCGGAACAGTTTGCCGATGCCTTCGCCCGCGCCTGGTTCAAGCTCACCCACCGCGATATGGGCCCGGTCGTGCGCTATCTCGGCCCACTCGTGCCGAAGGAAGAGCTGATCTGGCAGGATCCGATCCCGGCCATCGACCACGAGTTGGTCAGCGAGGCCGACATTGCCTCGCTCAAGGCCAAGATACTGGCCTCCGGCCTGTCGGTTTCCGAGCTGGTCTCGACCGCCTGGGCCTCGGCCTCGACCTTCCGCGGCTCGGACAAGCGCGGCGGCGCCAATGGCGGCCGTATCCGGCTTGAGCCCCAGAAGGACTGGGAGGTCAACGAGCCGGCCCAGCTCGCCAAGGTGCTCGGCAAGCTGGAAGCCATCCAGAAGGAGTTCAACGCAGCCCAGACCGGCGGCAAGAAGGTCTCGCTCGCCGACCTCATCGTGCTTGGCGGCGTCGCCGCGATCGAGAAGGCGGCGAAGGACGGCGGCACCGAGGTGACAGTGCCCTTCACGCCGGGCCGCATGGATGCCTCGCAGGAGCAGACTGACGTCGCCTCCTTCGCGGCATTGGAGCCGACCGTCGATGGCTTCCGCAACTACAGCAGAGGCAGGTTGCCGATGTCGGTGGAAGCGATGCTGGTCGACCGCGCCCAACTGTTGACGCTGACGGCGCCCGAACTGACCGTACTGGTCGGCGGCCTGCGCGTGCTCGGCGCCAATGCCGGCGGCTCCAAGCACGGCGTCTTCACCGACAGGCCGGGCACGCTGACCAACGACTTCTTCGTCAACCTGCTATCGATGGCGACCATCTGGGATCCGGCGGCCGGCTCAGAGCCGGGCTCGGATGAGGTCTACGAAGCGCGCGACCGCAAGACCAAGCAAGTGAAGTGGACCGGCACCCGTGCCGACCTGATCTTCGGCTCGCACGCGCAGTTGCGCGCGCTTTCCGAGGTCTACGGCTCGGCCGACGCCAAGGCGAAGTTCGTCAAGGATTTCGTCAAGGCCTGGACCAAGGTGATGAACGCCGACCGCTTCGACATCGCCACGAAGTAAGATCGTATCCTCCCAACGAAAAAGGCGCGGGTCATGCCCGCGCCTTTTTTTGCATTTATCCAGAACTATCAGTCTTTTTCGAAGATGCCGGCCTTGGCGACGACGCCGGCGATCGCCCCGCCGATCAGCGGCGCGACGATGAACAGCCAAAGCTGGCTGAGCGCGGCACCTCCCGAAAACAGCGCCGGGCCGATCGAGCGCGCCGGATTGACCGAGGTGCCGGTCACCGGGATCATGGCGAAGTGGATCCCTGCCAGCGTCAGGCCGATGACCAGGCCGGCAAAGGCCGTGGTGTGCTTGGCGTTGGTGACGCCGAGGATCACGGTGACGAAGGTGAAGGTGCCGATCAGCTCCCACAGGAAGGCCGAACTCATGCCCCATTTCGTCTCGTCCCAGCCATTGGCGCCGAAGCCGCCGGTGTGGCCGCCGGCCTGGCCGGAAACGATGATCCACAGCGCCAGCGAGGCGATGATGGCGCCGATGACCTGCGCGATCCAGTAGGGGACGACGTCCTTGGCCGGCATCCGCCCCGCCAGGAACACGCCGAGCGTCACCGCCGGATTGAGATGCGCGCCCGAGATCGGGCCGATCGCATAGGCCGCGGCGATCAGGCCGATGCCGAACGCCAGGCCGATGCCTTCCTGTCCGAGCGGCAGCGCGCCGCCGAAACCGCCCGTGACCACGGAAGCCGTGCCGATGAACACCAACAAGAACGTGCCGAGAACTTCTGCCAGATAAGTCTTCATTGCCCTCTCCTCATAGGACCCGTCAAAGCGCGTTTCCCGCGCCGCGAATCACTGCCGGAAGAGTATTCCCGCGGACAACACTTGAAAAGCCAAGGGGTTAAGCCAAGGAGCTTGCTTGTACCCGCCAGTCAAAGACATTAGAGACCTTTCATATTCTGGCGTATTGTTCATGTTTTCCGGCGCCGCCCCGTTTTGAAAACCGTTCGGCGAAATCGCCCGGTTTGAAACGTGGTTTCACAGCCAACGCGAACAGAACTCTTTCAATCCGGGCCTGAAACGCTTTAAGAGCGGACTGGAGCCAATTTTGTGGTGTAAACGGAAAACGGAATGCGACTGGGCGGAAGGCTGGCAGCGGCCATAGAGGTTCTGGAAGACGTCGACCGGCGCCACCGGCCGGTGGCCGATGCCTTGCGCGATTGGGGCTTGTCGCATCGCTTCGCCGGCGGCGGCGATCGCGCGGCGATCGGCAACATCGTCTATGACGCGCTGCGCCGCAAGCGCTCCGCCGGCTGGCTGTTCGGCGAGGACATGCCGCGCGCCATCGGCTTTGGCGCGCTTCTGTTGGAGTGGGGGCAGACGGCACAGTCGCTCAACGATGCACTGGACGGCGACAAATTCGCGCCGCCGCTGCTCAGCGCGTCCGAATTGAAGGCGGCGGCCGGGCGCCGGCTCGCCGACGCGCCCGACGTGGTGCGCGCCGATATCCCGGACTGGTGCGCGCCGCTGCTCGAGCAAGCCTATGGCGACGCCTGGGTCGAGGAAGGCGCCGCCCTGGCGCAACGCCCGCCGCTGGACCTGAGGGTCAACACGCTACAGGCCGATCGCGCCAAGGTGCTGGCCGAGCTTGAGGGTACAGGTGCCGCGCTTGCGGCGATCGCGCCGCACGGCATCCGTATCCCGCCGATCGACGGCGACGGCCGGCACCCGAACGTGCAGGCCGAGCCGGCCTTCCAGAAAGGCTGGTTCGAAGTGCAGGACGAGGGTTCGCAGCTTGCCGCGGCACTTGCCGGTGCCGCGCCCGGCATGCAGGTGCTCGACTATTGCGCCGGCGCCGGCGGCAAGACGCTGGCGCTGTCGGCCGAGATGGACAATCGGGGCCAGCTCTTTGCCCATGACGCGGAAAAGGTGCGCTTGGCGCCGATCTTCGAGCGCATCCGCCGCTCGCACAACCGCAACGTCCAGGTCGTCAGCAAGCCCGCGGAGCTTGCGCCGCTCAGCAACCATATGGATATCGTGCTGATCGACGCGCCCTGCACCGGCAGCGGCACCTGGCGGCGACGGCCCGACGCCAAATGGCGATTGACGGAAAGGCAGCTCGATGCCCGCAAGGGAGAGCAGCAGGCGATCCTCGACACGGCGCAGGCCTTCGTCAAGCCGGGCGGCTTGCTGGTCTACATCACCTGTTCGGTGTTCGATGCCGAGAACGGCGAGCAGGTCGCGGCCTTCCGCGAGCGCCATGAAGGTTTCGCGCCGGTCGATCATCGTCAGCTCTGGGATGGCCGCTTCCCTGGCCATGAAGGGGCCGCGCGTATCGCCGAAGACGGCGGCATCTCGCTGTCCCCGGCGCTGAGCGGCACTGACGGGTTCTATTTCCACGCCTTGCGCCGGACTGCCTGAGGATGTCCGCCCTTTGCTGCGCTGCAACATAAAAGATTGCCTGTCTTGCCTGGCTCTGCAATAAGCTTCGCCAGCAAATATGAGGCGAAGCGCCATGGCAGCAGCCAAGATCGTACCCGCTCCCGACTTCGAGGAACGCGTCAGGGCGTCCTTTGCCCGACAGGAGGCAATGGCCACCATCGGCGCCGAGCTGACGCTGGTGACGCCCGGCATCATCGAGATCGAGATGCCTTATTCCGCCTCGCTTACCCAGCAGCATGGCTTCCTGCATGCCGGCGTCATTTCGACCGCGCTGGATTCGGCCTGCGGCTATGCCGCGTTTTCGCTGATGCCGCAGAATTCCAGCGTGCTGACCATCGAGTTTAAGGTGAATCTCCTGGCGCCGGGCAGGGGCGAGCGGTTCCTGTTCCGCGGTTCCGTGACCAAACCCGGCCGCACCATCATCGTCGCCGACGGCCAAGCCTATGCCTTCGCCGGCGACGGCGAGGCCAAGCTGATCGCCACCATGACCGGCACGATGATGACGGTGGTCGGCCGCGACGGAATAGAAGGCTGATCCATGGCGGGTGCAGTTCAGATTGCCGGCAAGGCGGTTCTCTTCGTCATGGCGGTCGAGGCCGAATACGGCCCGCACCTGAAAAACCTGTTCACGCCGCTGTTGACCGGCGTCGGCCCGGTCGAGGCCGGTGTCAGGCTGAGCGCCGAGCTGGCGGCGTTGAAGGCCGAGGGAGCGCTTCCGGACCTGGTCGTTTCGCTGGGCTCGGCCGGCAGCCGCAAGCTGGAACAGGCCGAGATCTACCAGGTCGTGTCGGTGAGCTATCGCGACATGGACGCTTCGCCGCTCGGCTTCGAGAAGGGCGCGACGCCTTTCCTCGACCTACCGGTGACGGTGCCGCTGCCTTTCGTCATCCCGGGGGTCAAGGCCGCCTCGCTCTCGACCGGCGGCGCGATCATTTCCGGCGCCGCCTATGATGCCATCGATGCGGACATGGTCGACATGGAGACCTTCGCCTGCTTGCGCGCCTGCCAGCTGTTCGGCGTGCCGCTAGTCGGCCTGCGCGGCATTTCCGACGGCGCGGCCGATCTCAGGCACGTCAACGACTGGACGGAATATCTGCACGTGATCGACGAGAAGCTGGCCGCTGCCATCGACTTGCTGGAGCAGGCGGTCGTCTCCGGCGCGATCCGGCTGGGATAGGCCAAAAAGGACGGAAAGCCGCAGCGCTGAGCCCATTGCGCCGACTCGTTTCTTTCTCTAAAGGCTCGCCATGACGACGACAGCCAATCACACCGACACCGTACTGATTGTCGATTTCGGCAGCCAGTTCACCCAGCTTATCGCCCGCCGCATCCGCGAGGCCGGCGTCTTTTCCGAGATCGTGCCGTTCCAATCGGCCGAAGCAGCCTTCAAGCGCATCAATCCCAAGGCGGTGATCCTGTCGGGCGGTCCGGCCTCGACCACCGATATCGGCAGCCCGCGCGCGCCGCAGATCGTCTTCGACGCCGGCGTGCCGGTGCTCGGCATCTGCTACGGCCAGATGGCGCTCTGCGTGCAGATGGGCGGCGTTGCCGAAAGCTCCAACCACCGCGAGTTCGGCCGCGCCTTCGTCGAGATCGAGAAGGAAAGCCCGCTGTTCGAAGGCCTGTGGGCGCCCGGCCAGCGCCACCAGGTGTGGATGAGCCATGGCGACCGCGTCATCGAACTGCCGCCGGGCTTCAAGGTGCTCGGCAAGTCGGAAAGCTCGCCCTTCGCCATCTTCGGCGATATCGAGCGCAAGATGTACGGCATCATGTTCCATCCGGAAGTGGTGCACACGCCGGACGGCGCCAGGCTGCTCAGGAACTTCGTCCACAACATCGCCGGCATCGAGGGCGACTGGACGATGCGCGCCTATCGCGAGCACGCGGTCGAGACGATCCGCAAGCAGGTCGGCAAGGGCAAGGTCATCTGCGCGCTGTCGGGCGGCGTCGACTCTTCGGTCGCCGCACTTCTGATCCACGAAGCGGTCGGCGACCAACTGACCTGCATCCTCGTCGACCATGGCCTGATGCGCAAGGACGAGGCGGCAAGCGTGGTGGAGATGTTCCGCCAGCACTACAACCTGCCGCTGATCCTGGTAGATGCCTCCGACCGCTTCATCTCGGCGCTGGAAGGCGAGGCCGATCCCGAAAAGAAGCGCAAGACCATCGGCCGGCTGTTCATCGAAGTGTTCGAGGACGAGGCGAAGAAGCTCGGCGGCGCCGATTTCCTGGCGCAGGGCACGCTCTATCCCGATGTCATCGAAAGCGTCTCCTTCTCCGGCGGCCCGTCGGTGACGATCAAATCGCACCATAATGTCGGCGGCCTGCCCGAGCGCATGAACATGAAGCTGGTCGAGCCGCTGCGCGAACTGTTCAAGGACGAGGTGAGGGCGCTCGGCAAGGAGCTCGGCCTGCCCGAAAGCTTCATCGGCCGCCATCCGTTCCCCGGTCCCGGCCTCGCCATACGCTGCCCTGGCGGCATCACGCGCGAGAAGCTGGAGATCCTGCGCGAGGCCGACGCCATCTATCTCGACGAGATACGCAAGGCCGGACTCTACGACGCGATCTGGCAGGCCTTCGCGGTGCTGCTTCCGGTGCAGACGGTTGGGGTCATGGGCGACGGCCGCACCTACGAATTCGTCTGCGCTTTGCGTGCCGTGACCTCCGTCGACGGGATGACGGCCGACTTCTACCACTACGACATGAACTTCCTGGGTGCGGCCGCCACCCGCATCATCAACGAGGTCAAGGGTATCAACCGCGTCGTCTACGACGTGACCTCTAAGCCGCCCGGCACAATCGAGTGGGAATGATTCAGGCCCATCCCAACGTCGCCGAATTTGCGCCAGACTTTGATTTAAGTCACTGAAATCAAAAATGTTTTCGGCCAAAGACGTTCGCTGGCTATCGGCCCACACTCTTTGGCTTTGCGGTACCGGCTGACGGCCCTCCGACATATTGCCAAACGGAATTTTTGACAGTACCGTCGCGGTCCATAGGGCTAGTGACGGTACTTTTTTCAGCTCAAGATGCTGAAAATAAAGAAGAATTCCTGTCTGAAACCCTCCAAAAACCTGTGACGGTACTTTTTGAAAGGCAGTCGGGATGCTGACGGATGCCGCTCTCAAGGCATTGAAACCAAAAGAAAAAATCTACAAAGTGGCGGACCGTGACGGCATGTATGTCCGCGTGATGCCGAGTGGCGCAATCTCGTTCCGCCTCGATTACAGGCTTAATGGCCGCCGCGAGACCGTCTATCTTGGTAAATACGGCCGCGACGGCATCTCTCTGGCCCAGGCGCGGGAGAAGTGCCTCGATGCGCGTCGCGCGGTGAGGGATGGTCAATCTCCCGCTATCGAGAAGCAGCGGCAGAAGCGCCGACTGAAGGAAGCCAAGAGCTTTGGCCAATTTGGTGAGAAGTGGCTGAGCTCCGCGCCAATGGCGGATAGCACTCGATCGATGAGGCGCTCAATCTTCGATCGCGAGCTACTGCCGATTTGGCGCAATCGGCTGCTGACTGAAATCACACCGGACGACCTTCGCGCCCAGTGTGCCAAGATCGTCGAACGCGGAGCGCCTGCCACGGCAATCCACGTCCGTGATATTCTCAAGCAAATCTACGGCTTTGCCATCCTTCATGGCGAGAAGGTGCCCAATCCGGCCGATGACGTCGGCCCGGCATCGATCGCCAATTTCGTTCCGAGAGATCGCTCGCTCTCCCCATCTGAAATCCGCGTGATGCTCAAGATGCTGGAGAAGGTCGCCACCTTACCGACCATTCGCCTCGGCCTTCGTCTCATCCTGTTCACGATGGTGCGGAAGAGCGAACTTCAGGACGCGACTTGGGATGAAGTTGACTTCGAAAACGCGGTTTGGACCATCCCCAAGGAGCGGATGAAGCGATCGAAGGCTCACAATGTCTATTTGTCACGGCAATCGCTCGATATCTTCATTGCGCTGAAAACCTGTTCAGGCAACTCGCGTTTCGTGCTGCCATCTCGCTACGATGCGGATGCGCCGATGTCGCGCGCAACCTTCAATCGCGTGACTTATTCGGTCGCCGAACAGGCTAATAACGAGGGCCTGCCACTTGAGCCGTTCACCGTCCACGACCTCCGGCGGACGGGCTCAACCCTGCTGAATGAATTGGGCTTCAATAGCGACTGGATAGAAAAGAGCCTGGCCCACGAGGACGGGCGCTCGTCGCGCGGCGTCTACAACAAAGCCGAATATGAAATTCAGCGTAGGCACATGATGCAAGAGTGGTCGGACATCGTAGAGGCATGGGCTGAAGGAAGGAAACGGCCGGTCGTGCTCGTTCCGCCTACGATGACCGGCTTTGAGCCCGATCCAGCCCTTTGACAGGAGCGGTCTTTCGCAAATTTACATCGGGAGCTTTGGCGCGCTCGATAGGGACCGCCCGGCGAGCCCGCAACCACGCCTCGACCTCGGCCAAGTCCCAAACGACGCAACGAGGGGTCAGCGCGAAGCGGCGCGGAAACTCACCGCGCTTCTCCATTTCGTAAATTGTGCTATCGGCCAAAGGCACGATCTCGCGCAGTTCCCGCCGCCGGATCGTTTTCTTGATCGGCGTGATCGCGTGAGTGCTCACATTGCGTCTCCTCTGATTCAAATGAGGAGATAGAGAGCAATAGATCTGGAAAGATGGAAGCCGCCGTTGCTCCCTGTCGGACACCAGCGCGCCTCGGCGTGCAATTCGGACAGTCGCTCGTTTTGTTTCAATTTAGTTGGGCGACGATTTTCGCAATAGGTTGGCACGTGCCGAACGTTGCAATGACGGCTGGAAAATCTGGAATAGTCGGTACCATCGGGCTTCCCCGTAAGCCATTGAATATACTACACAAAATACTCGAAAGGTGGAGCTTTAGCTCGGCCGGCAAGCGGCGGCGATGGCGTGCATTTAGGACGGCGTCCACGCGCGGACGATCCAGGTCGAGATGTAGCAGCAGGCGTCCGACAGAATACTCAGGGACGCACCACAGATATGTCACGATGCAGAATGGCCATCCACAGGCCTCATGCGGACCACCGCAGGCGGGGACAGTCGGTCCCGCGTCCCGCCCTGCGGCCGGCGCTATGCTGACGCTCCTACGGCTGTCCTGATCACCGCCCGCGGCGGAGGCGAATTTCCTCCGTCCTGCGCGCGACAATCGTCATTGTCACGGGCGCGCACAGGACTGCGGTTTATACGCCGTTATCCTTAGGCGCCGTCTTTCGGCAAGTGGACTGTCAATCAAAAGTGACGGTCGGCGGCGCTCGGGCGCTTCTCGCACCGGTCTCCGCCACGCGACCCGCGTGGTGAGCCGAACCGCCCCGCAGTGCCAAATTAGAGTGAAAGTCAGGTCGGTCTGTGTCGTGACGGATTGGGTTCGAGGGAGAGGCTCTCGGTCGTCCGTCAGGGAGATAACCGATGAGCAATGTTGAGTTCCTGGATGCAACTCGTGACGTCAACGGCGGTTACAAAGTCGATGTCGGTCGGGGCCAGCGTATCGGTCGCGTGTCGTCGGAATGGTTTTCCCGACCTGACGATGAAAAGTTTCTTTCGTTGTCAGATCTGTTCGCGTCCGTGCAAACCCGCAGCGAACGAAGCAGAACACGGACCGTTGAGACCGCGGCGGTTCGTGTCGAAGCGAGCCGTGACAATGCTGAGCGCCTGTCGCTTGTCCTGCCTGGTTCAGCCGAGCCATTGGCGCCGACCCATTGGAGCTTTGGGCAACTTGCTGGCCTGATCGGCGCGCCGGCGACCTACCTGCGCCAGCTCCCGGCCTCATTGGCCGGCCTCAATCTTCAATACGGCTTGGCCACACATCGAGCCGAGCAGATCAAGACGCTTGAGACAGACAACGGTCGCATGGAACTCCGCGCCGTTACCGGTGTCGACTACGGCCGGATCCATGACCATGAGCTGGTTGGTGCCGTTCAGCGCATTGCAGGCAACGGCACCGGCGACACGCGATGGAAAGTTCCAGGCATCTTGGACTGGTCATCAAGCACATACAATCCCAGGGTTGATGTGACGAAGGATACCACGACGCTCTATGCAAGTGACCGCGATGTCTTTCTGTTTCTGGTCGACGATCTCAATCCGATTGAGGCAGGTCGGTTGCCCGACGGCGCGCCGGATCTCTTCTTTCGCGGCTTCTATTGCTGGAATTCCGAGGTTGGTTCCAAGACGCTCGGCATGGCGAGCTTCTACCTCCGCGCCGTCTGCCAAAACCGCAATCTCTGGGGCGTCGAGGACTTCGAGGAGATCACCATCCGCCACTCCAAACATGCCTCGTCGCGCTTCGCCCACGAGGCGGCGCCGGCGCTCATCCGGCATTCTTCCTCCAACCTGTAAGGAATGCTGCCGTGATAGTGCCGGTCGAAAAAGCCTTGCCGCGCCGCGTGCAGGCTGACCAGGTCGCGCAGGAGATCGTCTTGCTTCAGCAGGCGATTGTCGGCGACTGGTTTGCGCAGAGGAACCCCATTCTTGCCCGCAGCTGTCGCGGCAAAGAAGCCGGCAAGTTCGTTGATGCGTGGGGCGTTGTCGCACTCAGTCAGAAAGTCATCGAGTCCACGCATCGCAGTATGCCTCTACATCCCCTTGAGATCGTGAGATGGCAATGCGCGGTACCGACAGGTTTTAAGAATAGTCTAATGTTCGGTCGGATCGGCATTGACTGAGGCAAGTCGTAGGAAGGCCGGGTATTGGCGGCTTTCCACTGGTTGCGATTTTTTCAATAAAGTCACATCTTCTACCAACCCAGAGTTATCTGTGATTTGTTTGGCAATCGAAGGTTCGGCAGAACAACAGAACTGACGTGACGAAAGTACGAGAACCACTTTGAATCGTGCATGGCTTGGCTTTGAACCGAACGGAATGCGTCCTTCGCAGCACCGGACGCTTACTCATCAGTGTGAAAGCTGGGGACAGGTGCGGGTGGACATGGTCAAGAGAACCGGCCTCAAGCGCCAGGAGACAAAGATCTTTTGCCCGGGACATGTGTTTCTGTTGAATTTGCACGGCGCGGCTCGCAACGGCGAGAACTTCGTCGACGGACGCCGCATCTCCTTTTCACCGCGCCATCCTGGCTCGGTCGTGTTCGCGCCCGCGGGCATTGACTGGACCGGTTGGGACGAGGGCGATGAAACAGCCTCCTTCCTGCTGGTTTCGATTGAGCAGGAGTTCGCTGAAGAAATGTTCGGGGAAGCGGCGCGACACCGCCAGACGGCCTTACCGCCCTCAATAGGATTTCGAGACGCTCTGGTCGAAATGGCGTTGCAGAGGATCGCGATCGAGCTCAAGCAACCTGATCCGATCAGCGCCGCGATGGTGGAGAGCCAGGCCAAACTACTGCTTGTGCAGATGGTGAGGCTGAATGGCGCCTATCAAGAACCTTTGAAAGGCGGTCTGTCTCCATTCGACCTCAAGCGTACCTTGGAAATGATCGGCTCGCTATCGGGCGAAAACCTGACGCTCGCTGCCTTGGCAAGGGAGCTTGGCGTCAGCCGGTTCCATTTCTGCAGGGCGTTCAAGCAGTCGACAGGCAAGACGCCGCATGCGTTCATCGCTCAACGACGCCTGGAGAAGTCGTCCGGCATGTTGCGATCGACCAACCTGTCGGCAACCGAGATCGCGCTTGAGTGCGGCTTCGGGAGCTCAAGCCACTTCACCAATGCCTTCCGGCAAGCGTTCGGCGTTTCACCCATGGAATTCCGGCGCAGATGTAGGATCTAGCCCGACCATATCCGTTGGCAGCAAAGATTTGACAATCGGAACGCAGCCGCAAAACATGCTTTGGTGTTGGAAGCTATGGTGCGATCAGAATTGATGCGATGCTGAAATGGGCGAAGGCCTGTTTTGGCAACTGGAGGAGAGGGCGGGTCGTGAGGTGGATAAAGTAACGGAAGAGCTGGATGCGAAATGGGCTGTCCTCGAGGCGCTGGAGTCACTCTATCCCTGGATGAGGCCGTTTCGCTCTCGGCCGGTACGCGACTACGCCTTTCGCCTGTTTGAGGCGCCGGCGTCGGGGTCACTACCCGATGCCCGGAGGCAGGCCCTCGACAAGTTGTTGGGCGTCATCAGGAAAGCGGCGCTGCGATCTGGGCTCTTCGCCGATGCTGCCGCGCAAATCTGCCGTGATCTGGAACGGCGACGCGTGTTGCAGACAGGGCCTCATCTGCTTCTGCTCGTCGACCCGGAAGCCTATTACACGCATATCTTCAGCATGCTCGGCCTCGGCGCGCACGGCTGCTCAACCTATGTGTCCTATGCAGTTTCAACGGTAAGTCTCGTTGAAAGATCGCGTAAAGGACCCGGTTGGCTCGCCGTTGACGGCAAGCCTGTCAACGTCTTCGGCCTCAGCAGAAGCCAGTTGGTCGGTTACAATCTTTTGAGTGGACCCGGATCCTACCGATTTGAGCTGGTGCCTGTCGAGCCAGGTCCGCAAGCCGAAGCGGCGCAGCTTCGCGATTTCCTGCCGAGCATTGAATTTCAGCGGCCAGCGCATGCCATCAAGGCTGCTAATCAGGTGCTTTGGCCAAAGCTCTTCGGAAGCCGTTTCGCATTTCTGCAGATCGACGACGAGGACATTTCCGACCTGGTGGCGGATCATCTGTCAGACGCAGGTTCCTGGCTTCGGACGTGCCTGCTTGAAGAGCCGACGCTCGCTCCAAACATCCTCGCGCAACTCGACCGGCTGGCCACCGGCCCCTGGAGTGGGTGGTTGACGCGGTCCACTGATTTCTTCTGGTTCTATCATAGTGGCAAGCGTCTCCCGCTGCGACTTGCTGCGGGAGATTTGATCGATCCTTCGAACGGTAGGAAGGTCGCCCGCTTCACGGCCTCTGACATCGTGCCGCGGTTGGCAGATCGTACCCTCATTCCAAATTTTCTGACGGCTATGTTGGTCGTCTCTATTCTGCCCAGGGTGCGGGTCCTCGGAGGCAGCCACCAGCCAGTCTTCTACCCATTGATGCGCCATGTGGTTCACAGGGCACTCGGGGCTGCGGGCATCGCTTCCGATCTTCGGCAAGCTCTCGCGACTGACGACGTTTCGGGCGCTTGGGGACACCGGGTAATTGAGTGCGCCGATGATCCCTGCAAGCGGTTTTTGACCAGTCCGACCGGCGGCGCCGACGTTGTTGTGGAGCGCCTTGGCGCTACTCCGCTCGCCGAGGCATGTGGCAGTTTGACAAGCTTCGTGACCGACCCATCGTGGCTTGATCTTCATAGACGATTGGGGCAGGGCATGATCACCGCTGCCGATGACGAATGGGCTCTTTCCTGACAGGCTGTGCGCTGTCGGAAGCTTGGGTCCGATGGCTTTCAGCCTTCCAGTTAAAGGATTGATATTGCAAGATTATCATTCGTCTTGTGCCGACGACGGGCTGTGCGTTTTAGCGCGAAATTGATGGCATAAAGCGCACCGGCATTTTACCTCGAAATCATGATTCGCCTTGACCCCGCGACCGCTAGTCACGTCGCGCCGCCGACCGTCCCGCCCTGGGCGCTCGCCGGCGGCGCGCTCCATGACGTCGACGCCGCCTTCCAGGCCGGCGCCGCCCTGGGCGCGCTCGACACGCTTGCCCGGGCGCAGCCTGCCTGGGCCGGCGCCTGGCGCCAGCGACTGGCGCTTCGCTGCGCTGCCGCCAGCATGCGACTTGCCGACCGTGCCGAGGATGAAGCCGCCTTGCGTGATGCCTGGTATCTTCGACCGGTTGGCGCGGATCCCGGTCCCGCCGGCACCGTCTTTGGCGCCTGGCGGCAACTGGCCGCGCAGCCGCCCGCCGCTACCCCCGACCGGCTTGAAAAGGTCTTCGACCAGCTCGGGATTCATTTGGATAATGTGGCGCTCGCCGACCTTTCCAAGGACATCGGAGATCCGTTGGAGGCGCCGCGGCCAGCGCCGTTCGCCGCCGCTGCGATCGCAGCTCGCGTCGTCGCCGTGCGCCCCGATGCGGAGCTGTTAGCCTGGTGGCTGGCCGATCTGGTGCTGGCGCAAACGCTGCGCTGGCCACGGCCGCTGCCACTCCTGATGGCGCAAGCCTTTGGTCCGGCGTTTCGCGGCGAGGCTGGCGGCAAGCGCATCCGGCCTGGCGAAAAAGGCTTTGAACGGGCGGTCTGCGCTGCTTTGGTTCAGGCGGTCGGCCGAGGCCTGCCGGCTGGCCGCCGAGCTGTCACGCCGGACCGAGAAACTCCTGGCGGTGGCGTCAAAGTTGCGCGCCAAGGGCGCTGGCGACGTGATCTTTTTGCTGCTCAACGAAGACGCCGTCTCCGGCTCGCTGACCACGAAAAACCTGTCGCGTTTCGCGACGCGCCGGCTGTTCGACCTCCGGCTGTTTGGGCTGTAGCGATGAGCCAAGCCTCCGTTCGCCGCAAGCCTAACGAGCAACCGGCACTGCTGGACACTGAGCTCGAGCACCTGCCGCCGGAACTGCGCTGGCGCGAGTGGATGGGCCGCGTCGAAGTGGTGATCTTTGCCGCCAGCGAACCGGGGCCGCGCGAGGTGCTGGCGCGTGGTAGGCAGAAGCTGCAATCTCGACTTGGTCATCGACGACATCCGCGCCGAGCTCTCCGGCCGCCCTTATGAGCTGGTGTCTGTCGCCGGCGGCTGGCAGCACCGCACGAAAAAAGCCTTTGGAGATGTTATCCGCAGTGCATTCGGCTCAGCCGGACAGGAGGCGAAAGAATTATCGCAGGCGGAGGCGCTTGTCTTGATGTGCATCGCCTATTTCCAGCCGATCACCCGTGGCGAGCTGTCTTCCTTCTTCGGCAAGGAGGTGTCGCGCGACCTGATCGGCGTGCTGCGCGCGCAGCAGCTGATCGCCGCAGGGCCGCGCAGCCCGCAGCCGGGCGCGCCCTACACCTATGTAACGACCAAAACGTTTCTGTCGCAGTTCGGGCTCGACACGCTGCGCCAGCTGCCGGATTTCGAGGCGCTCGAGGACGCAGGGCTGCTGTCGAAAGAGAAGCTGCTGGCCGGCGATATTCCAGCCGGGTTGGCTAACGGGGAGGGCGAGAGGATATAGTTGAGGACCAAGCGTTTTGAGCGGGTCGCTGCGCCCTTAACGACAGGTGGTATCACGATCAGCACGACTGATCGTGTGGCAGCCGATGATCGGGGTCATGAACGGCGATGCTGTCGCCTTCGACAAGATTGGCGGAAAGATATTGATGCCCCGCCGGACGACGCAGCAACGGAATGCACGATCTGTGGTCTGGCTACAACGTATCTGCGTGCCGGTAGGCCACCACACGGTCCAGGAGTTCAGCAAAGCGGTTATTATCCTGGGCCATCTTCCAGAAATTCACGAAACGGCAGACCAGCTGAACATTGCCGATCGAATAGTGGCCGTAGCTGTCAATCCGGTCCGGAGAGACGAGCATATCGCTATCGCAATCGTCCTGCCCATGCAGATGCATCGTAAGACCGGTGATAGCGCATTTCCCCTTATGCTCCGCGCAGAGGCTGGCAAGATGAGCCTTCATCTCGGCCTCGGAACAATGGAGTTCCTTGTTCTTCAAGGTTTTGAAGACCTTCTGACCATTCGAATTCGCAACCGCGCCCGTGATCGAGAGCATGAGGTTTGCGAGAGTGAGCTCATGCAGCGACACGCTCGATCCGAGGGCCTTCCCTTTGTGCACGCCGAGGCGTCCTTCCCACTTTGGGCGCGAATGCCACGGAGTGAGGTCACCTTCGTCGATGAGGGACTGTACACAGGCCTTCATATCGGCATTGGCGACGCTGAACATCGCTGCCATTGAGGAGACATAGTCCTTCGCCACGGGATGGATCGTCTTCCATGATAACGGCTTCATCTTCTTGTTATGGCGGGACCCTTATGGGGTCGTGGCCGTCGTCGTCGCCGTGGCAGCGGCCTGCGCGTCGATCTTGCTCGCCAGCATGGCCTTCGCCGCAGCCGTCACGTCCGCGTCGACCGCCTTGTTGGCCATGCCGGCAAGGGCGGCGTCCAAAGATGCATCGGTGGGAGGCGGTGCGCTTCCAGATGCGGCCTGGGGCATCGGTGGCCGACTGGTTGTCGGCTGTGATTGCGGTGTTCTGGGCATCAATCTGCGCCTGAACGTGGGCGATCTGCGCATCGAGAGCCGCCTGCTGTTCGGGCGTGAAGCCAGTCGTGGCGATCGCGTTGAGGTCGGCGAGCTGCTGAGTGAGGCCGGTGAGCTTGCTCTGGTCGGCGGCCAGTTGGGCGTTTGCCGCGTCGAGCTTGGCCTGCGCGTTCTGGGCCGCGCCCAGAGGCGGAATCCAAGCGCAAGAAATTCCGCTTCGTTTCCAGGTTGTTGACGGCCGATCCGTTGCAACAAAGCCAAAAAAATACAACGAAATATTTCTGAGGATCGCTTCGGTCACGAATCATTTTGCGCGTGAAGGCGGCTTGGACTATTTCGGTCGCGAGGGAATCGTTGAGGCGAGCCGATACTCGGTTTCTCCACCGAAGTGCCAAGCGCCTCCAGTCGCGCGCTCGGTCGTCGAGGAACATTCTTCCCTCCGCACTCTTCGGGAGACGTTTCTCGGGATCGTGACATGTCGATACTTGGATGGATTCTTGGCCGCCGGCTGGCCAATCAGGAATGGTCGCAGCGCAAGATCGGCGTTTTCGAAGGCGTGGCGGCCATGGGCCTCGATGGGCTGGGTTCCTCGGCCTATGGTCCGGAAGCGGCACTCACCATCCTGATCCCGCTCGGCGCGGCCGGCCTCGGCTATATCGGCCCGATCATGGGCGCCATAGTCGGCCTGCTCGCCGTCCTTTATCTTTCTTACCGCCAGACCATTGCGGCCTATCCCAGCAATGGCGGCGCCTACATCGTTTCGCGCGAAAACCTTGGCCGCAATGCCAGCCTGCTCGCCGCTTCTGCGCTGATGGTCGACTACGTGCTCAACGTTGCCGTCGGCATCTCCGCAGGCGTCGGCGCGCTGGTTTCGGCGCTACCCTCGCTGCACTCCTACACGCTGTGGCTTTGCCTTGGCATCCTGCTTCTGGTGACGATCGTCAACCTGCGCGGCACGCTGGATGCCGGGCGGCTGTTTGCGTTGCCCACCTATCTCTTTGTGGCGAGCTTTCTGGCGATCCTTGCGATAGGTGTCTGGAAGACGAGCCTATCGGGCGGTCAGCCGTCGCCGGCGATTCCGCCGCCGCCGCTACCCCAGCAGACCGGGAGCGTGAGCCTGCTGCTCTTGATGCACGCCTTCGCCAGCGGCTGCACGGCGATGACCGGTGTCGAGGCGGTCAGCAACGGCATGACCGCCTTCAAGGATCCGCCCGTCAGGCACGGCCGCCGCACATTGGCGGCGATCTGCCTGATCCTGGGGCTCTTGCTCGGCGGTATCGCCTTCCTGTCGGCACGCTATCGCATCGGCGCGATGGACCAGGAGAAGGACGGCTATCAAAGCGTTCTTTCGCAGCTTGCGCATGCCGTGGTTGGCGACGGTATTTTCTATTACGTCGCCATCGGCAGCCTGCTCTGCGTGCTGGCGCTTTCGGCCAACACCAGCTTCGTCGACTTTCCCCGCCTTTGCCGCATGGTGGCTGAAGACGGGTATCTTCCCAGGCCCTTCGCAATGGTCGGCCGCCGGCTGGTTTTCTCTGTCGGCATCCTCTACCTCGGACTGACCACGGGGCTGCTGCTGGTGGTGTTTGGCGGCATCACCGACCATCTGATCCCGCTCTTCGCCATCGGCGCCTTTCTGACCTTCACGCTGTCGCAGACCGGCATGGTGCTGCATTGGGTGAGGGCGTTGCGGATGGAGAGGGGCCCGAAGCGCGCTGGCGATCGCATGCATCTGGCGATCAATGCGCTCGGCGGCGCCATCACCGCCGTGGCGCTCGCCGTGATCGTCATCGCCAAATTCAGGGAGGGAGCCTGGATAACGGTGATCGTTATTCCTCTGGTTATCCTGCTCCTGCGGCTGGTGCGGCGCTATTACGACCATCTTGAGGCCGGTTTGCGCGAGCCCGGAAAGCTCAATCTCGGCAACACTCAGCCGCCTGTCGTTCTCGTCGTGACTCAGCGATGGAACAGGATGGCGGACAAGGCGCTCTCCTTTGCCTTTCAGGTATCGAAAGATGTCATTGCCGTCCATGTGGCGCGTCTGTCGGGTGGAGAGAGCGAGGAAGAGCGCGCAATTCGTGGGAGGTGGTCGAAGGATGTGGAAGCGCCGGCGAAGGCGGCTGGCCTGCGCCCGCCCCGCCTCGTTCTCCTGAATGCCGACTACCGGCTGATGTACGAGCCATTGCTGAAGGAGATCGGGGTGCTGCGAGAGGAGTTCGATGGCCGCACCGTTGCGGTGCTGCTTCCCGAGGTCGTGCCGCCCAATTGGTGGCAGTACATCCTGCATACCCATCGCGCCCGCCGACTGCACGCCAAACTGCTCGAGTTCGGCGGATCGGACATCGCGATCATTTCCATGCCTTGGTATGTCGAGGAACCGAGGATCGAAGCGACCCATTGAAATGTTGCCGCTCCATCGATGGAGCCCCTTGGCCAAAAGTTTCGGCCGAACGATGGAAACAGGAACGTTCCTTTTTCTCAGGCATTTTCCCTAGTCTGCATCTCATCCACTCCTGTTTGCTGGGTCCGGAAAATTGTCATCTAGAGAGCATAATTTGTCGAACCCTGACGGCGGTGAGATCTCCGTCGTCGATCTTATTCCTGCCTTGCGGGCTTTTGCGCGAACGTTCTGTCGGGCGCCCGACGATGCCGACGATCTCGTGCAGGAGACACTGGCCAAGGGACTTGCCAACCTGGACAAGTTCGAGCCGGGCACGCGCCTGAAGTCCTGGCTCTTCACGATAATGCGCAACACGCATTACACGCGCATCAAAGCCGCGGCCAGGGAGGCTCCTGGGCTGCTTGACTGCGCCTCCAGCCGGCCGATTTCGGAGCCGTCGCAGGATTGGTCCGTCCAAAGCAAGGAAGTGCATCAAGCCATCCAGAAACTGCCGTCCCATCAGCGTGAGGTTCTGGTGCTGATCGGTGTGCTGGGCGTAAGCTACGAAGAAACTGCTGAGATATGCGGTTGCGCGGTCGGCACCGTCAAAAGCCGTCTCAATCGTGCTCGTGCCGGTGTTCTTGAGTTCCTCGGGGAAAGCTCGCCGCGGGCGCTGATCGAGCGACGACGTCAATTTTCGGACGACCATTGGGATACCGAAGCCGCAAGACGCTAGAGCAGCGCCGAGAGTATGAGCGGTTTTCCGTCCGGAATTGCGTAAAAACAAAGAGATAGGGCGTTTCGGCGTGAAACGGTGCAGCATCCTTGCCGGCGACGTCTTCAGCCGCGCTCAGCCGTCATATCGCCTTTGCGCTTTTCGATCAGCGCGTTCTGCAGTTCGAGTGCAAGCCTGGTCAGCCGGTCAGGGACCTTCTCCCGCTCGATGGCGATCAACAGGGATGCGATCTCCTGGTCCAAGCTCTGGATTGCCTGGGCGCACAGATCGCGCTGGCTCCTGCGAGACATTGCATTCTCTTAACAATAGAGGGCCCCTTCAGAACTCACTGAGTCATACTCGACCGTCCTTTGCAAGGCGTTCGCCGCAAGCTGTGGGGTTTCCGGATCGCTGTCTTCGGGTTTCGTGGCAAGAGGCGATCCGCGAGCATGCGCTCAATCCTTCGGGAGACGGTTCGCTGCGTGGTCCTGGTACTGATCGGATTTGACCCGGTTGCCGTCCAGACCGCGTTGCTCGGTATGCTGCTTCTTGTCCCGATTCGACAGGATGTCGTTCTCGCCGACCATGTCCTTTGCGAGCGTTGTCTTCGCTCCGGTTCCGGAGCTCTTGCCCTGGCTGCCGCGGCCCATATGCTTCTTACCGCCGGACGCCATTGTTCTTCTCCCTGGTCTGCCTGCGTGAAACTGTCCGGCGACCAAACTGCCGCTCGCGCGTTATGTTCCGCCGTCACGGCGAATAAGGAAGGCCGTGCCGTCCCAACTGCCGAAAGGCATTTCGCCGTCAACCAAGACTTCCATGCGATATGCACGGGCAAGACGTTTGATATCGCGGGAATCGATGTCCGATGTCCGATAGGAGTAGTTGAGGACTGCCGCCATTCCTCCTGGCCGCAGCACACGCGCGATCTCGCCGAAATGCCGCTCGGCAACACCGGCAAGCACCAGGTAAGGAAAACTGTCGAGAGCCAGCACGTCGTCGAAGCTTTGATCGGCGAAGTCGCCGAGATCCATGCCCGAGGTCAGGCGGAATTCCACGTTGGCGACGCCGGCGCACCGCCGACGCGCGATGGCGATCATTCTGGGCGAAATATCGATGCCGACGATAGATCCCGCCATGGCGCCAAGCGCATGTTCGAGGCGTCCGATGCCGCAGCCGATGTCCAGTATGTGCTTGCGGGTGCCGAGCATGCCGTGCCGTTCCAACCACGAGGCAATCTCGCCGGTCGTGGCCGAAAGCCTGTCCTCGTCGCCAAGCGACGACAGTTGCACGCTGGCTGCCGGGGAGATAGCCGCCGCCCGATCGAAGGCGCCGGCCAGCCGCTCGATGGTCATGGCGGCCGTTTCGCCGTTGGTACGGTCATGAGACACGCAGGCAGCGGTCCTACGCACGTCGTCGAAGGCCGAGGGCTTGTCCCGAAGTCTCGTGGCCATGTGTTCCAGCCAGCATCGCTCGGAAGCTTGGCTCGGGCGCATGTCCAGGGCGATATTCGCCAATTGCGCCGCGCTGGTCGACTTATCCACATAGACGGCCAATCTGGCCAGCGCGTTGTCGACGGAGAGGCCGTCGGCCATGCAATCCTGCAGCAGGCGTCTGGCAATCGCGCCGGTTTGCCTCGCCATATTCACTGTGGCGCGCTCCGGGTCCAGACCTTCTGCGCCGTCCAGCGGTCTTTTGCGCCCCAACCGTATTTGTAGCTTTCCCGGCCGCGCAGGAAATCGAACTCGCGCGCGCCTTCGTGGGCGGCTCCCGCTATGGCATGGCCGATCAGAATCGCGCCGGGGCTTTCGTCGGCATAGGCCGGATCGAAACCGCCGAGATAAGCATAGGCTCGATTGCGATGATGAAATCCGTAATAGGCGCCGACGATGGCATCGCCGATCTGGATCGTCAGGCATCGTGCCACACCGCTATCGGCAAGTCGTGGCAGGGCCTTACGGTGAAATTCCACAGCCATGTCGGACAGCACGCCCCCACCATGACCGACCCAGCGTGCGCCATGCAGTCGGACCAGCTCGTCGAGAAACATCTGCGGATCGGACTCGTTGCGGCTGACGACAACGGCGCCTCTACGCCGGGCGGCTCGCTCGGCGCGGCGCAACTGGCGTCTTCGTCTAGCCGGAACCGAACGGGCCAGAGTTCGATCGCCGTCGAGCAGGAGCACGGGACAGGCGGCGTGCGCCATCGCTCGGCTTGCTTCGGTATTCGGCAGTTCGAGCCACATCGATAGGGCATCGGCCGAGAGGTCAGGCTGGATCCACTGCGACCATTTAAGCGAGAGCACCGCGTCGGCAATGGCGGCGCCAGCCTTCGCCTCCAGCTCCGGCACGCACAGGATATCGAGGTAGTCGCTCAGCGAAATCCCGATGGGAAGCAGGCGCTGACCGCGATCATGCCTTTCGACATAGAGCGGCGCCAAGCCGGCGAGGGCGCCTCCGCTCCACACTGCAATGGCCGCAAGGTCGCCGGGGGCGAATGTCTGCCACCAGGGAATGAGCCAGGCGGGAGACTGGAACGGCGTGGCCGAGATGCTCTGGCGCCAGAGCTGCCACCAATGAGGCTCCAGGTCCATGAACGCTCTCGCATCACGGATGATCTCAGTGCGCAGACCGCCCATCAGGCGGTTCCCAGCAAGGCGCGACGGGTGCCAAGCTTCGCCAGTGCTTCGTAAGCATCCATGTAGGATGTGATCATGCGCTCAAGCGAGAAGCGGCTGCGCGCTTCGGCTCGGCATGCTTCGCGGTCCAAGGCTCCGGAAGCGACGATGGCCTTCGCCATTTCCTCGATGTCATTGACCAGGAATCCGGTCCTGCCATGCTGGACGACATCGGGAAGGGCGCCGTTCGGGAACGCGACGACCGGCGTGCCGCAGGCAAGCGCCTCCATCGCGACAAGCGAGCTTGTCTCTGGGGCAAGGCTGGGAATGACCAGGCAGCGGGCGGCGTTGAGCAAGCGCCGCTTGGCGCAAAACCCGAGTGGCCCAAGAAAACGCCGCTGCCGATCGAGCCGAGGACGGACCTCATCGGCGAAATAGCGCAGATGGGTCTCATAAGGATAGACTTGGCCGGCGATTGCTAGGGAGACGCTCGCGCGCTTGGCTGCCTCGATCGCGAGATGGACGCCCTTCTCCGGACAGATGCGGCTGAGCACCAGCGCGAAATTGCGCCGCGACCGAGGCTGGTTCAGTGCGGCGATGTCAACGCCGTTTGGAATAGGCTTCGCCAGTCTCGACCCTGCCGGAGCCGTCCTGTGCTGCGCCTGCGAGACCGCGTGCACCCACAAGTCCTCGCGCGACGGCGCAAGCACCTCGGGCGGGTACCAGCCGAGTGGCAGGTGCAGTGTCACCAGGGTAGGACCATCGCCAGGCAGATAGGCGTCGAAATCGATCCCGTGGAGGTGAACGACGTCGATCGGCCAGCGCGCCCGAGCGGCTGCTATCGCATCACGATGCGCTTGATGGGCACGCTTCTTCGCCGCCTCGTCGAGCACGCCTGTTTCGGCTGGTGTTTCCACCAGGACGCCGGCCGTGCTTGACCCTTGGCAGGCGACGACAACCGAACGGTGGCCTTTCTCAACGAGCGCCCGATCCAGCGCCGACAGCACCTGCTCGGCCCCGCCGACCGCATCCGGCCCGACGGGCGCGAGAGGGTAGGCGACGTTGAGGACTGTCAGTGTCATCGCTGGTCGAGCCGGGCCTCACCATGCCGCCGACACACGTTGCATTTCTGCCATGTCGTCGCCAATCGCGGGAGCGTAGCGTCGGATCATCGCCGCGCAGAACTCGGCGAATTCCTCGGGGATCTGGGGCGGGCTGGTGTGATGAGGCTGAAGCCCGCGATGTTCCGGCGTGAAGCAGAAGGTGACCGTGACGTTGAAGTCGGCGAGCGCTTCCATCTGGCGGTCGAACCAGTCCAGCGCATTCGGCCGAAAACTGTCGGCCCAGGACAGGCCGGTGCGCAGATGGGTGACACCCAGCCGTTCCATCCAGGCCACAGCGTCGTCCAGCCGATGGTCCTCGTAATGGAACCACTGGACCAGGCCCATTTGCGGGGTGTGGCGCACGAATTCCTCGAGCGCCGGCTTGGGCGTGCCGTCCTCGCGAAGCAGGCCCATGTAGAAATGCCTGTAATAAGACGAACCTTCCGCTTCCCGATGGCGCGTTGTCGCCTCCCACGAACGCGGCAGATCATAGAGGCTGTACCACTGCACCCGCGGCGCGATATCGAGCAGCAGCTCGGCGGTGCGGCGCAGGCCCCAGAGCTGGATCTCCTCGGCGCCGAAGGTCGAGACGCCGACTTCGCTGACCCAGATCGGCAGATCGGTGACAGCGGCAATCTCGCCAAGCTTCTGCGGCCATTCATGAATCTGCCAAAGGTTCCAATCGAGCGGGAAGCCATGCACCGCGACAGCGTCGACATGGTCGAGCACGCCGAAATCCTTCATGCGCGTCATGAAGCCGGCATCGATCGGCGAAATGCCGCCCAGCACCTTTGTGAGGGTCGGATTCTCCCGATCGATCGCATCGGCTGCCAGGGTTGCCATTGCGGCGAAACGGCTCCAGTCCGGATCGAGCTCGGGATCCCAATGCGATTTGTTGTTCGGTTCGTTCCAGATCATGGCAGCTTCAATCATCGGCCTCTCCTTTCGCTGGATAGACGGCGGCGCCGTCCGCCGGCTTGCCGGCCGCGCGGCAGAAATAGACCTCGTCTTCAGGGTGAAGCACGATCTCGAAGCCGGCGCTGCGCAGCATCGCTTCGGTGCAGGCGCGATTCGGGATCCACCAGTTGGTGGGATCGTCCGCATAGCGATGCTCGATAAAGTGCAGTTTCGGAAATTCGTGCTGATCGAAGAGGTCGCGTGTCCAGAAATGGTAGTTCTGCTCAAGCGGCAGGACCTTGCCGCTGCCGCGCTGCATCGACTGGAAGATCATCAGGTCGCTCGCGACATGCGCGCGGATCAGGTCGAGCGCCAGCAGCGGGTGGCGCAGGTGGTAAAGCACACCCATGAACAGCACGATATCGAAGCGCTCGCCGAGCGATGCGACGTCGTAGACCGACAGTTCCCTGAACTCGATGTCGCAGTCGGCGATCTCGGCGGCGAAGCGCGCCTGGGCGAGATATGCTTCGTCGAAGTCGATTCCGAGCACGCGATCGGCCCCACGTTTCTTCATTTCGATCGAGTAGAAGCCTGCGTTGCAGCCGATGTCGAGCACCGACTTGCCCGAGAGATCAGTCGGAATGGCATCCGCGAATTTGCGCCATTTGATCAGCGGGTAGTTGCCAAGGAAATGATCGGGAGCGGTCTCCACGCCCGCCAGTTCCATATTGTGAAACCACGGCCCTAATGCGTCGATGCGGCGACGTATTTCCGTGCTGGAATGCAGCATGGCTAAGCTCCTTCGCCTGGAACGGTTGGCACTGCCGAACGGTCCTGTGATGCGAATATCGTCAGGGTCAGATCATCGACGGCATCATTGCTTTCGAGCAGCCTGAGCGCCGTGCGGTAGCCGTTGAAAGTACCGACATCGACATAGGCAGTCCCGGCCTTGACACCGTAGGCTTCGCCTCCGCCGGCGAGATAGGCGTTGACCAGAGTGCCGAAATACTCGTCGATGCCGTCGCGCTGGCGCCAAAGCGCAGCAAGCTGGTGGAAGATACGACCTGGCATCTTGAAGGCGCCCCAGACCCAGTTTGTCGCGGCGTCCGCTTGCTTGACCTGGATCTGCTCGACCCGCCCGTTGCCATCGAGCACGACGGCGTCGAACAGTTCCGGGCGATCGACCGGAAACATCAGGAAGGACAGCCGGTCGTCGGCCAGATGGCAGAAGCCGTCTTCAGGAAACCAGATCGTGTCGGGCAGGCCTATCAAGACCGTTTCTTCCGGCGTTACGAGCGGCGCGGCGCGGAAGATAGCGTCGCATAGTCCAACCGGAGACGGCTGCGCCACGAAGATTGCTGCGGCATCGCCATAGCCGGCGGCGTAATATTCAAGGATGTCCGACTTGCCGGAACCGATGATGAAGCAGATGCGGTCGACGCCGTTGCGCACCATCCGCCGCACCAGATATTCGCTCACCGCGCATGGGCGCTCGGTCTGCCCGTCGAGCCGGCTGCCGACCGGCAGCAGCTCCTTGGAAAAGCCCAGCGGCTGAATGCGGCTGCCGCGACCGGCGGCAGGCACGATGCCCAACATCAGACGACTTCCTCCATTGTCCCTCTCGCCTTGGACGCGAAAGCGTCGTTCAGGATTCGGTCGAGTTCGGCGGCACGATGCGCGGATGTGTGCTCGTCGAGGACGCGCTCCCTGGCGCGGCGGCCGAGCGTCGCGATCTCATTGTCGGACAGGCCAAGCGCGGCAACGACATCGCCGGTGCTGTGCGCCAGAAGGATATCGCTGCCCGGCGTGAAGAAGCTGTCGAGGCCTGCCCAGTTGTCGGAGATGATCGCGGCGCCGCAGGCGGCTGCTTCGAACAGACGGCCTGACGGGCACCAGCCCTTTCGCGCCATCGACTCGCGGGTGACGTTCAGCGTCAGGCGCGAGGAGGAAAAGAAGGCAGGGTGATCGGCGGGCGGCAGATGCCTGACGAAAAAGATATTGCTGCTCCATGGGAAGTCCTGCGGGTACTGCGCCCCGCCGATGATGAAACGGCGGTCCGGAAGCCGGGCGGCGGCAGCGACGAGCAGTGTTTCCACGGCTTTCTGCCGGTCCTCGGCATAGGTACCGAGGTAGGACAGGTCGCCGGCGAATTCGGACCTTGGCTGCGCCGGCCGGTGCCGGTCTGGGTCGACATGGCCGTAGAGCGGCAGCACATGGCGCACGCCCAGGATGGCCCTCAGCGCATCGATGGCCGGCCCCCCGGTATAGCTCAGGATCAAGTCGAAATCGGACAAGCTGTCCGGCTCGAAATAGGCTGGATGATCACCTCGCTCGATGCTCGCCAGCGTCACCGGTGTATCGAGGTCATAGAACACTTTCAGCCCGCGACAGGTATCGTTGGCGAGCCGCGAGGCCTCGATAGCGTCTGGGCAATAGGAGGTGACGATGACGACGTCGGCCTGCCGTATCGCCGTCTCGGCCGCTTGGCGGATATCCTCCCAGGCCGGGTAGAGAACGACATCGCCGCCGTTCAATCGGTCGATGTCCCTGGCGCCGGCATAGTAGGGTGTGTCGCGCTCGAAAAAGGTGATCGACCAGCCAAGCGGCGCCAGCGCGCCAATCAGTCCGCGCCAGAGCGTGGCATGTCCGTTGCCCCATGAGGAGGTGACGGCGAGACCGAAAATAACCATGCGCATCGGTTACCGCTCCCGTCAGGCGATTTCATTCAAACGAATCAGCTTGGAACCCCAGTCGCCGTGGACGACCGTTGTGATGGAGGCCGGCGCGATATCGAAGCGAAAGCAATCGCCGAGTTGCAGGCCAAGGATCGCGCAGACAGCCGCCTTGATCACATCGGCATGGCTGACAAGCGCGATGCACTGGCCCTGCCCATTCGCGCGCAATGCGTCCATCAGGCCGATCATCCTGTGCTGGACATCCAGCATGGTCTCGCCGCTTGGCGTGCGGGCGCTCTGGCGTTGGTCGTTCCAAAGTCGCCAGCTTGCATCGCCGTTCAGCTCTTCGAAGGTCTTGCCGGACCACTCCCCGAAGTCGATCTCGTCGAGTTCCTTGCAGATCGCGATCTTCTCAATCTCGCAAGCGATGGCGATCGGCTTCGCCGTTTCGAGCGTGCGCTCGCGCGGACTGCTGAAGATCGCGGCGAGCGGCTCTCGCGCCATCCGCCGCGCGAGCTGCAGCGCCTGCGCCTGGCCGGCTTCGCCGAGGCGAACGCCTTCGAGCCGCCCGGCCAGGTACGAGCCGACGTGATCGTGCGCCGCATGGCGGATGAGAAAGAACGTGGTGGTCATTCGGCGGCGTCCAGCATCGGCTCGTCATTGCCGGCGATGAAGGCGAGCGTGCGCAGGCGCGCCTCCGCGTCGGTGAACTGCTCCGGCGGCGACTTCATGAAGTAGCTGCTAGGCCCGGTGAGCGCGCCGGCGATGCCGCGGTCGAGGGCGAGTTTCGCGCAGCGGACAGCGTCGATGACGACGCCTGCCGAGTTGGGCGAATCCCAAACCTCCAGCTTGAGCTCGGCGTTGAGCGGCACCCCGCCGAAGGTGGTGCCCTCGACCCGGATATAGGCCCATTTGCGATCGGTCAGCCACGGGACGTGGTCGCTGGGTCCGACATGGATGTTGCCGGCCTCAAGCGGGACATCGAGCTGGCTGGTGACGGACTGCGTCTTCGAGATTTTCTTCGATTCCAGCCGCTCGCGCTCGAGCATGTTGAGGAAGTCGGTGTTGCCGCCGAAGTTGAGCTGATAGGTGCGGTCGATGCGCACGCCGCGTTCGCGGAAGAGATTGGCGAGCAGCCGGTGCACGATGGTTGCACCGACCTGGCTCTTGATGTCGTCGCCGACCAAGGGAAGGCCGCGGTCCTCGAAGCGCTGACGCCATTCCGGTCGTGAAGCAATGAACACAGGAATGCAATTGACGAAGGCGCAGCCGGCGTCCAGTGCGCATTCGGCATAGAAGTGCGCAGCCTCTTCGGAGCCGACCGGAAGGTAGCATATGAGCACCTCGGTCCCGCTTTCCTTGAGTCGTGCGCTCACGTCCGCGACCGGTTCACCCGACTCTTCGATCTCATCGCGCAGATATTTGCCGATTCCGTCCAGCGTCGGGCCGCGCTCAACGCGCACCCCGATCGGAGCGACGTCGGCGAAACGGAAGGTGTTGTTGGGCGCGGTGTAGATCGCTTCCGCCACATCGCGCCCAACCTTGTTTTTCGCAACATCGAAGGCGCAGACCACCTCGACGTCATCGACATGGTAGCCCCCGAGATCGGCATGCATCAGTCCGGGGATCGGCTCGTTGCCATTGGCGTGGCGATAGTAGGAGAGACCTTGCACAAGGGATGATGCGCAGTTGCCTACGCCGACAATGCCGATACGAACTTTCTTCGATGTCACGAAACCACTGCCTCGTTTAAGTTGGAGGTAAGTTCCTCGCCGCCGAACCGGGAGCGGCCTCGAATGTTCCTTCGCGCCGCGAAAAATTGGTGAGCCTGATTGCGGATCAAACAGGCGCCGTTTCGCGTTGGCGGCCAGACAGCTAGGCAGGAGCCGTATGATCGTCTTCGGCGACCACAAGCGAACGCATAGCGCAGAACAGCTCCGGAAGGCTGTCTTGGCCGCGGCTGGAGCTATTGGCGATCTGCCTGCCGGCCTCGAACGTCACGCCGCTGTGGTCGATCTATTCGTCACCGTCTCTGAACTTCTCCAGGGCCTCGCCGATGCGGAATTCGACATAACAGGCCGCGACAGCAGTTCGTCGAGGCAGAAGCTGGGGTCGGAAATTCTCGTCGAGTTGTCGCAGGAAGTGCTGCGGTCCTGGCAACAAAAATTTGCTCGAAGCGGAGCGCTGGATGAGGCGCTGCTTGCAAAGCTTGCCGCCATCGACTGCGGCAGCGCAATAACCACCGGACCGGCTGAGGGCTATGCGCTGTACGCCCTCTACCCGGAAACCTATCTGCTTGCGGCGCTGGGGTCGGGCCTCGATGCGAACACATGCGTCATCGGCATCCGCAGCATCGGTCTCGGCCTCGCGGCGATGGTCGCCGCCGCCCTGCATGCGCCGCCGCCTATCAGCCTGCGACCGATCGGCCATCCGTTTTCCCGGCACATAAGCGCCGCATCCGAACTCCTACGCTCTTGGCTCGACAGACCGCAGGCCAAATTTGCTATCGTCGATGAAGGTCCGGGCCTCTCCGGCAGTTCCTTTCATGCTGTCATTGCCTGGCTTCGCCGGCACGGCATCGGCCATGAGCGCATTCATCTGTTCCCGAGCCACCGCGGCGGGCCGGGCGCGCAAGCTACTGCCGAAACTGTCGCTGCCTTGTCGCAGTGCCAAAGTCATGTCGCGGATTTCGAAGACGCCTTTGATGGCGCGGTCAGCCCGGGGCTGCGGGACTGGATAGGACATTTGCTCGGCAGGGCCGATGTCGAGCTTCATGAAATTTCAGGCGGCGCATGGCGCGAAGTTCTTTCAGTGCCGACCAGCGCTTGGCCCCCGATATTCCCGGCATTCGAGCGGCGCAAATTCATGGCTTTAGCCGGCGGCGAGCGTTGGCTGGTCAAGTTCGCAGGTTTCGGCGAGGCCGGCCAGCGCAAGCTGCGTACGGCCAAGGCACTCCACGAAGCGGGCTTTGGCGCTCAGCCTGCCGGTATCAGCCACGGTTTCCTGGTCGAGTGCTGGATCGATGCCGGCAGGCTGGACCGGGCAGGGCTGCCCAGAGATATGCTGATCGACTGGCTCGGGCGCTATCTCGGCTGGCGCGCCGCCAAGCTGCCGACCGACGAGGCCGGCGCGTCGCCGGAAAAGCTCGTGGCCATGGCCGTACAAAACTGCAGGGAAGATTTGGGGGAAGGTCAGGCCCAAGCATTGGCGGGTTGGTTCGCCCGCTACCCGCCACAGCCCGTGCTGGGGAGGATCGAGATCGACGGGCGCCTTCATCCATGGGAGTTTCTGGTTCGCCAGGACGGGACCGTGCTCAAGACAGATGCCGTTGACCACTGCCGCTCGCACGACATCGTCGGCTGTCAGGATATAGCGTGGGACATTGCAGGCGCGAGGGTTGAATATGAGCTTTGCGACGCGGAGCTTGCGCGGCTCATCAAAGGCATCGAGGCAGAAATGTCGCGTGCCGTCGATCGTTCCCTGGTCGATCGCATGGAGCCCTGCTATCTCGCGTTGCAGCTTGGCCTGTGGACGATAGCCGCACAGTCTGCAGACGGCCATGATCGGGTGAAGGCCATTCGGGCCGCTGACCGTTACCAGATCAGGCTTTCGCGGTTCACCGAGCGCTTGAAGACTTGATCAGTCCAGCCTGCGCAGCATGTCGGCTTCCTGTTCCAGGATGGTTGCCACTTCCTCGCGTTGCAGATGCGTCATCATCAGGCTGACGCAGCACTCGAGATAGGTAATGGAAGCCCTCCGCAGGAATGCGGCCGTCTCCACCGCCGCCATCTGCTCTATGTCCTTGACTGATCGCTTCGACTGCACAGTTCTTCCTCCATCGCGGTTGTCATGCCCAACCGCGATGTCGGTTGGTTGTTCCGCCCCGGTGAAAAGATGCCGCTGTCTCAGAGCTGCAGGTTCTGCAGCTTTCCTCCACCCGTTCTGTCGATCGCGACCACGGGCTCGATCGCCAGATCGTCGATATTTGAAAAATAGGCGATCGTCTGCAGCAGGCCTTGCTTTAGGGGCACCTCGGGCGACCAGCCGAGGAGCGCCTTTGCGCGGCCTATGTCGGGGCGTCGGCGGCGCGGGTCGTCCTGCGGCAAAGGCAGGTACTTCACGGGCGATCTGGTGCCGGTCAGTTCGCGCACCAATCTTGCCAGCTCGAGGATCGAAAACTCTCCGGGATTGCCGAGATTGACCGGTTCGCGCGGATTTGGATCGACATCCATCAGGCGGCGCAGTCCCTCGACCAGATCCGTGACATAGCAGAAGGAGCGGGTCTGTCGGCCATCCCCGAATATCGTCAGCGGCCGCTTCTCGATCGCTTGCATGACCAGGTTCGAGACGATGCGGCCGTCGGCAGGGTCCATCCTTGGCCCATATGTGTTGAAGATGCGGGCCACGCGAATATCGGCCATAGCGGCTCGCAGATAATCGAAGCAGAGCGTTTCGGCGGCGCGCTTGCCCTCGTCATAGCAGGCTCGCGGTCCCGTGCAGTTGACATGGCCGACATAGTCCTCGCGCTGCGGATGCTGTTCCGGATCGCCATAGACTTCGCTGGTCGACGCCTGCAGGAAGCGGGCACCGTTGCTGGCGGCGAGCTCCAGAAGATTTAGGGTCCCGATCACACAGGTGCGTGTCGTATGGATCGGGTCGGCCTGATAACGAGGCGGCGATGCCGCGCAGGCCAGATTGAAAACGCGATCGACAGGCTCGCCGAGTTCCAGCGGCGTGCAAACATCCTGTTCGATCAACCTAAAGCGCGCCAGGCCAACCAACGAACCGATGTTCTCCATTCTGCCAGTGAGAAAATTGTCGACACAGATCACGCGATAGCCGTCATGCAGCAGCGCCTCGCACAAATGCGAACCGAGGAAACCGGCACCGCCGGCAACAAGCGCCGTCCGTGTTTTTTCAGCCCTTTTTGATCGCCGCATCTCGATGGTCTCCTGTCTGTCACTCATGCTGCACTTTCGACGTCCAGATCGATCGCCGGACGCGTTTCAACAGACGGCGTCAGCGCCGAAACGAATTCACGTGCCCGCGCCATGGCGGTATGTCTTGAAAGCACCGCCTCCCGCGCTGCCCTGGCCAAATCGAGCCTTGCCCGCTCGGATTTGGCGCTTAGGATCTCCTCGACATCTGCGGTGCTTGCCGCCGTCTCGATCGCCGATTCCGGGAAGAAATCATCGAGCCCGGGCCAGCGGTCGCTGATGATCGGCGTGCCGCAAGCAGCGGCCTCGAAGAGCCGCACGCTGGGCGACCATCCAGCGGCAATCATCGATGCCCGGGTAAGATTCAGCGTGTAACGCTGGCGGCTGTAGAAGGCGGCATGCTCGGAGGGCGGCAGGTGCTCGATCCGCTCGACATTTCCCGGCCAGGCGATGTCGGATGGATATTGCGAGCCGGCAACGACGAAGCGGCGGTCCGGCAGGCGCCGCGCAGGCTCCAGCAGCAGCGCGTCGAGGGCGGGCTGCCGGTCCGCGCTGTATGTGCCAAGATACCCAAGGTCCCATTCGATCGCGTGCCTGGTCCGATGGTGTCGCTTCGGATCGACGGCGCAGTAGAGCGGCTCCGTCCGGCGGGCGCCGAACTCCGACTTGAGGCGCTCCAGCGTCGGTCCGCCCGTGAACGAGAAGTAGATGTCAAAGTAGGAGATTTGCCTGCGGGCCAGATAGTCGCAATCATCCTCGGCAACCCGCGCCAGCGTCACTGGCGTGTCGATGTCGTAGAAGCAGAACTGTCCGGTGCACAGCAAAGCAAGGTCGTCGATGATCGCCCTGCCTTCCGGCACGAAGGAGCCTATTACCACTGCGTCGGCCCGCTGCAGCTCCTGCCGGTGGTTGCAGCGCAGCTCCGAAACAGTGTCGTAGTAGCGCAAGACGCAGAAATCGGGATCGCGCAGGTCCCGGTGATGCGCGTACCAGGGCACGTCGCGTTCAAGAAACGTGACGCGATGGCCGAGTTCGTCGAGCGCGCGCAGCAGTCCCCGGAAAGTCGTCGCATGGCCGTTGCCCCAGGACGAAGATAGTGAAAGCCCGAGGAAAACGATGTCGAGCGGTTTCGTCATTGCGCGGCCTCCATTGCCCGGCGCTCGAAATGCGCCTTGAAGATGTCCTCCACCAGTTGAGCCCTTAGCGTGTAGGTGTGCTCGGCCAGAACGCGCCGCAGCGCTGCCGCGCCGACCGCTTTGGCCCGCTTCGGCGTCAGCGTGCGCATGATCTCTGCGACATCGGCGCCGTCCCGGGCGACCAGTATCTCTTCGCCGGGTGTTAGGAACATCTCGATGCCGAGCCAGGCGTCGGTGATCAGGCATGCACCCGCGCCTGCCGCCTCGAAGACACGGGTTGCGGGCGAAAAGCCGTTGGCCGCCATGCTGTCGCGGCTGATGTTGAGCACCGCCTTCGCCGTCACGTTGAAGGCGTTGTGATCGCGCGTGCCGACATGGCCGAGCCACGACACGTTTGCCGGCAAGGGCTTGTCCCCCCAACCGGAGCCACCAAGCAGGAAGCGCTGGCCGCCGAGCCCGCGGGCCGGATCGAGGAAAAATGTGTCGACACGCGCCTCACGGTCGGGCAGCCGATTGCCGAGGAAAGCCAAGTCGCAGGCAAAGCGCGGATCTGTGGGGACTGGATGATGCGTCTCCGGATCGAGCGCGTTGTAGATCGGCACGCATTCCGTCGCGCCGAGCGCACGATAGTCCCAGACCACCGGGTCACCGCCGCCATAGGTCAGCACGACGCCGATCCTCTTCAACGCCTGGTGCAACGGGTGTTCGGGATCGTTGCGCAACTCGCTTAGGGTCGCCGGCGCGTCGACATCCCAGAAGACAGTCAGCGCGTCGGGGCGGGCATTGTCGAGAACCGCACGCAGCAGCGCATCGTCTTCGAAGCCGACGCCGCTTGCCTTGACCACGACGTCCGCCTGCGCGGCGCGCGAGGCGACCTGCATCAGCGCATGCGCTGTTGGCTCGTAGACGACGACGCTGCACCAGTCCGGCGCCTCGATATCGCGATGCTTTTGCCGATCGTATACGTCGGGCTCATAGAAGACGATGTCATAGCCGAGCTGCGACAGGGCTTTGAGCAAGCCGCGGTAATAGGTGGCGGCGCCGTTCCAGTAGGATGACAGAAGGCTCGATCCGTAAAAGGCTATCTTCATGCGGCGGCCTCCCTTGCAGGCTTGATTTCCGCCGCCGCGCGATTGCCGCATACGGCCAGGATGTCGAACAGCTCGTCGGCGCGGTGCCGGCACGTGTGTCGCGCCAGGATGGTTTCCAGGCCGGATGCGGTCAGTGCTTCTGCACCCTGGCGATCGTTCAGCACATCGCGGAGGTGTCCTCGCATCTCGGCGCCGTTCCGGGCGAACAGGAAATCCGTGCCGGCGCGGAACAGCCCTTCAACATCCAACCACGGCGCCGAGACCAGCGGAATCCCGCAGGCCAACGCTTCGAACATGCGAATGGTGGGAATGCCCGGCAGGCTCTCCCGGTAAGGCCTGCGGGGGATGTGCATGGTGACGCGATGACGAGCGAAGGCTTTTGGCACGTCGGCATTGGCAATCCAGCCATCATATCGCAGCCCAGCTTCCGCAAGCGCGGCGCTGGCATAGGCCGGATAGCGCACCCCGTGTACGGTTCCCGACAGCCGGAGTGTGCTCGCCGGCTCGATCAGGAACTCGGCGATCTCGGCGCTGCGTTCATCGTCGCCCCAATTGCCGATCCACACGAGGTCGAAGGCGGGGTCGATTTCCGGGCATGGCTTGAACAGCTGGTCGTCCGCCGCCTCATGCCAGGTGAACACCCGTTTGCCCCAGCCGGCGCGAAGATAGCTCTCCCGTAGCACTTCGCCGAAGACCAGCACCCCGTCATAATGCTCGAGCTGAAGCGCAGCGATCGCCTGCATCGCCGATACCGCGCGATGATGAGTGTCATGGAACAGTAGCGTGAAATTGCTCAGCACGCGCGCTTGTCCGATGCGCGCGACAAGATCCTTGTCCGTCCATTCGTGGACGATCACGACATCCGCGCCGGCCAACCGAGCTTCGTGCTCGAAGCCAGGGGCATAGGCCACTACCCTCAGTTCCGGAAAATCCTTGCGGAAGCGCTCGACGGCAAAGGGGCCTTGCTCGGCGAGCAGGTTCGACCGGCTCCAGCCATCGATGGGCTCGAGCGCGACCACCTCATGGCCGCGTGCGGCAAGCTCACGCATGATGCCGCGCTGGAAATGCGCGTTGCCGTGATTCCAGTCCGAAACCGCCGAATGAGTGTAGAATAGAAAACGCATGGTCAACGCCCCGCTGCGGTCAGCGCCGCCCGTTTGTAGACGTCGCGCATCACCCTCACCTGCTTGCCCAGCGAGAATTTGCGTGCCTGCCGCGCCGCGCGCCTGCCCAGCTTGCGCCGCAAACTTTCATCGTGGGACAGGTTCTCGATGCAGCCGGCCAGCGCATGTGGATCGCGCGCATTGAAGAACATGGCCGCGCCGTCCCAGATTTCGCGGTAGGTCGCGATATCGGCGAGCACCAGCGGCGTGGCCGACAGCGCGGCCTCAAGGGCTGCCAGACCGAAAGGCTCGTAGATGGAGCTCGAAACGAAGATGCCGGTTCGCCTCATCAGCCGGCGAACTTTGCCGTGGTCCATTGGCCCGAACGAGACGCAGTTATCGAAACGGGCGCGCTGTCCGTCAGGCCCGGCGAGCGGGCCGGCGACCTGAATGGGCCAGTCGCAGAGCGCGGCGGCGGCGTCGAGCGATGCCGCATTCTTGCCCTCGTCCCACCATCGCGCAGCGGCGAAGACGAAAGGCTCGCGCCGTCCCGGCCTCGGGCCGGGCAGGGCGCCATTATGGACGACGCTCAACCCTTCGATCGCGCCGTAGCAGACTTGGAGGATCTCGGCATGGCTTCGGCTCGGAGCGACAACGGCTTCGGCGCGATCGAATCCGGCCTTGTTGCGATCTCGCTGCCACGACCAAGCGTCCGCTGGCGCTTGCCCACGCACCGCGTGCAGCCAGGTTGCCACGCATGAATGCGAGACCGCGACGACAGGACATGCCAGATCAAGGCCGGCCGCTTGCGCCGGTGCATTGAGATGGATGAGGTCGATCGCATAGGTCTGGACGAGGGTTCGCAGTTCGCCCGGCAAGCTGTCGAGATCTTTTTCGTCGCGCGTCATCCAGTCCGGCGGGGATTTGAGCCAAACCAGCGTGGCGAAAGCCCTCGCCTCCCGCGCCTGCTCCGGAGAAGGTTCGGGTCCCAGCCCGGCGAGCACGATGCTGTCGCCTCCGGCCGCCAGCTCGCGCGCCAGGTCGAGCGAATAGCGCCAGACGCCGCCGACGGCGTCGGTCGTCATCAGGATGCGCCGCGGACGGTGAATCAGTGACTGCAGCATGAGGACTCCAACTCAGCCAGCGCATGCGGGCGCTGGTCCTGGATGTCGCTGAAGGAGCGGAAGGAGGCGAGGTAGTGCTCATGCGCGCGTTCCCAGGCGAGGTCGTCGGGTTCGCCCCAGAGTTCGCGGTAGCTGGGAGAGCTCGGATAGGGATAGAGCGGCACGGGCTCGTTCGCCCAGACGCCGTGGTCGATGAGGTGCTTGCGCCAATAATCCACCAGCGCCGGGTCGTCCTCGACCACGCCGATCAGATTGGCCTGGACGAAAGGCACGTGGCGACGGGCGTCGACCAGAAGCGCGGCCAAATCGTCGGTATCCAGCCGGCAGCGCTTGGCAAGCATCGCCCGACCCTCGACGGTCAGGCTTTCAAGGCCGGCCTCGATTGAGACGCAACCGGCCTCGCCGAGCAGCCGGAGCAGTTCCGGCTTCCAGAGGTCGATGCGAGTCTGGACGCCGAACTGGACGTCGCGATCGACCAGCGCTTCCAGCAGCGCCTTCTGGGGCAGGAAAATCTCGTCGATGAAATAGATGTAGCCGACGCCTTGCGCGATCAGCCCGTCGATCTCGGCCATGACGGCGTCGTGGCTTCGGCGCCGATAGGCATCCCGAAAATCGATCTTGGCGCAGAAGCTGCAATTGTAAGGGCAGCCGCGCGACGCCTCCACCTCGGCGCCGGCGCCTCTCTGGACGGAATCGAACCTGTGATGATGATGGCCATGCGCGGCGATCCAGTCGGACGGCCAGGCGAGCGCCGGGTGATCGACGAACGTGCTGGCATGCACGCCGCCATTGCAGGCCGGTACGTCGCCTTCCAGGCGAGCCGTATGCACAACCTCGCCCCAGTCGTCTTGCCGCGCGAGCTCCGTCACCACCTCCTCGCATTCGCCGCGCACGACGAGATCGGCGCCCAGCTTGCGCAAGGTAGGGCCCGGCGTCGCCGAGCCATGCGGTCCGACCGCCACCGTGCGTCCGCCGCGTCCTGCGAGATGGTTGAGGAACTCCGCCGGCACGCGCAATTCAGGCGGCGCGCAGCGCCAGAACAGGTAGGTCGGCGCGGTGGTCACGACGGTCATGTCGGGCTGAAAAGCCGCGACGCTTTCGGCAAGGGCCTCGTTGTCGAACCCCTGCAGCAAGCCATCCAGCATCAGGACGTCGTGCCCTTCGGCTTCCAGCATTCCCTTTGAATAGCCGAGCTCCAGCGGCAGATGCGGCTGGCGGCAGCCGAAATAGATGCTGTGCTCATAGGTCCAATGAGGATTGACCAAGGCGACTTTCATGCGACATACCTCGTGGCTTCGGGGCGCGATTGGAGCCGATGCCGCAGCAACCAGCTGGCGAGATCGCGGACGCCTTCAGGCCATGGGACATGCGCCTGCCAGCCGATCGCGGCTTGCAGCTTGCGCGTGTCGGCGACGAAGAAGGGCTGATCGCCGAGGCGCTCGCGGTCATGGCGGATCGCGATGTCGCTGCCGGTCATGTCGGCGATTTGCGCCAGCAGCACGCGCAGGCTGACCGTGTTGCGCGGACCGCCGCCCAGATTGAATGCCTGGCCCTTGACGTCCTCGATCCTGGCGAGCACGCCGCGATATGCAGCCACGGCATCGGATACGTGCAGGATGTCGCGCACCTGCCGACCGTCGCCGTAAATGGTAATCGGCTGGCCGGACAGGGCGCTCAAAAGAAAATGTGCGACCCAGCCCTGGTCCTCGGTGCCGAACTGGCGCGGCCCGTAGATGCAGCTCATGCGCAGCACCGCTGTCGGCAGTCCGTAGGATTTGGAATAGTCGAGCACATACTGATCGGCCGCGCCCTTCGAGCAGCCATAGGGCGTGCAGAAATCAAGGCCTACCTTCTCATCGACCCCGCTCGCACGCACCTTCTCGTCGAGCGGCTCGTAGTGATCATCGGCTTGCCGCACCGCGATCTGGGGTAGGCTGCCATAGACCTTGTTGGTGCTGGCGAAGACTACCGGGGCGCCGGTGCTGCGAGCGGTCTCCAGTACGTTGAACGTGCCTTTGAGGTTGATGTCGAAATCCTGCGCGGGATCGGTCAGGCTGGTCGTCACGGCGGTCTGGGCGGCGAGGTGAAAGATCGCCTTTGCCGGCGCCAGCGCCGCTGCCAGTGCGCTGGCATCGCGTATGTCGACGATTTTGGCGCTCAGCCTGTCGCCGTGCTTTTGCGCCAGCCAGTCGAGATTCTGCTCGACGCCCGGACGGCTGAGATTGTCGACGACCAGCACGGCCTCGCCGTCGGATAGCAGGCTGTCGGCCAGATTGGAGCCGATGAAGCCGCTGCCGCCAATGACGGCTATCGGTGCCTTGCGCGGATGCCGATGGCCCTGGGTCATGAGACCAATCCCCGCTCTTCCAGCTCGCGCCGCATGTCCGCGCCGCGGTCGATAACGACGCTGTTGCGAACCCATGCCGCGAATTCGCCGAGCGAATCTTCCAGTCGATGCTTCGGCTCAAAGCCGAGCAGTTCGCGCGCCTTGGAAATGTCGGCGAAGCAGTTGCGTATATCGCCGGAGCGCGCCTTGCCGAGAATTTCGGCGGGGCGCTTCGGAACGCCCATGGCCTTGGCAAGCAGCCGGGCCACCTCGCTGATCGAATAGGCTCGGCCGCTGCCGATGTTGATGGCGTGGCCGGCTGCCTGGCGTTGCTCCAGCGCCAGGCGGAACGCGGTGGCGACATCGCGCACATGGACGAAATCGCGCTTCTGCTCACCGTCCTCGAAGATCGTCGGCTGTTTGCCGTTGGCGAGGCGCGAAGCGAAATTGGCGAGGACCCCGGTATAGGGATTGGAAAGCGCCTGTCCGGCGCCGAACACGTTGAACAGGCGCAGTGCAACGGCATCGACGCCGTAGGCCTGGCCGAAGATCAGCACCGCGCGTTCCTGCGCATATTTGGTCAGCGCGTAGATCGAGGCGAGATCGGGCCGCTTCTCCTCGTCCGTCGGAAGAGGCGACAGTGCTTGGCCGGTCACCGATACCAAATCCCAGCGGCCCTCCTTTATATCGGCAGGCTTTCGGCGCGCATTGTCGATCCGCTCGCCGTCCGGAGTCTGATAGAGGCCTTCGCCATAGATGCTCATGGAAGACGCCACGACGATCCGCTCGACCGGATGCTTGATCAATGCCTGCAGCAGCACCGCGGTGCCGAGATCGTTCGCGCCGACATAGCGGGCGATCTCGTACATGGACTGGCCGACGCCAACCTCGGCCGCCAGATGGATCACGGCATTGGCGTCGGAAACCGCTTCGGCGACAGCGTCGCGGTCGCGCACGTCGCCCTTGATCAGTTCGGCCCCCACAGGGAGGTTGATGGCTTCGGCGCCGTGCACTTGATCGACAAGCGCATCGAGCAGGCGCACCTGATAACCATGGTCGGTGAGTTCCTGGGCGACGTGGCGGCCGATGAAGCCGCAACCTCCCGTAACCAATACACGTTTCACGATGACTCCCTTGTGGACTTGGCTTCGGCGCCCCGAACTGCGCGGCAAAAGGTTTGTTCCCTGCTTCAACAAAGTTCCCGTCGCAGGAGGTGCCGCAGCTTCGACAAGGAGCCGTTCCACCATCTGGAACATTGCCTGTTGGCTGCCGTTAGGACCGCTCATCGGTCCCCGCTGCAGAAAGGAAAGTCCATGTCCGAGGCCAAGACGACCACCAATCACGACGAAATCCGCAAGTGGGTAGAAGAACGGAATGGCCAGCCGGCTGTCGTTCGCACGAAAGGCAAGGGCGGCATTCTGCGCATCGATTTCGGCGAGCCCGAAGACACGCTCGAGCCAATCGAATGGGACGAATTCTTCCGCATCTTCGACGAGAACGATCTCGCCTTCCTGCATCAGGATAAAGCCGGCAGCGGTGGAACGAGCCGCTTCAACAAGTTCGTCGAGCGCAGCCAGAAAGGTTGAGAGGCGGAAAACCTGGCGCCGTTGGAGGGGAGGAGGCCCTATAATGGCGCGCGGCAGGCGGGGTCAGGCTGCCGCATTTATTCCGCTGCGCTCAATCGAGCGGCTGTCCGTCGGCCTGGGCGTCGTTCCAAGATCGTAGCCATCCCCGGCGCGGGGTTCCCGAATGGCGTCGGCAGTGGGAACCGCGTGGGCGCTCCGGCTGTTGGATCAGCAAGGAGCAATGACCATGGGACTCTTTTCCGACCTGAACAAGAAGCTGACCGAAAACCTGTACGCCCATGGCAGTTATCTGAGCGATCCGAGCGCCGACCTGCCGCGGCGGGTGGAGGAGACGGTCAACCTTCTAATGCCCTTCGTGCGGCCGGAGGCCCGCGAAACGGTGAAGCTGCAGATCCTCGGCATCATCCACGAGAATATCTATGACGGGGACTGACTGCGGCGACTGCTCGATCCGCCGGAGACGCTAGCCGAGGGACGCTTTCAGCCGTTATCCCGAACGCCGGGATCTGCCTTGCTTTTCGGCGTCGCGGAGCAGCCGCACGATGGCGTCCACCGGAGACGGGTCCGTGGTCGGCTGCGCTTTCCAGCGCCATAGATGACGAAACAAACTTCTCAAGCGCGGCATCGCAATTACCACCTTGCGCTATCAAACCTGGGACGGGGAACGATGTTCCTTTCATACCTGGCGGAAGATCGCGGCGAGCAGAAACACAACCGCGGCCAGGACGACCAGCGCCACGATCACCAGCACCGGGCCGTTCCTGCGCGGCTGCAGGCCGGGCGCGTTCTCTGGCGGCCGCATCGCGTTGGCAAAACTTGCCTGATTGGTGAAGCTCGGTTCGCGCGGCCATGCCGGCTTGGCGGAAGTCGGGACATCGCCGGCCTCGGCATCCGTCTCCTGCGGCGCCGCCGCAGGGTCGAACCCAGGGGTCTTATCCTGCGTCCTGCCGGCCTGGATTTCGCCGCGGGCTTCGGCGGGCGTGCGTTGGTTGGGTGACATTCGGCGCCTCCTTTGTTTCCAAACCTGCTTCCGGCCGCGCTGTTCCAACCGCGCCATTAAGACGGATATCGATCAGGCGCTGCCTTCGAGTTTCATCGCGAGCGTTGCGGGATGTCGGGCGCGGCTATCCAAGCCGATTCGTGAACTCGGGCGGAACTTTCAGGAGCAGGGGAGCTTTGTGTCCTCGACACGGAGACGAAGAGGCAGGAATGCAAGTTCTCGACACAGCGATACATGTCGGTCCTGGAGACGTGACGGTCGAATTTCTCGGCGAGGGCGGGGAAAAGATCGCTGTCACCATGGTTGTGTCCGACCCGTTGCCCGGCGATGCCGCGCTTGTCGATCGCGCCAAAGAGCTGATGGTTCAGTGTGCTGCATTCGGCGGCCGGTCTGCGCAAGGCAGCCGGGACGGGTCCGTGGATGCCGTCCGGCCCGCCGTCGAGAGGCCAACCGACGTGGGCCAGGATCTCTACACATTCGAATATCGTGACGGTGGCAGTTTGAGGCGGCTAGAAGGGGTGGAATTGCCCAACCTCGAAGCTGTTCATGATGAAGCGTTGCGCTCCGCGATCGATCTTCTCGACGATCCGGCTGCCGAAGCTCGGCGGGAGGGCTGGGCGGTTCGGGTTCGCGGCGGCGACGGCGATGTAATCTTGTCGATCGATTTCGATGAGGCAAGGCGGGAAAAGGCCGCCGCATTGTGATGGAGGCAAGTCTGTGAAGGATCGGACGATAAAGACCTTTATGCCCCTGCACGCGATTGCCGCCACACGCGGCGATGGGCTGAGGCCGGAATTTCTTCGCCTGTTCGAGGCCCGCGCGGCCTTGTCAGACCTCGATGTGATCCAGCTCAGCCGGGGCGAGGACGCAGGCTTGGATCAAGCCGGCCCGAATCCTATCGGCAGCCGCGCAGCCGTTTGCGGACGAAACGTCGTACGCTTCCCGGGCCGGCGGAGTATAACAAGCCGTTTGCCAGGAGGAAGTAAGCGTGTCAGAGGAGATCGTCATGCAAGCGCCCCTGGCACTGATCATTGAAGACGAATACCTGATCGCTTGCGACGTGGCGGATGGCTTAAAGGCGCTCGGCTTCGAGGTGGCCTGCGTGGCCTCGGAACGGGCAGCCGCGACCTGGCTGGACGACAACCAGCCCGATCTGGCCATCATCGACATCCAATTGCTCGACGGCCAAAGGGGGACCGCCGCCGCTCGCCTCAAGGAGGCGGGTGTGCCCTTTGTCGTGCATTCGGGCTACGATCCGGCCTTCCAGTCGCCTGTCTTCCATGGCGCGCCTTTTCTGCCGAAGCCTGCGCCGATCCGGCATCTGGTCGAGCTTGCGAGCCGGTTGATAGGCGATCGCACCATGTCGTAGGCCAGGCTTTCTCAGTCCGGCGCATCGCTCTTGCGGAACTGCGACACCGCTTCGATCAACAGGTTGTAATCGACCGGCTTCGACAGCTTGGGCTTGTCGCGAAACTGGTCGGGAAAGACAGTGGTGCTGTCGTAGCCGGTGAGGAAAATGAAAGGGACACGGCCGAGCGTGAGATGCTCGGCCAGCGGAAAGCTTTGCTCCCCCCGAAGGTTTACATCCAGCACGGCTCCGTCCAGGGCAACACCATCGATTTGTGCAAGCGCCTGTCTGACCGTAGGTGCCGGGCCGATCACTGTGCATCCTGCTTGCGTCAACCGGTCGGTGAGATCCTCCGCAAGCATAAATACGTCCTCGACCACGAGGACATTCAGGCCGGACAAGAGCATGTTGTGTCCACTCCTCATCGCTCAGCGGCAAATGTCAGCGACCTTTGCCTGACGCCAGCGGAATCTCTATGTCGCATTCAAGTCCGGAGCGTTCGAACCTTAGATCGACCTTCCCTCCCAGCTCGTACTCCAAACTCTGCTGGATGAAGCTCGTTCCGAAATTCCGCCTTGGCGGCTCTTCGACGACAGGTCCGTCGATTTCCCTCCAGCGGATCGACAGAATGCCCGGCCTGTCGGTGTTCCAGGCTACTTTGACGCGACCGTCCTCTGTCGATAGGGCCCCGTATTTCGCGGCATTGCTGGCAAGCTCGAAGAATACCATGCCGAGTGTCGCGGCCGCGCTCGCGCCAAGCTGCAAAGGGTTTCCGAGGATGATGATATTCTGGCGCAGCTTGCTGCTGTAAGGCGACAGCACTGCCCGCAGCAACTGCTCGAGATCGGCATCTGTCCAGTTGTAGGAAGACAGCACGTCGTGCGTTCGACCCATTGCCTGCAGCCGCTGCTGGAAGGATGTGGAAAAATCGCTCATCGAACTGGATGTGCGAACCATGCGAGATGTCAGCGCGGTGATCGTGGCGAGGATATTCTTCACGCGGTGCTGCAATTCGTGCAGCAGCCTTTCCTGGCTGCGCTCGGCCTCCTTGTGGCTGGATATGTCGACCAGCGCCGCGATGGCGCCGCGGACCTTGCCCTTTTCGTCGAACAGCGGGTTGGCCGACATCATGACGTCGATTGCGGTGCCGTCTTCATGCTGGACCCTGGCTTCATAGCCGGGAATTGCCCTGCCGGTGCGCATTGTCTTGAGCAGTGGCTGGTCGTCGGTGCCTATCTTGGTTCCATTGAGCGTCAGCGGCAGGATTGCGGGCACGGATATCAGCTTGGTGCCGGCAGCGGGCCGACCCAACAGCTCCGCCGCGCGCCGGTTGGCGCGGATCTGCACGCCAGCGTCATCCTCGGCGATGAAGATGCCGATCGGCACGAGGTCGAGCAGGGTCCCGAGGCTTTCGACGCGGTTGCGCAGGTCATGCGAGAGTGCGCCGATCCTTTTCTCGGCCTGCGTGATCTGAGTAACGTCGACGAAGGTGACGACCACGCCCGCTATGATGTTGTCGACTGTCCGGTAGGGCAGCACCCTCATGATATAGCTCTTGCCGTTGTCCATGCCCTCGATCTGCCGCTCGATCGTGCCAAGCCTTTGCAGCACCTGTTCCATGTCGGCCTGCAGGCCGTCGGCCGGGAAGCGCGGACGGACATGCGCCAGCGGCCGTCCGACATCGCTTTCCACCAGCCGGAACAGGTCGCGCGCGGTCGGTGTGAAGTTCTTGATGCAGAGGTCCCGGTCGAGGAAGACGGTGGCGATCTGCGTGCTTTCGAGCAGGTTCGCCACATCGTTGTTGGCGCGGGTGAGCTCGTCGACGCGCAGACTGAGCTCGGCATTGACGGTGTGCAACTCCTCGTTGATCGACTGGAGCTCCTCTTTCGAGGTCTCCAGTTCCTCGTTGGACGACTGCAACTCCTCGTTGATCGAGGAAAGCTCCTCGTTCGAGGATTTCAGCTCCTCGTTGGAGGATTCGAGTTCCTCCGTCGTGATCTGCAGACGCTCCTTGGTTTCCCTCAGCTCCCTTTCGAGCTGGCTGACATTGGCGCTTTCAACATCGTCGGTTATGTGGATGGCCTCGTACTCGGCTTCAGGCTTGATCCCGCCGACATCCCGGAAGACCAGCATATAGAGGGGGTCGGAAGAACCATCGCCCGGCAGCGGCTGCACAGCCAGGCTGATCGTCTGACGCCCGCCATTGGTGCCGACGCTGATCTTATTCTGGACTGCCACCTGTCCGGTGCTTACGGCCTTGTGAAGCGCGGCCCTCAGATCCATGCGCAACCCGCGACGCGCCATGGAAAAGACGCTGTGGCTGGGGGCGCCGGCAGCGAGCTCCAGATATTTGCCCGTGCCGCCTGAGCTGTGCATCATTTCGCCGGCGGCATTCACGATCACATATGCCGGCGAATAGCGCTCGACGATCAAACGCTCCGCGATTTCCTGCAGGGTTTCGGTCGTTGCCCGCCGGCGCGCACTTGGATCCGTCGATCTCCCGGCGGCAGCGAGCGGGAATTCCGGCAACCGATGTGTGGTGGCCCCGTTGCGCCTCTGGAAGATGCGGTTTGTCTTATCTACCGTCGAGAACAGCTGTGGATGGCGCGTGACGTTCTCCGAGGAACCGAGAAGGAGATAGCCGTTGTTGCGCAATGCGTAGTGAAAGATCGGGACGATCTTCTCCTGCAGTTCCGGGCCCATATAGATCAAAAGGTTGCGGCACGCGATCAGGTCGAGCTTGGAAAACGGCGGATCTCGCAAGAGATTGTGCGCCGAAAATAGGCAGATCTCCCGCAAGTCGGCGGAAATGCGGTACGTACCGTCCTCGCGCGAGAAGAACTCCTTCAACCGCTTCGGCGCAACGTCCGGCGCGATCGTCGCCGAGTAGCGACCGGCGCGCGCTACTTCCAGCGCGCGCTCGTCGATGTCGGTGGCGAAGATCTGTAAGTTGGGCGAGGCGGCGCCGCGCGGCGCGTTTTCCTTCAAGAGCATAGCGATCGAATAGGCTTCCTCGCCTGTGGCGCAGCCCGGCACCCATACCCTGATCGTCTCGCCAGGCTTGCGGCTCTCGAGCAGCCGGGGAATGACCACACGTTCGAGAGCGTCGAAAGCCTGCGGGTCCCGGAAGAAGCTGGTGACGCCGATCAACAGGTCCTGGAACAAAAGATCGACCTGCTGCGGGTCCTCGCGTAACCGCTCATAGAAGACGGTGGGATCGTCGATCTGCAGCACCTGCATGCGGCGCTGGATGCGCCGCAAAATGGTGTTGTCCTTATAGCCGCTGAAATCATGGCCTGTGCGCGAGCGAAGCAGGGCGACGATGCGCGAAAGCTGTTCGGTCACTTCGCGCTTGCGCCGATCCCGCTCGGTTTCGGTGCGGCTCGCGTGAGTGAAATAGCTGACCAGCTTGCCGGCCATCTCCTCCGCGGGAAGCACCATGTCGACCAGGCCGCTCTGGACGGCGCTGCGCATCATCCCGTCATATTCGGCGCTCTCCTGCGCAAGGGTCAGTCCGCCGCGCTCCTTGATAGCTCTCAGGCCGACGGTGCCGTCGCTGCCGGTTCCGGAAAGAATGATTCCGGCGGCGTTCTCGGCCTGCTCCTGCGCAAGCGAGGTGAAGAAATCATCGATCGGCGCCCGTTTGTCGCGCTCGGCCGCGATTTTGACCAAGTGAAAGCGCCGCTCTTCAATCCTCACCGAAACACCTGGCGGGATCACATAGATGTTATCGGCTTTGATCTCTACGCTTTCGGCAACTGTTTGCGTTGCGATCGCGGTTGAGCGCTGGAGGATGCTGGCAAGTGCACTTTCATGCTCGGCGTCGAGATGCTGGATGACCACGTAGGCGAAGCCGCTGTCGGCGGGCACCTCGGGAAAAAAGCTCCGCAATGCCGCGATCCCACCCGCCGATGCGCCGATGCCGACAATGGGGAAGGACGCCGGCTGTTTTTCATCGTCGCGCGAACTAACCCTTGCCTTGTGAGTACTTGCCTTCCGCGCTGACTTCGCCATTGCCCCTTACCTGAACCCGCCTGCTTTCGAGGATGCGTTCGATCACAGCCGCATCCGCCTCATATTCCTTCGCCCGCCTGCCCATTTCGGCGGCGAGTTCGGAGCGGAGCTTCGCCCGCTCCCGCTCTGCCATTCGCTTGGCAAACGCCGCCCGCTGCTGATGCGAGCGGAGCAGGCTCCACAGGATATCGTCGGCCTCCACCGCCTGCACCTCCATCACCGCGTCGGTGGTGAAGGCATGCCCGGTATGACACCGATAGCGCAGCATGTCACCGTCTTCGATCTCCCACAACGGCCCGTGACATTCCGGGCATGTAAACACTGACAATTCGCCAAGTCGATCCGCTTCTTGCATCGTCGAATGCTCCTGCGCGGCAATGGCCGCTTCCAATCTAACCACAGGCGGGGGAGGAAAGGATTCTCCGGGCGGCTCGACCGCAAGCTTTGCCAGCAAAGGCCCGAGCTCGGCAGCGGGCAGGCAGTGGTCGACGTCGACATAGCGCAGCGCGCTTTCAATCATCCCCGGCACCAGCGTGTCCTTGGGGTGCTGGACGACAGCCAGCCCGCCGACGGACTTGATGGCCCTTAACCCGGCGGTGCCGTCGGAAAGCGAACCCGAAAGCAGAACTCCGATGACACTCGCACCGTAGCTCAGCGCCGCCGAGCGGAACAAGGGGTCGATGGCCGGCCGGGCAAGGTTCTCGCGCGGGCCGCGCCGCAGCATCATATGGCCATCGTGAAGGAGAAGGTGGAAGCCGGGTGGCGCCACATAGATGCAGCCAGTCCTGAACTCTTCACCGTTCCTGGCCGGCTTCGTTTCGAGCGTGCCCGCGCGGTCTAGGATCTCCGGCAGGTAGCTGACCTGGCCGATATGCACCACGACGAAAATGGCGGCCGGCAGATCGGCGGGCAGGTCGTTGACAATCCGCTTCAGCGGCTCGATCCCGCCGGCCGACGCCCCGATGACGATGATATTGTGGTTGTTCGATGGGCCTTTGGAACGGGCCATTCGCCAACAAGCCTCCAAGCTTGGCTGAGAACCGCCCCGATGCAGTGATGGCGCCACCGCGGTTCAGCGGTTGAAACGACTGGTCAGATGTTCAACCCTGCAATCTGCACGAAGTTCCATTCGCTGCCGGCCCAGGCTCATCATCGCGAGGATGGCTGGAACATAGCGGAGGACTGGCAGTTCGGGTTCGCTTCAGGCGCCACGCCAGGCGTTTGTCGAAGATCGGTGAACAACACCCTGATCGGCCAGCGCCTGTCCCTTGCAGGCGCGTGCTTCCGGCCCGGCAGGTCTGCCGCGCCGTGCAGATATCGGCCCCCAAACCACAGGAGACAGCAATGAAGCATCAGACCTCATATGAACTTCAATCGGTGGCAGCCGTCGACCGGCTTGAATTGATTCCGCTTGCAACGAGAACGCAGCGGATCGAGCGGTGGGCGGAACTGCTGGACCGCAATCCCCTTCGGTGCCTGTCCGCGCTAACGGGCACCGAATATGTCGATCCCGAGGTTCGCGAACGCGTGCGCGCGGACGGATCGCCGATCGCGGTTGCGTTCGATGATCCGTTGCTGCGCGCGGCCGGCTTGCAGTCCGACACCTACGGCGAGGCGAAGCGCTTTTTCGAATTGTCCGATTGGCAATTGCATGACGTCGTGTGCAGCTGCCATGCCGGCGCGACGATGCAAGCCACCTGGGCTGCCGCGCGGGTCCGCCGGATCATAAAAGGCAACCGGATTCTCGGCTGGCTCAGAAGCCGCCTGACGCATTGACAATGCTGGTCGCCCGGCGAACGCAGCTCGCCGGCGGCTCGGCTGTCTGAGATCAGTGCAGCAGGCAAGCTCCGCGCAACCGCGCCATCCTGCGCATGATGGTGTTCAGCCAGTCGGCGATCGACGACCCTTCGGGCCTTTTGTCGATATCGTCAAGCGCCTGTTCCAAAGTGTGCTGGACAAGGCGGTCGGAAGCGCCGGCATCGTCCAACAGCAGACGCGCGGTGAGCCGGAGTTTGGGGAGCAGCGCCACGACGTCCTCCGCCGCGGTCGCCGGCTGCGCGACGGTCAATGGCTCTGCAGAGGGCTCCGGCTGGAACAGCGCATCGACCACGACAGCGCGGTTTGACGACTTGCTCAGGCTGCTCGCGAAACGCAAACGCTCGGGGATGGCGATCTCGTCATACCCGCTGAAGAAGACGAAAGGCACGTTGCGCCGCATCAATTCATCCGCTACCGGGAAAACGTGGCGGCCATGCAGATTGATATCCAGAATCGCTGCGTCCGCCGCCTTTGCGTGTCGCCCGGCCTGCTCCACTGTCGCTGCCGGTCCGAGGATGATAGCGCCCATGTCAGCGTAGAAAGTCGCCAGATCGCTGGCCACCAGCCACTCGTCTTCCGCGATCAAGAGGTGAAGTCCCCTGAGGTTTCGCACACGAAGCTCCTTAGTTCATATTCTCATTGTGGTGAGACCTCAGTCGCGCGTCGATACCAGGCGCGTGTATCCACGAGGTCGCAGGGAACCCAATTGGTAGAACGCGGCGATGGGTGAACCGTTCCAGCCGTTAACTGCGCGCGCGATCCGGATCCGACAGGCATGGAACCATTCCGTCGGCCTGCGGTTCGGCGTGAGGCCGGCCGGGAACCATGACTATGACTTCGCACGGCGAAGCTCCCAGGGACGACAACGGGGTCGAAAATGCCGAATGTGTCCGCGACCTTCCGGAAAGAGCGAGAATTCCAAGCGGGTTGGTGCTGGCGCTGATGCTGAAATACGGCAACGAGCCGAACGTGCTCGATCGCGAGGCTGCAAAGCTCGAGCGCGGCGCGGAGAATAGGGAGACACCCGGTGCTAGCTGATCCGATGGTGCTCATCCTAATGTATTTCGTCTTGCCGGTCTGGCTGATTGCGGGCTTTGCCGACTGGCTCTGCCATCGCGCCACCCACATCGAATCGACGACCGGTGCGAAGGAATCGCTCATTCATTTGCTGATGTTCGCCGAGGTTGGAATCCCGCTGCTTGCGGCAATGTTCCTGGAGGTGAATGCCTTGGTGATCGCCGTGATGATCGTCACCTTCTTCCTCCACGAAGCGACGGCGCTGTGGGACGTTCGCTATGCGACCACCGCGCGCACGGTGAGCCCGATCGAGCAGCATGTGCACAGCTTCCTGGAAATGATCCCGCTGACGGGTCTGGTCATCGTGGTGGCGCTGCATTGGGGCCAATTCCTGGCGCTGTTCGGCGCCGGAACGGAAAAGGCTCGCTTCGATTTGACCTGGAAAGAACAGCAACTGCCGGTGATATACATTGCCGTCGTGATGATCGTGATCGTGCTGTTCGAGCTGCTGCCCTATGTGGAGGAGTTCTTCAGAGGCCTGCGCGCCAACTCAGGCCGGCTGGTGCCGGACAAAGCAAGGCGGCATGAGCCCGGCGACACGGCGACGCGCTGAGGCTGGCTGTCCTCTCAGCCGTTCTGGTCGATAGCGTGCGGCGAGGGCTGCTGGGCGCCACCGCTCGGGCGCCCGCCGTTTTGGTCAGCCCAGACCCAAACGGCGACCAGAACGATCACCAGAATGCCGAGCGCAATTAGGATACGACGCATGCCCGGGCCGACGTGTTTCAGCCGCCTGGCCGGTTGGCGGCCGGATCAGAGCCGGCGCCAACTGCGGGATCGGGCGCCACCGGACCGCGCTCGACTTCCGAGCCTTCCGACTCGATCTCCTGCACGGCTTGATCCCAGTGTTCCTGCTGGCGGCCCTGAGGGCGGCCTTCACGCTCCCAGATCTCATGGGCGCGTTGCCTGATGCGTTCTTCCCTGTCCATGCCTGGCTCCTCTCGCACGGCTGAACTGCATTGTCTGCGCCTAATCGGATGCCTGGAGGTTTGTTCCACCGGACTTGAAACGGACTGCCCAGCTGTTGGAACGCCGCTCTCGCGCCGGTGTTATCTTTCATCCAACCGGAGATAGAGCCATGAAGAACAGTCAGAACCGTCGCGAGACCGGCGCCACGAAATATCCCGCCAACACCGATCCGGATCCGAGCGACGAATTTTCCCAGGACGCCGCCAGCAACGACAGACCTCACGTCGATCCAAGCCGCAACCGCAAACAGGGCGAGGTCGAGGACAAGACCCATCAATCGGATGGCCGCAATCCGCCGCGGCAGCCGACGCCCAGCCCGGCGACCGAGCGCCCAGGAGCGGTCGTCAGCCCCGCGCTTATGCGACGGAATGAACGGCGCCGCCGACGTCGTGAAGCATAGCTATGACTTCTAAGTTTGGAGACTGGCCGCCGTCGACGATCCGGCGGCGGATTGTGAGGCTCTGGAACCATCTGGAGCCGCCGCAACCATGGCGGATCGGCGGCCATGAACAGCGTCGAGCGAACATCTGCGGGAACGGGCGGGCCACGTCCGCTCCGGCGATGGCATAGCTTCCCCTGACGGCAAATGTCCTGACGAGCTTGCTCAGCGTCCCGGCATCGACGCACCAGCGCCTGCTGCGCTGGGGTAGATTGCTACCAGGCGCCGCCTTCGGATGTGAAAGAGACAAATACGGCTACCAGCTCTCGATCGGCGAGCTGATCCCCTACAGCGATCATCGCACCAACGGTCGCGGGAACGAGCGCAAGTCTGCGACAACAAGTTCCAGCACTCCTTCTGCCCTTATCTTTCTAACCGCGAGACGTGGCCGGGCCGGCACTGTAGCAGGGCCGGAGGCCCGCCTTTCCGGACGGGCCTCCGGCCGCGTAAAGGCTAGGGCTTACTTGTTGCAATTCTGCGTGTCGGACGTGGTGTTCCCGCTGGCCGTGTTGTTCTGGATGTCGTTTCCGCTCGCGTCCTTGCAGCGGTCGCCGATGCCGCCGGACCCGTTTGTCGTCGTGCTGTTTGTGGCATTCGGATCGACCGTGCCGCCATTGCCGTTGTTGTTCATGCCGTTGGTCCCGGTCGTGGCGCCTGTGTTGTTGGTGCCAGTCCCGGTGCCGCCGGTCCCAGTACCGGAACCGCTCGATTGGGCCATTGCGGATGTAGCCAGGACAATTGCGACGGCCGAAGCCGAGAGAAGCTTAATCATGGGGAAGTCTCCTGTTTGATCGCCTGATTGCGATATGTTTCAAACAAGAGACTCCTACCAATGTTCCAATTGAGCTATGCGCGAGTTCTGGTTTGTTTGCTGTTCGTTTGTGAAAGATGCAACGTTGTGTCTAACGTAGGAACGAATGGATTTATTTGTTCGTACGGACTTTCTGGCGCGGGTTGATTCCGCCCGCGGAGGTGGTGTCGTTTTCGACATCTCCCTCAACGGTGTTCTCGCCGTGCTCCAATTCGTCGCCTTCCTTGATGGTGCCCTTGGAGGTGCCGATGCCGGGATCGTTCGCCATGTCGGCGTTGCTCGGTTTTTTCGATTTCGGGTGCTGGTTTCCACTCATGGCTGTTCCTCGCTATGTTTTTCCGAACCCGGGGAAGCTCCGAAGGTTCCAGCGTCAAAAGCCGAACGGATAGGTTTCCGGCACGCGTTCGGCAGCGTGCTCGGGTCCGAGCGGCGTGACCGCGTTGGTTTCATCGAACCACACAAAGGCATCGAATTGCCGCGCCAGCGAGGCGTCGGCATAGTGGCTGTGCAGTTCGGTTTCCGGCCGGTAGATCACCCCGATAAATCGTTCCAGCCGGCGCTCGGTCAGGCGGTCGCGCAGGTCCGGGTCGTGCCCGAGGTCAAGCAGGAACCGGTGAATGCCGGCGTCGTGGCAGAGCCGCTCGTAGCTGTCTTCGCGAGAGGGCCGCACCGACTTGATTTCCATGTCTCCGTCCCAGTCGGTCGCTGCCGCGACGGTGCCTGCATGCGTGCCCAGGCCGATGAGTGCCACGGCATCGCCAAACTTCTGCCGGCAGAGCTGGCCGATATTCACTTCGTCGCGCGAGATGCCCATTTCGGTGTAGCGCGCGTCGCCGATATGCGAATTGTGCGCCCAAACGACAGCCTTCGCGTTGGGGCCCCCCGCATCGAGGATATGCTCCAGCGTTTCGAACATATGAGTATCGCGCAAATTCCAGGATTGCGGGCCGCCATAATACATGGTGCGGTAATAATGCTCGGCGGAGGCGACGAGACGGGCATTCTGCGCGGCGTCGAAGAGGTCGTCGCCGTCTTGTCCGGTATCGTCAAGCTGCCTCGCCAGCATCTCGCGGCATTGTTCGAGAACCGCTTCCTCGCATTCGCGGTAACCCCTGGTCAGCGCGGCGCGGCCATAGGTCGACGGCTCGGTCTGCCAAGGCGTCAGGCAGCCATAGCGCTCGCGCGCAACCTTTGCCGCTTCCGGGTCTACGCGGTCGAGATACTCCAGGACGGCGGCGATCGAGCCGCGCATGTCGTAGATGTCGAGGCCATAGAAGCCTGCTTGCGGCTGGAGTGCCTTGATCTTGTCATTGTGCTCGCGCAACCACTCCACGAATGCCGCGACGTCGGTGTTGCGCCACATCCAGGTCGGAAAGCGCTGGAAGGGTCGCTCGGCGCCAGCGGAAGTGCTCTTACCGCGAACATGGCGGTCGATCGCAGCCGCATCGGGCCAATCGGCTTCCACCGCCACGATGGTGAAGCCGTGTCTCTCGATCAGCCTTTTGGTGATTGCCGCGCGCGCCCGGTAGAATTCGGATGTGCCGTGGCTGGCTTCGCCGAGCAAGACGATCCGCCGGTCCGCGAAGCGGTCGAACGGTTCGGCAAAGCCGGGATCGTTGAAGTCGGGCAGCGGCTCGGCGGCCGCGGCGATCATTTCCGGGAGGCTGCGCTGGCGCGCCAGTGGAATCGCGCGGACAGTCGCCGGGCGGCTTTCCTCCCGCCAGCCCTGTTCGCCGATGAGCGGGACGAACCGCACCCCGCCGAAATCCTCCTCGCTGTAGGTCGAAGCGCCCGTGCGGGTTACCTTGAGCAGGCGCTGCTCGTCGGGATCGTCGCCCGCCGGGATGACCAGCCTGCCGCCGACGTGGAGCTGCTGCTGCAAGGCCAGCGGCGCGCCCGGCCCGCTCGCCGCGACCACGATGGCATCGAAGGGCGCCGCTTCCGGCCAGCCTCTGGTGCCGTCACCGGTCCGAACTTCGATGTTGTCGTAGCCTAGTCTTTGAAAGCGGTGCCGTGCGGTTTCGGCCAGCGCTGTGTGGCGTTCGATCGTGTAGACATGGTCGACGATCCGGCTCATGACGGCGGCTGCGTAGCCCGATCCTGTGCCCACCTCGAGCACTTGGTCGCCCGGGCCGATTTCCGCCATCTCCAGCATGAAGGCAACGATGTAAGGCTGCGATATCGTCTGGCCTTCCGCGATCGGCAGCGGTCCATCCTCATAGGCGAATTCCTCGTAGCCGGGATCCACGAAGACTTCGCGGGGGACCTCGCGCATCGCCGCCAGGATTTCCCGATCATGGATGCCGCGGCGGCCGAGATGAACATCGACCATCCGACGGCGCTCGCGGGAAAGATCGAGCATCGGAATTCCCTCCTATTGTCCTGCCTCCATCATCGTCTTGGCTGGCTCCCGGGCGACGTTTTCCTCGATCTCACCGCGACCCGGAGTCTGAGGCAGCGCCTTGCGGAAGTTCTTGGCGTAGTCGGGTGGCATTTTCGGCGGCATCATCGGCTCATAGGCGTCGACCAGCGCCTCGATGATCACCGGGCCGCTGGTGGCGAAAGCCTGGTCCAGCACGCGCTCGACCTCCTCCGCCCGCTCGATGCTGAAACCTTTTCCGCCCATCGCCTCGGCGGCCTTGGCGAAATCGATCGGCTGCAATTCGCAGCCGAATTGCGGGTTGCCGAGAAACATCATCTGCTCCCAGGCGATCTGGTTCAGCATGTTGTTCTTGATGACCAGGATTTTCAGCGGGATGCCGTAGCGCACCGCCGTGGAAAACTCGCCGAGCTGCATGGCAAGCCCGCCGTCGCCGACGATCGCCGCGATCGGCCGGCCGGGAAAGGCGATGCCGGCGGCGATCGCATAGCTGAGACCGCAGGACATGGAGGCGAGCGCGCCCGAGACGCCGAAGGCCTGCCCAGCGCGGAGATCGACATCGCGGGCGGCGAGTTCCGTGTTCTGGCCGGAATCAGTCGCCAGTACCGTATTCTCGGCAAGGCGTTCGCCGAAGGCGCGCGCGATGCGCTGCGGCTTGAGCGGATGCGCCGCGCCATCTTCTGACTGGCGCATCATCTCGCGCCATTTTTGCATCGCGGTTTGCGCGGCCGCCAGGAATTCGCCGTCGCCTTTCTGCTTCAGCCGCTTGTTGAGGGCGCGCAATGTCTCGGCCGCATCGCCGACCAGGCCGGCCTCGACCGGAAAGCGCAGGCCGATACGCTGCGCGTCGCAATCGATCTGGACGCCACGCGCTGTGCCCGGCTGCGGATAATATTCGATGTAGGGGAATGTCGAGCCGACGATGAGGATGGCGTCGCACGTCTCCATCGCCTCCTGTGATGGCAAGGTGCCCAGAATGCCGATGCCGCCGGTGGTGTAGGGATGGTCGTCCGGCAGCACCGCCTTGCCGAGCAGCGCCTTGACGATCGGCGCCTGCAGCAGCCGCGCCGTTTCCTCGAGCTCCACCGCCGCGCCGATGGCTCCGCGCCCCGCTAGGATCGCCACGCGCCCTGCATCATTGAGGACGGCCGCGGCTTTGTCCAACTCCGCATCTTGCGCGAGACAGTGAGGTGCGAACATGTCCTGCGGCGTGTGCGCCGCGCGGTTGCGCTTGGATCGCTTGGCCGCGTCGGCGGGCTGTTCCTGGATATCGCTGGCGATCGAAAGATGGGCGACGCCCTTGCGGGCAAGCGCTGTGCGGCAGGCGAGGCTTGCTACGTTCTCCATATGCGCGGCGTCCGAGACCTGGACGTTGTAGACGCTGACGTCGTTGAAAACTCGAGTAAGATCGACATCCTGCTGCGTGAAAGTCTCGATCAGGTCATGGAACTGCATGCCGGTGATTGCCAGCACCGGCGCCTGGTCGAGCTTGGCGTCGTAGAGGCCGGTGAGAAGATGGGTGCCGCCGGGTCCGGATGTTGCCAGGCACACGCCGAGCCTGCCTGTCCATTTGGCGTAGGCGCAAGCCATGAACGCGGCCGATTCCTCGTGTCGCACCTGGACGAAGGATATCCTGTCCTGGCTTTTGCGCAGCGCCTCCATGACGCCGTTGATGCCGCCGCCGGGGAGCCCGAACACGACTTCGACGTTCCAGGCAATCAAGGTGTCGACGAGAATTTCGGCTGCATTGGGCATGGCGAGGCTCCGCTATCGCTGCCCGAACCAGCAAGACCTGCGGTTGGTTCCCTCACATCGGATCGGGCCGGGCCGACAGCCACTGGGAACCAACCCGATGCGCAGGATTGGGCGCCACTGCAGTGTGGTGCCCTTAAAGAGGCGGTTGGAGGGATTCCTGGCCGATTCCGGCAGGCGAAGAGACGGTCGCCGGTCCAGCGGATGGGCGGAGCAGGAACTTTTTCTCCGTCAGTGGGTTAGTGGGGCAGGTATTAACGCATGTTAGGGTCCGGCTGTGGTACGGAAGTTTCGTCAAGCACTGAGATCGGAACAGGAACTGTCCGAGGCGATAACGCCGGAACGCCAGACGATCCTGGCGTTGGAGGCGCTGATAGTCGAGGAAGCGCCTTCTCGAATGCTCGAACTGGCGCGAAAGCTCGACACCGCAATGGCCGCAATGGCGTTGCGTGCGCACAACTCCCGTCCGAATTGACTTTCAACTGAAGACGTCGCGTGACGACATCGCGCCGATCCGGAACAATTGGGGCCGGGATCTGTTCGCCTGTGAAACGTTCCATGGTGAATGGATGAAGAGCCTTATTCAAAAGCCTGATGGCCGAGTTCCTGCCGCGCTGGTGGCGCCGAAAATCTCGCATGCCGGCACCGAGAGAGGTGCCCGCTCGTGCATCCTCGCGAGCGACGCCGAACCGTTCCCAGGCAAGCGGAACAGGGGAAGGAACGGACGCCGGCCCAAGATAGCTCAAGCCAAGGCATCCGCCCCCGGCCGGAAAGGCAAGCATCAACGCTGCGGTCGCCGATAAGATAAGGGATATCCGCGTGCTCATGGGGCAAGGCTTCCTTTGGTCTTGGTGGCACCGAACAACCGTTATTGCCTTTGTTCCCAAGGACCGTGTTTCCATGGCCTAAAAAAGCGCCCGGCCGTGGCCGGGCAAATTTCGGATCGATCCGCTATGCTGAAGGTGTCTGGACGGCAACGCCATCCGCCAATGACTTGGCAGGATATTTCGTCGACTCGTTGTTCCGGTCGGCCGACAACGCAGCCGCCGCGGCGCCTCCCGCGGCTGGCGCGCCCCAAAACAACACGGACCGCAGCCCAGGCGTCACGCATACTGGCGGTCGGCGCCGCGAACGGGGAAATGAGCGCGGACGACAAGGCTTATCTCGCCCGTCTGGTCGCGTCGCGCACGGGTCTTCCGCGGGCTGATGCGCAAAAGCGGGTCGACGACGTCTTGGCGCGGGTCGAGGATGCGAGAACAAGGCCAAGGCGGCTGCCGATAAGGCACACAAGGCGAGCGCCACGACCGCGCTAATCGGAACTTTGTCGCTGGTGATCGGCGCTTTCATCGCGGCCGTCGCCGGAGTGCTTGGTGGCCGCCAGAGAGACGAGGACGAGGCCCGCTTTTGCGAAACGGCTGACGGATACCGCCACACGCTGAGGACCCCAGGAAAGTGAGCGGCTTTCCTGTCGGAATTGCGTTGAAGGAGATAGAGCGGCAATCCAGCCGCCGATAGCTCTGGTGCTACTGGCTGCCGATGGCCTCAAGCGGTATGGCAGCCATGAAATTGAGACCGCTCGGAGCGATCCGCAAGTCCACCGTCGCTCCGAGCTCGTAAGGCAAGGTGTGCTCCAGCACCTCCAAACCGAAACCGCGCCGCTCGGCTGGCCTGAAATCATGAGGACTGTTTTCGCTCCATGCGAAGCGGAGCGTGTCTTCTTCCAGCTGCCATTCGATGTCGATGCGGCCCCCGCGACTTGAAAGTGCTCCGTACTTCAGCGCGTTCGTCGCCAACTCGTGAATGGCCAGACCCAGTGTCTCGGCGGCCCTCGGAGCCAGGGCCACGGGCGGGCCTTTGATCGTCAGGTTCTCGCCTTCCCGGCCACCTACGGCGCGCAATTCTTCCGCGATGATCGACGCCAGATTGATACCGATGGACGGGCGACGCGTGATGGCTGCCTGCACGCGGGCGAAAGCGTTGATGCGACCCTCCAGATGAGCCGCCGCCTCGTCCAGCGATTGGCTTTTTTCCATCGTACGCCGAACGATCGAACGGATGACGGCCAGCGTGTTGCGCACATGATGCTGCAATTCAGCGAAGCGCGCCTGCTGCCGTTCCTCGGCTTCCCGCTGACGCGTGATGTCCTGGCCGACGCCGCCGATATGGGCGACCTTTCCCGCTTCATTGCGCATCGGAAAATCGGCATCGCGCAGCCAGCGCATCTCGTTGTCGGCCGGCCGGCATATGCGGTATTCGAAGGTAGCGCGTTCGCCCTCGCGAATGCGCTCGATGTGGCCCAGCACATGCTCGCGATCTTCGGGCACGATAAGCTCGATCCAAGTGGCGAAGTTGTCGCCGGCCAAGGCCTGTTCACGGCTCATCCCGTAAATTGCATCGAAGGAGGGCGTCAGGTATTCCAACTGCAGCGTCTCGGCGTTGCGGATCCATAATACGTCCGAGGCGGCCTCTCCGAAATCCTGCAGGTTCCCCTCGCTCTCACGCAGTCGAGCCTCCGCACGCGCATGCTCGCGCATGCTCGCCTTGACATCGGCCAGACCGCGTTCAAGCGGCTTGTTGGGCGGGCCCTTGGACATCACTCCTCATTAGCATCGAGATGCCTGCCTTCGCGATCAAGATGCAGATAGTTGGGATTGAAAAGGGCGACATCCTGCAATGCCTGGAGATTGGGAATGGTGAGCGTCCTGTCCTTCAGCACAATGAGGTTCGAAGCGCGCAACTCCTGCAGCGTACGATTGACGTGAACCGTCGACATACCCAGCGTCTCGCCCAACTCCGTCTGCGTCAACGGAAATTCGCAACTGCTATTGCTTGTGCAGCCGGCAGCCTCCAGCCGGATGAACAACTCGCACAACAGGTGCGCCATCCGCTCGAGCGCATCGCGCTGGCCGAGATTGACCGTCCACTCGCGCTGGATCGCCGCCGCGACCAGCATCTCCCACCACAGTGCGTGAGTGATGCGCGAGTGCCCGATCGTCATCTCGTCGAAGGCCGCGCGCGAAATTTCCGAAATGGCGACCGGCGTGATGGCAGCGATCGAGTGGTCCATCTCCTTGAGGATGAAGACGTTGAGATCGCACAGATCGCCGGGGAGGAAAAACGCAATGATCTGCCGGCGCCCGTCTTCGAGGGTTTTATAGCGGCAAGCCCAGCCCTCGTTGATCAGATTGATGAATTCAGGCTTCTCGCCTTCGTGGATAATGTCTTCTCGGGCGGAGAAACGCCGAACGCGTTGCGCCGCGATTTTGATCAGCATCTCCTTGTCGGCGTGCGAAAGCCGAGCGAATTTCTCAAGCTTGCGGATCAGAGGTCGCCTCATCCTTATCCTCTTGTTCCGTGATACACAGAATGATCCGGCAACGACCTTACCTATGTTAATGTCGAGCATGGGCCGCGACTCCCACTTGAGGGAGGCAGACCCACGGACAAGAAGGTCGCCGGTGCTCGTGTCCTCGAAATGGAAGAGGAGCATTTCTGGCACAGAATATCACCAAAGCGCTCGCTGCGCTCGGTCTGGCTGTCATCGGTCCTGTGCGACCAGCGATGGAATTGTCGGTCGGGATCGCGTCGGAACCATCGACTTTGTCGCCGGACGAATTGCTGCGACGGCGGCTGCAATTGGTTTTCGCATCGGCTAGGGCGCGAAAGTTGCAGGTTTGAAAAGCCTTACGATCCCACGGAACTGGCGCGTCACATATCGGAAATGACACGCCAGCCATTGCCGGCATCTTCCGACGCTGAGCGTTCGTCGCCGGATCAGATGCTCATCAAGTCGAAGCTCACCGCATGGCCGTGCTTTACGGCCGATCGCGCGATCATGTTGCTCAATTGCGGGCTCTCGACCGAGCAATCCGGCATAACCGTCAAGATGGCACGAGTGGCCGCGGCCACCGACACCGGCGAGCGGTGCGAGAGACGCGTTTCCATGTAATGTTCGATGAGTTCGTTGAGCCGCACAGGATGATATTTGATCACGCCGCAACCTCCCTTAGCTGCGCTTTTATAGTCTTGCAGTTGATAATTGCGCTCAGCTTCGCGGCCACGCATTAACCCATGAGAGGAAGGCGGAAATTCTTTGGAAGCTTTGGCGCAGCAAGGGTCCGATCGGCAGAAAAGGGCCCGCCTCGCCTGGGGGTAGAGTTAGGCGAGCCCTCCGGCTCTCTTTGGCTGCCAGCGTTTTGTTAAGCCAGGGCTGAAATTTATCCGAACCGGAAAGAGTCGCTTTAACCTGAGGCGCAGCTCGCAGGCGAAAATAGCGCCGGCCTCAAGTCTGGTCGCAAGGAAAATCCTTGCGTCTTTTGCGGCAGCGACGAAGGCCTGGCGTGCCACGCGTGGCGGTCCCGCAACACCGATAAACATGCCCTTATTGCATGATGTCGCGCGCTGGAGTTCGGTTGCGGCCAGGTATGCAGAAGCACGTCCGCCGCATCCAGCACGGTTACCACCACCCGATCACGATCAACCCTGCCGGGCTGAACTCGGGCTGCGCGAGATGACGGGCAGGGGAAGGTTCCGGGCGTGGGGGATTGTGTGACGAAGGGGCGTTTGTGATCCACGTTTTCCGTGCCGGCCTCTCGGTGGAGGAGATGTTCACCGCCGGGCGAAGCAAGGAGCGCTGCTTCAGCGTGCGCCGACTTTGCGTGAAGTGGCCGAGTTCGCAGCCTTTTGCCGCTTCCGATCGTACCAGAGCAATGACTTGAGCCATCGCCAACCTCACCTGTGGAATGGTCGTACTAGCAGCAACGTCGATCGTCACAGCACAAACGGAAATCGACATGCCCAAACGGCACGATCCCAACGGAGAACGGATTCGGCTTCGCGCATTGTCGCGGCCTTGCCCGAAAAATCTACAGCGCCTTTATCGATGCCGCGGCCTGGCCTCAATGGCTGCCACCGCGCGGGATGACAGGCCATGTCGAACACTTCGAGCCTTGGGTTGGAGGCCGCTACAGGATGGCATTGACCTGTCTCGGCGACAATCATGGAAGCCCCGGCAAGACATCGGAAGATACTGATGTCGTCGAAGGCAGGTTTGCCGAACTGGTTTCGGACCTGCGTCTGGTGCATCTCGTCACGTTCTAGTCCGACGCCTCGGCTTTCGCAGGCGAAATGCGGATGACATGGAACCTGTCGCCTGCGCAAGGTCACGCCGCATATCGCCATCGACGGCCATCTGAGCAAAACCCAAAAGCTTCACGTGAGAGCGATCGATGCCCGCACGAAGCGCTATCCGGTCTATGAAGCCAGACAGCGCTGCCGCAAGCGGATCGAAGAGGTGTTTGGTGGCACGGGCCAAGATATGATGTCAGTCTCAATGAAGTGCCTTGAGAAAAGAGCGTGTCCGCTCCTCCACGGCATTTGTGAATATCTGAGCCGCGGGACCGATTTCGACCACTGCGCCGTGATCCATCATTACGACGCGGTCCGCCACCTCGCGTGCGAAACCCATCTCGTGCGTAACCACGATCATCGTGGTTCCGGATTCGGCCAACGCCTTCATCACGTCGAGCACTTCTCCCACCGTTTCGGGATCGAGGGCGCTGGTAGGCTCGTCGAACAGCATCACGGCCGGTTTCATAGCTAGTGCGCGGGCGATGGCCACGCGCTGCTGCTGGCCGCCCGATAGTTGGGAAGGATAGTTGCCGGCCTTGTCTGCCAATTTCACACGGGCAAGCAGATCGTGCGCCTCGCGCTTCACCTCGCCGGGATCGCGTCCCTGCACGCGCAAGGGCGCCACGGTGATATTCTCCAGCGCGGTCAGGTGGGGAAAGAGGTTGAACCGCTGGAAGACCATGCCGATCTTCTGCCGTTGCGCGGCAATCCGCTTTTCCGAGTCCTCGACAAGGCGGCCTTTCTGTTCGCGGTAGCCGATCAGTTGACCGTCGACGACGATGCGGCCGGAGTGAATCTTCTCCAGGTGGTTGATGCAGCGCACCAGCGTCGTCTTGCCGGAACCGGAAGGACCGATCAGGCACACGACCTCGCCGCGATTTACATCGAACGAAACGCCGCACAGCACTTCCCAATTGCCGTAGAATTTTCGCACGTCCCGGAGCGAGACGAGGGGGGTCGCATCCTTCGCCATGGCTCAGCGCTGCCCTGACAACAGGCTGCGGAAGCCGGACGGTCTCCCCTCGCCGTTCGCGGGCAGGTCATGGCGGCCGTAATGGGCCTCCAACCGCTTCTGCACGAAGCCCATGATCGTCGTCAGCGCCAGATACCAGATCGCCGCGATGACGAAGAGCTCGAAGGTGCGGAAAGTGGCAGCGTTCAATTGCTGGATGGTCCCGAAGAGCTCTCGAATTCCGATGACGGCGAGCAGCGAAGTGCCCTTGATCATCAGCGTGAATTCATTACCCAACGGCGGAATGACGATACGCGCGGCCTGGGGCAGGATGATCCAGCGCATGGCTGTGTAAGGCCGCATGCCGAGAGCTCGAACGGCGTCGAACTGCCCCTTGTCGATGGAGGCGAGCGCGGCGCGGAAGATTTCGGCCATATAGGCGGCCTCGTTGAGCGACAGCGCGATCAACGCGGCCTGCAGGGGACCGGTAAAGGTGAAAGGCCCTATCTGGATGTCGGGATATTTATAGAATCCGGCTGCGGCGACGCCGGTGTAAATCAACACCAGTTGCACCAGCATCGGCGTGCCGCGCCAGATCCAGACGTAGAATTTCCCAAACCAGCGCAGCCATGCGTGTTTCGAACGCATGCAGAGCGCAATCATCAGGCCGACCGCTACGCCAAGCGCCTGGGCGATGATAGAAATCCAGATCGTCAGCCACAGGCCGCGCCACACGATCGCCGGCGGATTGAAAAGATACTTCAGGAAGAAGGTGCTATCGATATTTATATCGCCGGTCATGGGCTGGCACTCGAATTCAAAAAACAGCCGGCGAGCCACGGGTCGCCGGCCGAAAAGGATGTTATTGAATGCCCATTGCTTCGAAGCCCCAGGCGTCGAGGATCTTCTTGTATTCGCCAGTGTCTCTCATCTCCTTGAGGCCGGCCTCAAAGGCATCGTGCAGTTCCTTGTCCTTCTTGAGGGTGGCGACGCCGATGGTCAGCGAGAAGAGCTGCGGGCTGGCGAGCTTCAGCAGACCCGGCTTCTGTTTGTTGAAGTAGCCAGCCTGGTCGGTCGAGCCGAGATAAACGTCGGCCAGTCCGGCGGTGAGCTGCTGGAAGGCGTCGGTGCCGCTTTGCAGCGAGAGAATGTTGATCTCAGGCTTTCCGGCCGTCTTGAGCGCCTCGTTGGCCTTCTTCAGTTCGCCCTCGAGCGCGGAGCCGACGGCGACCGACACCTTGTGGCCGGAGAGATCCTCCAGGGTCTTGAAGGCGGCGTCATCCTTGGCACGCACGATCAGCGCATTGCCGGAGATGGCGTAGTCGACGAAATCCACCACTTCGCGCCGCTCGGGCTTGTCGGCAAGGCCCGAGATGATGGCGTCGCACTGGCCTGCCTGCAGGGCAGGGATCAGGCCATCAAAGGCGATGTTCTTGTGTTCCGATTTGACGCCCATCGTCTTGGCGAGCGCTGCCGCGATATCGATGTCGAAGCCCTCCGGCGCCTGGGTATCGGGGTTGACCATCTCCCAGGGCGCGTAGGCGAGTTCGGTGCAGAACACGATCTTGCCGGCCTTGGCGATGTTCTCCGGCGCCTTGGGCGCGGCTTGCGCGCCAGACGCCATCATGACGCCCAGTGCCAGTCCGGCGAGGCCGGTGCCGCATAACCTGTCGATTCTTCCGATAGTCCACATTTTCCATCCTCCCATGGCCGTCGCCTTTTGGCGGTCGGTATTGCTGGTTTCGTGGTGCCAGGCGCCAGACTCGGCCTGCTTAATCGGCGGCCGCCTGGCGGCGCCTGTAATTGTGCATGACCTCTTTGCCCGCCTGGGCGACGAGGTTCCTGATCTCCTTGCCGGCACGGCGTCCGTCGCGCGCCTCGATCGCGTCGAGAAGCGATTCCTGCGCTTCGACGGGGTAGCCGGTCTCGTCCAGGTTGACGCTCAGGACAGATAGGATTTGCCGCACCTCGACCGTCATCTCGTCGAACAGACGCAGCAGCCTTGCGTTACCGGAAAGCGCGCAGATCGACCGGTGGAACTCGATGATGGCCTCTATCAATTCGGACTGCTGACCCGACTTGGCGCGTGCGATCAGGTTCTTGTGCGTGGCGCGCAGCAATTGATGCTGATCGGCCGTCGCGCGCTGGACGGCTGATTCCACCGCAGCGGCCTCGATCCACTCACGCAACTCGTAGAGGTCCTCGATCTCTCGCGCCTCGAACTGGCGCACGAAGAAGCCGCGCCGGGGCAGCGAGATGAGCAGCCCGCTCTGCTCCAGCTGCCGGGCGGCCTCGCGCACGGGACCACGACTTACCCCGAGCTTCTGGGCAATTTCACCCTCGACAAGACGCTGGTTCGGCAGCAGTTCGCCATTGGTGATGGCGCGCTGAATCTGCTCCTTCACCTGGGTAACCAGGGTGAGCGTCGGGACCGCGTGAAAACCCTGCTCCAAGTTGTTTCTCCGTGTCACGGGGCCGGTGAATGGCGTTTGACAGCGTTGGAGAAATCAACCACAATCTCCTGAAGACTGTCAACAGTTTACAGAAAACAGAAATGAATCTGATCGAAAACACGCGGCGGCAATGGAAGCTCTTGCAAGCGAATATCATCAGCAAATTCAATAACTTATGGTTAAACCCAGAGCTCGGGAACATGGAGTTCGCCGCCAGCGGCGCGCTATGCGACTGGCTGGAGAAGCACGATTTCAGGGTCGAGCGCGGCGTCTGCGGCCTGCCGACGGCGTTTCGCGCGGAGGCGGGTGAGGGCGGGCCGGCGATCGCGCTGCTGGCCGAATATGACGCGTTGCCGGCCACCGACAACGCGGCGGTCGCCTATCGCAGCGGCACCGGCAGGGCGGCGGGACATGCCTGCGGTCACAATCTGATCGGGCCGGCCAATTGCGGTGCGGCCATCGCCGCCGCGCTGGCTGTGCGGGAAGCCGGTCTTGTAGGGCGTGTCGTCGTGCTTGGCACGCCCTCCGAGGAGATCGTCTGGGGCAAGATCGCGATGTTTGGCCTCGGCGCCTTTGACGGCATCGACGCGATCCTGACCTCACATGGCGACTACCAGAACGGCGCGATCTCACGCCCCTGCCAGTCGGTGATGAACGGTGAGATCGTCTTCCTCGGCGAATCCGGCCACGGCGGAGGCACGCGGCGCCGCAACGCGCTCGACGCGGCCGAACTCGCGGTGCAGTCGCTCGAAAGGCTGCGCGCCCATCATTTTCCAGATGCCTCGCTCGAGCACGTGCTGCGCGTTGCCGGCCATATCCCCAATGTGACGCCAGACGAGGCGCGGCTGTGGCTCACCGCGCGCCACGCCGATTTCGAGCGCGCCAGGGCGGTGTTCGATTTCGCAATCGGCGTGGCCGGGCAGGCGGCCGAGATGACGGGCGTCGCCTTTCGCCATCAGTTCATCGCCGGCACGCGCGGCTATCTGCCCAACGACACGCTCGCACACGCCCTCCAATCAGCGTTGGAGCTGGTCGGTCCGCCGCGCTGGACGGGCGAGGGGCGCGACTTCATGCAGGCCTTGGCGAAGGCGTGCCGTCCGAATGGTGGCTTCACGCTCGATGACGGGATCAGGCTCCACACCGAAGGTCTCGATCCTTACGGGCAGGACGACGGCGAGGCGAGCTGGCGCATTCCGCTCGGTCGCGTCAACTGGGCCTTTCCCGAGGAAGTGCCGTTGCACAACTGGGCGCTCACGGCGTTGTCGGGCCACGAGGCCAGCCATCCCGGCCCGCTGATGGCGTCGGAGGCGCTGGCCATCGCCACCGTGCGGTTGCTTGCCGATCCTGCCGTCGTCGAGGCGGCGAAGGCGGAACTTGCCGGACGTGTCGACGGCAAGGCGCTTGGCGAGCCGGCCTTCGGCGCGCTGGAGACGATGCGCCATCGCCCCGAAAGCTTCTGGAACGCGAGCTGGGTGGAATGAACGCGCTGCCAGATCCGAAGAGCCTGCGTCTTGCGCGCGAGGAGACGGCGCCGGTCGCGGTGCTGACCGGGTTCCTGGGCAGCGGCAAGACCACGCTGGTACGCCGGTTGCTCGCGCTGCCGCAGGCTGCCGACACGGCCGTCATCGTCAACGAGTTCGGCGAGATCGGTCTCGATCACCTGTTGGTCGAGACCGTCGATGAGAACATCGTCGTGCTGCCGGGCGGTTGCCTGTGCTGCCAGGCGCAGGGCGACATGGCGCGCGCGCTGCGTTCGCTGGACGAGGCCGTGGCGGCCGGCGGGTTGCCGCCATTCCGGCGCGTCATCATCGAAACCAGCGGCCTTGCCGATCCGGCGCCGCTGCTGCAGGCCTTTCTTGCCGATCCGCTACGTCTGTCGCGCTACCGGCTGGCGGCGCTCGTGGCCACCGCGGATGGCGTGCTGGGTCCGGACGGGTCGTTCGGGCACGCCGTTGCGCAGGCACAACTGGCGCTGGCAGACCGGGTCCTGATGACCAAGCTGGACATTGCCGGCGAGGCTGGCGAGGCAGGTGCCCGTCGCGCCCTGGATGCGCTCGGGGTGACCAGCGTCGAGCCGGCCGCCTCCAACGATGCACTGATCGCCCAGCTTTTCGCGCCGGCGCCGGCTTTCCGTGCCCGCTGCGCCATGTCCATGGCGGCGGCCGGGCATTCCTGCGCCTTCGCTTCGCTTGCAATGGATGTGCCGGCCAGGCTCGACCTTTCGCGCCTGCTCGCGGCGCTGGAGGCGATGGCCAGCCGGCATGGTGAAAACCTGGCGCGGCTGAAGGGCATCGTCGACGTTAGCGGTGATGCGAGGCCAGTCGCCATCCATGCCGTGCGCCATATGGTGGCGCTGCCGCGCTTCCTGGAGGCTGTAGCGCCGACGGCTCCGCGCGCCATAGTCGCCATCTTTCCGGCTGAGGCGGGCGATGCGATCCGCGAGGATCTTCGCGATCTTGTCGCGGATGCCGGGACGCCGTGCAGCGCGCGCGGCTAGGAGCTTCCAATGAAACTTAAAGGGCTCGATCATATTTCGCTGGCCGTCGCGGATTTCGATCTTTCGGTCGATTTCTATCGCCGCGCGTTCGGCTACCAGCTCGTCTTCGAGGAGCGCGACATGGCGCGCGAAATCCAGAGCATGATGGGCGTGGAGCGCCTGTCCTGCCATCTCGCGCAGCTCACGCTCGCCGACGGCCCGCGCCTCGAGCTGATCCAGTTCCTGCATTGCGACACGCCGGCGCAGGCGAGGCCGCTGTCGGCCGGCTCCGGCCATGTCGGCCTGACGGTCGAGAATGTCGACGAAGCGCTGTTCGAAGTCGCGGTGCTGGGCGCTGTCGCGATCGGCGACGTCACCATCTTTCCCGAAGGGCGGTCCGCCTATTGCCGCGAACCCGGCGGCTCCTTCCTCGAACTGCTCGAATTCACCCAAGACGGCGGCTGAGCATGGCCGGCCAGGACATCGGAACAAGACCCATGAAGCTGAACCCGATCTCACTCTTTCGGACCATGGCGCGGATGCGCGCCTTCGACGAGGCCTGCCTCGAAGGCGTGCAGACCCTCGAGATTCATGGCGAACTGCACACGGGCATCGGCCAGGAGGCGATCGGGGTGGCGCTGGCGCAATCGCTGACGCCGAATGACGCGGTGGTCAGCACGCACCGCAATCATTTTCACGCGCTCGCCAAGGGCGTGCCGCCGCGCGCGCTTATGGCGGAGATCTTCGAGAAGGAAACGGGGCTGTGCCGGGGGCGGGGCGGTCATATGCATCCCTTCGACCCCGAGCATCACTTCTCGGCCACGGGCATCGTCGGCGCGTCGCTGCCGGTGGCGCTCGGCTATGCCTACAAGTTCAAGATGATGGAGCTGCCCCACATCGCCGTTGGCATTTGCGGCGACGGTGCCACCAACCACGGCACCTTCCACGAATGCCTGAACATGGCCGCCGCCTGGGGCCTGCCGCTGGTGTGCCTTGTCGAGAACAATGAATATGCGATCTCCGTGCGTTTCCGCGACGTGACGGCCACGCCGACCATCGCCGAGCGCGCCAGCGCCTACGGCATCACCGGCCGGCGCGTCGACGGGACGGATGTCGACGCAGTGACGCAGGCTTTCGCGGAGATCGCCAAGCACACCCGCAAGGGCGGCGGGCCGTCGCTTCTGGAAGCGACCTGCTATCGCTTCAGAGGCCATTACGAGGGCGATCATGACAATTACCGCGAGCGCGCCGAAAAGCAGCGCATGCGCGTCGAGATGGATCCGATCCTGCGCTACCGCGCGGATTTGCTGCAGCGCGGCGCGGCGACCGAAGCCGAACTTGACGCCATCCGCGCCAAGGCCAAAGAGGAGATGGCGGCGATGCTGGCCGATGTACGCGCCGACGCCATGCCCGATCCGGCCGGCGCGATGGATTATGTCTTTGCCGAGGTGATGTGATGACGGCCAGCATACGCAAGATCAACGCCTCGCAGGCCGTCGCCGAAAGCCTGATGCAGGAAATGGCGCGCGACGAAAGCGTCGTGCTGCTGGGCGAAGACGTCGGCCGCTCGGGCGGCGTGTTCGGCTCAAGCCGCGATCTCCTCGAACGTTTCGGCCCGATGCGCGTGCGCGACACGCCGATCTCCGAGATGTCGTTCACCGGCATGGGCGTCGGCATGGCGATGGCTGGATTGCGGCCGGTGGTCGAGATCATGTTCGTGGACTTCATGGGGGTCTGCCTGGAGCAGATCTACAACGCTATGGCCAAGATCCCCTACATGTCCGGCGGGCGGGTGAAGATGCCCATGGTGATCAAGACCGCCGGCGGCAACATCGGCTCCGCCGCGCAGCACTCGCAGTGCCTGTGGGGAACCTTCGCGCATCTGCCCGGCATGCATGTCGTGGCGCCGGCCTCGGTGCGCGACCACAAAGGTCTGATGGCGGCCGCCATACGTTCCGACAATCCGGTGGTCTTCATCGAGCACAAGGGGCTGCTCCTGAAGAAGGCCAAGGATTTCCTGACAGGCTCCGAGGTGCCGGAAGATGCGTTCGTGACGCCGATCGGCAAAGCCGAGGTGGCACGTAAGGGCGGCGATATCACCCTCGTCACGCTCAGCGCCGGCGTCGAATATGCCATGGAGGCGGCGGCCGAGGTGGCTGCAGACGGCATCGACGCGGAGGTGATCGACCTGCGTTCCATCGTTCCGCTCGACACGGAAACGGTCGCGGCGTCGGCCGCCAGGACGGGCCGGTTGCTCGTGGTGGACGAGGATTATCTGTCCTTCGGCCTTTCGGCCGAGGTGGTCGTGCGCGTGCTGGAAAAGCTCGGGCCGACGGCGCTGCGCCAGATCCGCCGCCATGCCGTGCCCGACGTTCCGATTCCCGCCGCGCTTTCGCTCGAGGAGGCGCTGGTGCCGGGGCCGGCCTCGATCGCGCGCGTGCTGCGCGAAATGGCGGCGGTGTCGTGATTGTGAGGTCGGCATGAACACTGCAGCAAACATCCTGCCTCCGGGGCATGTCGTGGTGGTCCTCGGCGGCGCCGGCGCCATCGGCGCGGCCTGCGTGCGCGCCTTTGCCGAGCAGGGCACCACGGTCTGGTCAGTCGATCTTCAGGAGCAGGCCGCGGCTGGCGCCTTGACGGATCTTGCCGGAGCGCATCGCGCCGTCGCCTGCGACGTTACCCATCCCGCATCCTGCGAAAGGTTGGCCGAGCTTGTCGGCAAGGCCGACAGCGTCGTCTACGCCGCCGGCCTCAATGCGGACGGCAATGTCGTCGACATAGACTGGAACGTCTATCGCAAGGTGATGGCGGTCAATCTCGACGGCGCCTTCCACATCGGCGCCGCGTTCGCCCGGCGCATGAGCGCGCGCGGCGACGGCGGAGCCTTCGTGTTCGTGTCTTCCACCGCTGGCCTGCGCGGCGAGGCCGGTGCCTCCATTTACTGCGCCAGCAAGTTCGGCCTGATCGGCTTCGTCGAAAGCATGGCGGCGGAATTCGCCGGCGAACGCATCAGGGTCAATGCGGTGTGCCCGGGCAATGTAGACAGCCCGATGCTCAGGGACGTCGCGCGCCGCATCGCCGAACGCACCGGCGCCGATGCCGACGCAATCTGGCTGGACATGGCCCATAGCGGCGCGGCGCGGCGGCTGGTGACGCCGGCCGAGGTGGCGGCGCTCTGCGTGCATCTCGCCTCGCCCGCTAGCGCGGCGATCACTGGAACCACGGTGCGCGTCGATGCCGGCGCCATGCTCAGCGCCTAGGAGAGAAAGCATGGCGATCATGGACAAGGCCGTCGACGACGCCGCCGGCGGCATGCGCAACAACACCTCGCCGGTGCCCAACATCTTCCCGCCGCCGGAATCCATGCGGCCGACGCTCGTCGGCGAGCACTATTCGGTGGTCGCCGGCCACCCCCTGGTGGCGATGATCGCGGCCGACGTGCTGGAGCGTGGCGGCACGGCAATCGATGCCGGCGTCGCGGCGGGCCTCGCCAGCAACGTCATCCAGGCCGACATGTGCAATCTCGGCGGCGTGGCGCCGATCCTGGTGCGGCAGGCCGGGTCCGACCAGGTCTGGTCGATCAGCGGCGTCGGCACATGGAGCGAGAGCGTCACGCTCGAAGCGTATCTGGAGCGGCACAAGGGCGACATGCCGCTCGGCGCGCCATGCTCCATCGTGCCGGCGGCCGTCGATGCCTGGCTGTCGGCCTTGTCGCGTTTCGGCACCTGGTCGTTTACCGATGTCGCTGCACCCGCCATCCGATACGCCAGGGAGGGCTTCGTGCTCGACCGGCGCACGGCGCTGGCTTACGAGCTCATGGGCGCGACGTTCCGGAACTGGGAGAGCTCACGCGCCATCTACTGGCCGCAGGGCAGGGCGCCGCGCGAGGGCGACCGGCTGAAACAAACGGACCTCGCGCTGCTTCTGGAGCGGCTCGCCGCCGCCGAGCAGAGTGGAAACCGCGAGCAGGCGCTGGAAGCCGTGCGCAAGGCTTTCTACGAGGGCGAGGTCGCCGAACGCATCGTGGCTTGGGTGAATGGCAATGGCGGCTGGATGACGCTGCAAGACCTGGCCGGTTTTCGCAACGAGGTCGCGCCTGCAAAGAGCTACGATTATCGCGGCTGGCGCATGTTCACGGGCGGCGCCTATAGCCAGGCACCCGTCATCCTACAGACGCTGTCGGTGCTCGCCGGCTTCGACGCGGCCGTTCTCGCCGGTCGTGAGGACGAATACCTTCATTTGCTAACCGAGGCGATGAAACTCGCCTTCTCGGACCGCGAGAAGTTCTACTGCGACCCGAATTTCGCCACGACGACGATCGAGGAGCTTTTGTCGGACGAGCATGTCCAGCGGCTGCGCGCGCTGGTGGACCCCGCCAAGGCGCTGCCCGACCTGCCGACGCTTGCCCTGCCTGCGCCAAGTAGCCTCAGGCAGAACAAGCGCCGCGACACTACCAACTTCACCATTGTCGACGCCAAGGGCAATGCCTTCAGCTGCTCGGCCAGCGACACGATCGACGGCAATCCGATCGTGCCGGGCCTTGGCATCATGGTGTCTCCGCGCGGCGTGCAGTCGAGGCTGGACGCCGCGCATCCGGCGGCATTGGGGCCGGGCCGGCGGCCGCGGCTGACTCCGTCGCCGGCGCTCGCGCTCAGCCTCGGCGGAGCCGAGCGGCGGGTCATGGCACTGTCGTCGAGCGGCGGCGACGTCATTCCACAAGGAATATTGCAGACGTTCCTCAACATCGTAGATCGTGACATGTCACCGCAGCAGGCGGTGGAGGCGCCACGCATCACCTGCCTTGCCTTTCCGGATTCCTTCTTTCCGCATTTCCATGACGTCGGACGGCTCAGCGTCGAAGCCCGCATCCGTGAAAACACGCGGGCGAAGCTGGCCGCGCTCGGCCACCGGATTCATCCATGGCCGGACTATGAATTCGACGCCAGCGGCGTCGCCGTGTCACTCGATCTGACGCCGCCTTCGTCCGACGGACGCGTGCTGGGCTCCGGCGCCGACCTACGGCGCAGCCACTACGCCATCAGCCGGTAGCCGCGCCGGCAATAGCCAGCGAGACCGCCAAGCCAATGGGAAACACCGACGTGAAGAACACAGTCCTCACTCTCCTACGCAGTGCGCCGGATGCATCTCTTGCGCTGAGTGCGCCCGGCCGTCCCGGGCTGAGCTATGGGGAACTCCGGGCGTTCGTGGGAAGCATTCACCGGCAGCTCGCGGCGCGCGACATCGGCGCGGGCGACCGCGTGGCGATCGTGCTGCCGAACGGGCCGGAGATGGCCTCGTCGTTCCTGGCGGTGGCGTCGGGCCTGTCTGCCGCCCCGCTCAACCCGGCCTACAAGGAGGCCGAATACGAGTTCTACCTGTCCGACCTCAGGCCCAGGCTAGTGCTGGTCGAGCCGGGGTCGGACAATCCGGTGCGCGCCGCCGCCGCCCGTCTGGGCATCCCGGTCGCCGAGATCAGGATCGCCGAGGGCGCGCCCGCCGGCGCCTTCAGTCTGTGGGACGAGGAGGCCGGTTGTGTGCCGCCCGGACCGCAGCACGAGGCGCTGGTGCTGCACACCTCCGGCACCACCTCGCGACCGAAGGTGGTGCCGCTGTCGCAGGCCAACGTCCATGCCTCGGCCAACAACATCGCCGGCACGCTGAGGCTGACGCAGGATGATCATTGCCTCAACATCATGCCGCTATTCCACATCCACGGGCTGATGGCGGTGGTGCTGGCCTCGATGACGGCCAGTGCCTCGGTGTGCTGCACGCCCGGCTTCAACGCGCTGCGTTTCTTCGGCTGGGCGGGCGAGGAGAAGCCGAGCTGGTATTCGGCGGTGCCGACCATGCACCAGGCGATCCTGCAGCGCGCTGAGCGCAACCCGGAAGCGGTGGAGGCCATGGCGCTGCGCTTCGTGCGCTCGTCCTCGGCCTCGCTACCGCCGGCCGTGTTCAAGCAGTTGCAGGAGACCTTCCGCTGCCCGGTGATCGAGGCCTACGGCATGACGGAAGCGGCGCACCAGATGGCGTCGAACCCGCTGCCGCCGGGCGAGCAGAAGCCCGGCCATGTCGGCAAGGCGGCCGGTCCGGAGATCCGCATCCTGGATGGCGAAGGCACTGAGCTCGGCGTTGGCGTCGAGGGCGAGGTGTGCATCAAGGGCGCCAACGTCACCGCCGGCTACGAGAACAATGCGGCCGCCAACGCGGCCAGCTTCACCAATGGCTGGTTCCGCACCGGCGACCAGGGTTTTCTCGACCAGGACGGCTACCTGAAGATCACCGGCCGCATCAAGGAGATCATCAACCGTGGCGGCGAGAAGGTGTCGCCGCTGGAGGTGGACGATGTGCTGCTGGAGCATCCGGCGGTGCGCCAGGCGGTGACCTTCGCCATGCCGCATAAGGCGCTCGGCGAGGAGGTGGCGGCTGCGGTGGTGCTGATCGAGGGGGCGAGCCTGTTGGCGAGCGAGTTGCAGGACTTCGCCGGCCGCACGCTCGCCGCCTACAAGGTGCCGCGCAGGATTGTCATCCTGGACGAGGTGCCCAAGGGAGCGACGGGCAAGGTGCAGCGCATCGGGCTGGCCAAGCTGCTCAACTTGGGCGAGGCCTGAAAGATGACCAGGGTTTGCGTTTTTGGGGCTGGCGCTATCGGCGGCTATCTGGCGGCCTCGCTGGCCAGAGCGGGCGCCGACGTGTCGATCGTGGCGCGCGGGTCGCACCTGGCGGCCATCCAGGCCAACGGGTTGAAGCTGATCAAGGATGGCGAGGAGACGGTGTGGCGCGTCCGAGCGAGCAGCGATCCGCGCGATCTCGGCGAGCAGGACTTTGTCATCGTCGGCATGAAGGCGCATGCGGTGCCGCCGGTTGTCGGCCAGTTCGCGCCGCTGCTGGGCAAGGACACCGCCGTGGTGCCGGCGGTCAACGGCCTGCCGTGGTGGTACTTTCATGGCGCCAACACCGGCACGGCGCTCGACGAGACCTGGCTGGAGAGCATCGATCCGGGCGGGGCGCAGTGGAAGGGGTTGGGGCCGGAGCGCGCCATCGGCTGCGTGGTCTATCCGGCCTGCGACGTTCCCGAGCCCGGTGTCATCCACCATTCCAAAGGCGACCGCTTCACGCTGGGCGAGCCGAACGGATCGGACACAGAGCGTCTGAGGTTGTTGTCGGAGCTGTTGATAGCGGGCGGGCTGAGGGCGCCGCGCAAGGCCAGGCTGCGCGACGAGATTTGGATCAAGCTGTGGGGCAATTCCTCGTTCAACCCGGTGTCGGCGCTGACCGGGGCCAGCCTGGATGTGATTGGCGCCGATCCGGCGTGCCGAGGCCTGATCCATGACATCATGGTGGAATGCAAGGCCATCGGCGAGGCGATTGGCGCGCGTTTCGGCGTCGCTATCGAACAACGCATCAAGGGTGGTACCGATATTGTCGGCCATAAGCCCTCGACCCGTCACGACGTGGAATTGGGGAGGCCAATGGAGATCGATCCTCTGGTGTCGTCGGTGCAGGAATTGGCGCGCAGGCTCTCCATCCCGACGCCTACTCTCGATATCGTTGCCGCGCTGCTTCGCCTGCAAGGCCAGGTTCTGGGCCTCTACGATCGAAAGCCTGCTATCGAAGACTCTATCCGCGCCGCGGGCTGAAACCGGCTGAAGCCAATATACGAAGGCGCCCAACTTTGGCGTGGGTCAGTTCGCTGCCCTCGTCTCATGAACTCTGCCTTCGTGTGGGTTTCTCCTTTTCCTCAGCGGTTCTGGTGATAGCTCATTGAAGCGGCGGCAGTCACGGACTCGCGAAATCCGAAAGATCGGGGGAGGGCGAACGTCCCAGAACCGTCTCGAACCCACGAGCGAGGGAGAGAAGCCGTTCGTCTGCCCTGCCGGGACAGATCACCTGCAAACCTGTGGGCAATGCCGACGGAACGTGCGGGAGCGGCAGGCTCGCCGCGCAGAGGCTGAGGACATTCGCCGATCGGGTCGGGCCGGTACAGGCCTCCAGAAGAGCAGCGGATGCAGAAAGGGACGTGAAATCTCCCGGAAATGCCGGCGGCAACTTCCATTTGACCGGTCCGACCCAGGCATCGATTCCGTCGAACCAGGTGGTGCTGAGCCGGACGAGTTCCTGCTGGCGCCGGCGCGCGGCGGCATATGAGTCCGGCGTGATCTCGAACCCAGCGGCGATGCTGGCGGCGATGTCCGGGTTCATGAATTCACTCGTGCGGTGGAACCGCTCGCGGCCGAACGAAGCGACCATCTCGGCTAGGCTGATGGTGCGGAAGAGCGGATCGATCTCCGCGAGTTCCGGGATATCCATTTCCACAATGGTGACGCCGGCGGCCGCAAGTGCCGACAAGGCGTCTTCGAGCCTCGCCGCCACACGGCCGTCCAGACGGTCGCCGAAAAGGATCCGGGGCCGGCCGAGCTTTACTCCTTCGATCGCTGCGGCTGATGGTACGGGAGTGCCGCAAAGAGCGGCGAAGACGATAGCGGCATCCTCGGCGGAACGGGTCAGCGGACCGATGGTGTCGAGCGTCGCAGAAACCGGAAAGCAGCCATCCATCGGCCAGATGTCCGCCGTTGGCTTCAGGCCGAACACGCTACAGAACGCAGCCGGACCGCGGATCGAGCCACCGGTGTCGGTGCCGATGGCAAATCCGCAAAGGCCCGCCGCGACGGCGGCCGCCGACCCGCTTGAAGAGCCGGCAGTCAGTCGAAACACGGCGGCGTCCCAGGGATTGCGCGGCGTGCCCCGCCGGTAATTGGCGCCCGTGCCGCTCATTGCGAACTCGACGGCCTTGGTCTTTCCGATGACGACGCAGCCGGCGGCGGCAAGGCCGCGCATGAAGCCGCCCGGGCCGCCGATCAGGTCAGAGACATCGATATCCGAGCCGGCCGTCGTCGGCATTCCGTCGACGGCGATGATGTCCTTGACCGCGACGGGCACGCCCATCAGGGGGCCGAAATCGGCACCACGGGCGAATGCCTCGTCGACGGCCTTGGCGGCTTGCAACGCGGCTGATGCCGCCACGTGTTCATAGGTCTGCAACTGGCGATCGAGGGTGGCGATCCGCGCCAGATAGGCTTCGGTCGCGGCGACGGCTGTCGTCTCGCCGGCGCGCAGCCGGCGCCCGAAGTGGCTTATGCCACCGCGATCGAGCGGATCGGCCGGAATGGTCATCGGAAGTCAGTCTCCTGCAATCATACGGCCTGCGAAATCGTCAAAGCCGTGGGTGATTCAATCGGTTTTCGTCCGGCACCGCGCGATCCTCTAGGCGTGACACGACGTCTAGCGATCGGCCGGTGGGTGCGGGGAGGCGACACGGGCAGCTTCTGCCGCCGCGAGAATGCGCGCCAGCGCGCTTTCGATCGCGCTGTTTCGGCTGCGTGCCGGAACAAGGTCCGACAGGGTCGCTTCCAGTGCCGGACCGGCGCCGGCCGCGTTCTCCAGCCAGCGTGCGATGAAATCGACTTGCAGCCGTTCCGCCTGCAACTCCGCCTTCTTAATCTCGGTACGAAGCTGTTCCTTCGCACTTTCAGCGGTGTCCTGGCGCGCGGCCTTCAGTTTGCGCCTTATGGCGCGCAAAGGCAGCACCGCGTCTTTACGCCAACCCGCGGTTCCGGCTCGCAGCGCCTTGATCTCTCCGCCCGAAAGGCGCTTGCCCAAAGTTATGTCGGCATGAACGAGCATCAGCATCTCCACCACGTCGACGCCCGCCTCGTCCTGGAGGACAAGGCAAGCTTCCGGCACGCCCTGGCGCCGATAGAAATCGAGCATGAACGCCCATGCGGCTTGTGCGGAGGAGGGCCGGTCGCTCACGTCATTCCTCTCCGTATTGGCTGGCCAGTTCGCCGATCGTGACAGGCTTGAGCGGCGCGCGGACACGATAATATCCTGTCGCGTCGAGGGTCTGGCCGGTTTCGCGGGCCACGATGGTGCTGACAGTGGGACCGCACATGCGGCCCTGGCAAGGGCCCATGCCTGATCGCACGAAGGCCTTGGTCTGGTTCGGGCCGACGCAGCCCTGCCGCACGACATCGCGAATGGCGCCGGCGCGAACCATCTCGCAACGACAGACGACCACCTCGTCGGGCGGAGCGAGCACTTCGTCGCGCGGACGATAGAGCCGGTCGAGGAAAGGCCTGATCGTCAGGTGGGCGTCGAGGGCCTGCTGCGCGACGGCCTTTCGTCTTGCAAATTCAGTTTCGGTAATCTTGCCGAGACGTTTGAGGATCGCCAGCGCGCACAGCGCGCCGGCATCGGCGCTGGCCGTCGCGCCTATGATGCCGCCGCCGTCGCCGGCGACGAAGATACCAGGAATGGAGCTTTCCCCCATCGGGTCGAGGACGGGGAGGAAACACTGTTGCCCTTCATCCCATTTATGGGCGCAGCCGATGGACCTGGCTATCTGCTGGCTTGGTATCACGCCCTCATGCAAGGCAATCAGGTCGAGCTCGATGCGGAAGGGGCGAGTGCCGGCATGGAAGCTGACGGCGCTTGCGCGCTCGGCGCCATCGATACGGAGGTTGGAAACCCGGCGGTGGATCTGCACGCCGCGCCGGCGCAACGCAGCCATCAGTCCCAGGCCCTTCCGAAGGTAACCCGGACCGTGGCCGAAAACGGCTTTCGGCAGATGCCGCAGCGCGGGGATGAGATTGGCGCGCTCCGCAGTGTCGAGAAGGACCAGGTCGGAAATGCCGGCTTCGAGGCACTGGACCGCGAACAGGTAGAAGAGCGGACCGCAGCCGGCCAGCACAAGGCGTCCGGAGGGGCGAAGGCCCGCATCCTTCAGCATGATCTGCAAGGCGCCGATCGTCATGACTCCCGGCAGTGTCCAGCCGGGCACCGGAACCGGCCGCTCCATCGCGCCCGAGGCGATGACGAGGGTCCTTGCCTGCAGCTGCTCGACCTTACCGTCAGCTTTGATCCAGACTGTGCCGTCGGCATCGATGCGCCAGGCGCTCGTGTCGAAGTGCAACTCAGCCGCGCTGGCGCGCAGCCTGACCGTCAGCGCGGCGCCGCCTGCATAGTCCGCGCCGAGCACAGCCAAAAGGGCCGCATTGTCCGCGTTGCGTTCGACGGCGCGGTAGACCTGGCCGCCGGGCGCGGACTGTTCGTCGATAACGAGCGTGCGGGCGCCGCCTTCGGACAGCGTTGCGGCCGCCGTCATTCCGGCAGGTCCGGCTCCGATCACGATGGCGTCCCACGGGTCATTCATACGAGCGACCTCGCACCGTGCTGGCGCTTGACGGCCATGCCGGGGCGGGCCCTTGTCAGGCAGGATTGCTGGTTCTGTTTGCCGTCGATCTCGACCAGGCACTCGAAGCACGCGCCCATCATGCAATAGGGCGCGCGCGGACTTTCATCGACAGGGCTTTCCCTGAAGGGCGAAATCCCGGCTGCCAGCAGCGCAGCGGCGACACTATCGCCGGACCGGAAAGGAACCTGGGAGCCCTCGAAATCGAGGACACTACCGCCCGGGGGCAATGCGGAGCTTCGTTCAACCCTGGTGAACATCGAACCTGCCGCTTGTGAAGCTCGAAAGATGTTCGGGCAGCCGACCTTTCGCCAGCGCCGGACCGATCTCCAGCGCATGGACGCTGGCGAGGGTGACGCCGCTGTGGCAGGTGACGGCAAAGGCGCCTGGAAAACGCTCGGATTCCTCGTAGATGGGGAGGCCGTCAGGCGTCATGACGCGCAACGAACCCCAACTGCGCACCACCGTGGCCTCGGCAAGCGCCGGAAAGACGCGGGCTGCCGTCCTGCACAGCGCGGCTGCGATGGGTACATCTGTTCCTTCGTCGAAACCGCGATCTTCATGGCTGCTGCCCAGCAGGACCGTGCCTTCGACCGATTGCCGGATGCAGTTGGTGGCATAGGGCAGGAATGGCTTAATTCGTTCGGTGACGACAATCTGTCCCCGCTCGGGCCTCACCGGCATTGAAAGCCCCACATGCTTGGCGAGGTTGGCCGCGCCCAGACCAGCGGCCAGGGCGATCCGCCTGCCGGCGACCCTGCCAGTGCGGCTGACTGCCTTGAACCCATCTCTTTCGATGGCGATGTGCTCGACCCGGAACCCCGGGTGATAGCGGCCGCCGGCGTCCTGCAACCCTTGTTGCAGCGCGCGTAGCAGATACAGCGGATTGACGTGGCCATCGAGCGAGGAAAACGAAGCGCCAACCACGTCGTCGCCGATCCCGGGCAGCAGGGCCTGCAAGTCGGCGCGGTCGAGGATGGACATGTCGATGTCGCCGCCATCGGCCTTTGTGCGCGCGATGACGTCGCGGCGCTTGTTCAGCTCCGCCTCGCTAAAGCAGAATTGCAGCCCGCCAGGTTGCCGCCATCCGATGTCGAAAGAAACGGCATTGCTCAACCTTGCGGCAAATCCCGGCCACATGCGCCCTGCGTGCAGCGACCACTGCATATAGGGCGGGGTGCCGACGCCTTTTCCCTGCAGCCAGACAAGGCCAAAATTGCCGCGAGCGGCGCGATGGGCCTGGTCGCCTTCATCGAGCAGGACGACGTTGGCTCCTGCAGTCTGCGCGCCCCATGCAAGGGCTGCCCCGACGAGGCCGCCACCCACGACGATCAGGTCGTACGCCTCCATCGCGGTGTGCTTCAGGAGGTTTCCGGGTGGAAACCGCGAGGCCTCAAGCCTGCGTGAAGCCACTCGACGAGCGACACGACATCGTAGACAGGCACGCCGAAGGTCTTCTCGATTGCCCGCGAATAGGGAGGAAGATTGGCGCATTCGCTGACCAGGGCGCCTATCGACGGCGTTTCGGCGAGCATGCGCTCCACAGTCTCCAGAGCGTCGCGCTCCTGTGCCGCATAGGAGACCCGGGAGGCGTTGTTGCGCATGTTGGCGCGGATCGGCCCGTCAAAGGCGAGCTCGCCGAGTGGAAGGCCGACAGGAGCACCGATATTTATGAAATGCTCGTCCGTGATGGACTTGCGATCCGAAACGATGACGCCGACAGTCTTATCCGCCGGCAATGTCTGCAGCACGAGTGGAATCTGCATCAGACTCGATGAGGCAATCGGCACTCCGCTGTAGGCGCGCAATTGCGGATGTACCATCGCCAGGAACCCGCAACTGGTGGCGATGCCGTCCACGCCCAATTCGGTCAGCCGGTCGATAGCGTCGTAAAAAGCCGGCAAGGCCTTTTCGGGCGCGCCCTCGATCACATCCTGTGGGCGCACTCCGGTGACAACATGATACTGTACCGGGAAACGCCAAGTCAGGGCATTGGCGACATCACCCGGAAGGCGCTCGAACCCGGTGTCGAGCACGATAATGCCGATATGCGCGCCGTGGACCGGACGGCGGCGCGGGCGATCAGCGGTTTGCTCGATATTTATGACAGGTTGCATCGGTAAGGACTCTGCTTCAGGAGGCATCGCCGCCGGGTTTCGGGCAGGCTTCGCGGTCGACGCTCATTCCATCCCACCGCGCCACCTTGCCGCTGTCGATGCCGAACAGGTCGAGCGCGCGGCCGACGCTATGGTCCACCATCTCTTCAAGCGAGCGTGGCCTGGCGTAGAACGCGGGAACGGGCGGCATGATAATCGCACCCATCTCGGCGAGCGCGGTCATTGTCCGAAGGTGGCCGAGATGCAGCGGAGTCTCGCGCAGCATCAGAACAAGCTTACGGCGTTCCTTCAACACCACGTCCGCCGCGCGGCTCATCAGGCTGGAGGTGACGCCGGTGGCGATCTCGGACATCGTCCTGATGGAACAGGGCGCGATCAGCATGCCGAGCGTCCGGAAGGATCCGCTGGAAATCGAGGCGCCGATGTTTTGAACATTGTGGTAGACGCTGGCCCGTTCGGCGATCTCCGCAGGACGCATGCCGAGTTCCTGGGAAAGCGTCAGATGCGCCGACCGCGTCACTATCAGATGGGTTTCGACGCCGGCGGCCCTGAGCTGGTCCAGCGCTCTGATGCCATAGACGGCGCCGGAGGCGCCGCTGATGCCGACGATGATGCGGGGAGGCTGTGGCTCGCCCGTGCCGCCATGCCAGTATGAAGCAGGTCCGCTCACGCGTTTTCGAACCAGTTCGCGAGATCGACCTTGTCGGCAAGCCTGATTTTCTTGCGTTCGAATTCGGCCCTGCGGTGGAACGGCTTGGTGGCGTCGACAAGCAGGCGCCCCCAATGATCCTTGGCTTCGTCGCGATAGAAGGAAGGCGTGTCGGGAATGATGATCATGTCCTTGTCTGGGCGGCACCGGGTCAAGGTCGCCCACATCACGTCATCCATGCTGTAGATGTCCACATCCTCGTCGACGACGGTGACCACCTTGGCCCAGATCGGCTCGGCGCCGATGGTGGCGAGCATTACCTGGCGGGCGTGGCCCTCGAACTGCTGGTCGACCTTGATCACGGCATGATTGACAAAGGGCTGGCAGGTGACATCGAGAATGCCGGGCAGTGCCGCGCTCAACCGTTGGAAGATGTTGGCGGACACCGACAGTTCCAGCGTCAGCACCTCTTCGGCCGAGCCGCACAGGATGCTGTGGAACATGGCGTCGCGCCGCACCGTCACCCCCAAAACCTCGAACACCGCATTCGGGCCTTCAGGGACGTAGTAACCCATGAATTCGCCGAACGGGCCCTCGGGCCGGCGCTCGTTTGGCAGGAAGCGGCCCTCGATGACGATTTCGGTGTCGGCCGGAACCTCAAGGTCGATATATTTGCACTTGCGCATGGCGATGGGGCTGCCCTTCAGCCGCGCCGCGACCTGGAGTTCGTCCACGTCATAGGGCAGCGGAGCCGCGGCGGTGAGGAAGGATGTCGCCGGCGCGCCGATCAACATCGCCGCCTCCAGCGGCTTGCCCATTTTCTCTGCCTTCTCATGATAGATGGTGAGGTGATGGCGCGGCGCCAGGCGGCAGCGCAGTTCGCTGTCGCTCACATACATCGAGCGGTGATAGGACAGGTTGCCGATCCCCGTCTCAGGATCCTTGGCAATGAACATGGCCGAGGTGAAATAGGGCGCGGCGTCGCGATCGGAGTATGTGATGAGCGGCAGATCAGACAGCTTGCATTCGGTCAGTTCCGGGTCATCGACCTTGACGAAGGGTTCGCCGACGCTTGCCGAGCCGAGATTGGCAAGATTGCTCCATTGGCGGCAGAAATCGGTGGAATCGATACCGATCACCTCTGCCAAGCGCTCGCGCGAGCCATAAACGTTGGTAACGACGGGAAAGCGTGTGCCCTTGACGTTGGTGAAAAGGATCGGCTTGCCCCAGCGCTTCTGGGCGACATGGGTGACGGCAGCCAGTTCATGGAACGGGTCGATCTCCTTGCCCACAACAAGCAGGTCGCCGCGTTCACGCAAGCGGGCAACGTAGTCTCTCATCGGATTCTCCTGGATGCCGCGGCATTGCGCTGCTGCGTGGTGCCGCGGTTCGGGGTGGCTTCATGCGAACTGCGCAACCGGTAACGATCGCCCGGATAGAGGAAGCGGCTGCGGGTCACGGGCACGCCTTCGCGCCACGTACGGCGATCGAGCAGAAGGCAGGGCTGGTTGCCGTCGATCTCGAGGGCACGCCTGCTTTCTTCGTCGGCCCGGATCGCCCGGATCGTGTTGTCGACATAGGTCACTTCGGTTTCCCGCAGGAGATAGGCGTGAGGCGTGATGCGGGTGAAGTCCTGCTTCAGATAGTCGGGAGCTTCCGCCGGGTTGACGAAGCGATCCTCGATCTGGATGGGCGTTCCGTCCTCCTTGTGAAGCAGGCGTGAATGGCAGACCGGACCGTCGTAGGGCAGGGGCAGCATGCCGGCGAACGGACTTTCGGGGGGCACAAAGCCGAGAAAGAGCACTTCGCTGGTATGCACGCCGCCACTGAGGGCGATTTCCTCCGAGACGTCGGGCAGATCAAATATGGCGCACTGCATCCGGGGCCCGACGACGAAAGTGCCGCGACCCTGGATGCGAACGAGCATGCCTTCCGACTGAAGCTCCCGCAGGGCCCGGCGCACGGTCAGGGAGGAGGCGCCGAATTCCTCGGCCAGAGATTCTTCGGAAGGCACCCGGAAATCGGCGGGCCATTCGTCTCCGCGTATGCGCTTTTCGATGGCCGTCTTGATCTGCTCGTAAAGGGGCTGCGAGTTTTGAAGTTCGTTCGCCATCCTCTCGCTCCCATTGTAATATCATATGTTGGGCGGATTGATACGACGAGTTTGGGCGGATTGTCCAGCGTCATTTAATTCGCGTTGATCATGGCGAGGCTGGAATTAGCGGCCAATTTAACGGAAATCTGCGAAATCTGAGGCCGTTGGGGAAACCATGTCGCTTCGCCAAGTTGCAAATCCTGCCCCGCTTGACAACGGCAACCAATCACTTACCCTATCATATAGCTAGAAATATAATATATGAATTTGAAATACCCTCTGGTGTAGGAAGGTGGGAATGAGCAGCGGCATCGTTCGACATGACGAGAACAATCGCATGAGCCTTGCCGTGGAGGCGGGTGGCTTCGTCTTTCTGGCTGGCCTAACCGCGGTCCAGACGCGCGGCCGTACCGTCACCGCACAGACAAAAGAGATACTTCAAAGGATCGATCATCACCTCGCCCAAGCAGGCACCAGCAAAGCGAATCTCGTCAGTGCGCAGATCTGGCTGGCCGACACCGCTACGTTCAACGAGCTCAATACAGTGTGGGAGGCATGGGTCGCCGATGTCGGCAAGCCCGTCCGCGCCTGCGTGGAGTCACGCTTGGCGGACCCTGCTCTTACCGTGGAAATCATGGTCACGGCCTTGCGGTGAGCGGTCAGCCATTATTGATGGATGAGATGTCTTTCGCGCGGCATGCCTGCCAAGGTCCTCGATGATCGGGCGCTCGAGCGATTCGACTTTCTCTGCAGAAGACAGTGACGCGGCGGCCTGATGGAAGCGATATCCACACGCGACTGGGACGTGATCGTTGTTGGTGGGGGCATCGTCGGATGCTCCGCGGCATATTATGCCGCCAGGAATGGAATGCGTGTCCTGCTTGTGGAGCGAGACGCACCTGGGTCGGCGCAATCCGGCCGCAACCTCGGCTTTGTCCGCCAGCAGAACCGCGACTTTCGAGAGCTTGCATTGATGATCGGCGCCCTGTCGATATGGGAAGGGCTCGAAGCGGAACTGGGGTGCCGGGTAGGGTGGCGGCAGGGCGGGAACCTGTCGCTGGCGTTCAGCGAGGCGGATCTTGTTTCCAGGCGTGCCTGGCAGAAGCGCGCGGCCGAAGAATTTGGCCTCGACACGCGGATGCTGTCGGCAACGGAAACCTACGCGCTGGTGCCTCAGCTGGCGACCGATTGCGGCATGGTCGGAGCGATGTACACACCCAGTGACGGGAAGGCCGAGCCTGCTCGAGCGACCCGCGCATTTTTTGAAGCGGCGCTCAGAGCCGGAGCAGCATTCGCTTTCGGTGAGCCGGTCACGCGCATCGAAACCAGCGCTGGAAAAGTCTCCGGTGTTCAGATCCGCGATCGGCTTTACCGCGCGGACATGGTGATCATCGCCGCGGGAGCCGGGAGTGCCGTCCTGTTGAGGAAGGCGGGACTGGATCTGCCTCAGGAGTTCATCCGGGCGACGGTCGCAAGAACGGTGGCGAGGTCCGAACCGCGCATAACGGCCTGCGTCTCGGGTCAACATACCGGCATCCGGCAGGATCTGAACGGAGCCTATGTTATATCTGTCGCGGGAGGTGAATACGACCTGCGGCTCGATTCCTGGCGTCATATGCGATGGTACGAGGCCACACGAAGGTCCAATCCCGATGCGGCACGGATAGATTATCTCGCGCCGATCAAGCGGCTCTTTCCCTCGCGGGCGCACTTGCCTGTCGCCGACTTTCCGCCCAGCCGCGACAACCCGCGTCCGGAATTCTTTCGCGTGGAGCAGGCAAGCCGAGAGTTTTCCCGGCTCTTCAAGATCTTGGCCGATCTGCGGATCGAGACCTGCTGGGCGGGGATCATCGACACAATGCCGGATGTCATTCCGGTCCTGGGTCCCGTCGAAGGCGTATCAGGCATGCTCGTTGGAACAGGGTTCAGCGGCCACGGCTTCGGGCCGGGGCCGATGGCCGGAAAGGTCCTCTCGAATCTCGCCGCTGGCCGGCGCTCGCCCGTCGACATTTCGGCCTTGTCGCCAACGCGCTTCGTAAAAAACTGGGTATCGTCGAAGGCAATATAAGCACTGCGGAACAGGGTGTTTGGCGGTGGGATCCTCTCGCCGCAACTTGTTGCGGGCTCGCGCCTAACCGGGTCTTGGTTTCAATCTGATGATGGGCGCTTCAGCCGCCTCAAATGGTGACGATTGCTAATCCGACAGCTCAGCCGGGCAGACCTGAAGGGTGGTCGCCAGGAGCAGTAGCCACGCAGCCAGGAAGCGGAGCGCTCCGCTTCCTGAACTATCCGTTCAGCCCGGGACTACGGAGCCATCTCTGGACGCGGTGATCTCGATCTCGACCCGCGCGCCGGACGCAGGAATCTGGCAGATGAGAAAGGTGCTTGTAGGTCTGATGTCGCCAAAGACCTCACCAAGAACCGGTACGACGGCCGATGCCGCCTCGGCGTCCGTAACGAAGACGCGGCTGACGACGGCATCGGCCAGGCTCGATCCCGCCTGGCGAAGAGTATCGTTGATCGACGACAGGGCATTGCGTGCCTGCTGGGCCGGGTCCTCGGGAAACTCGTTTGTGACTGGATCGCGTCCAGTCGTGCCCGAGACGTGGATGGTCCTGCCGTCGATGACGGCTTTTGCGTAACCGGCGATGGCTTCGGACGCGGCCCCGGAAAAGATTCGATTGCGCATGAAAATTTCTGCCTCTGGTTGAGTGATGCTGCCCATGGGAGGAGGCGTGACCCTTGCGCGACCTGACAGGGCGTCCAAAGTCAGATTGGCCCGGCCGGTTGCGCCCTATTTGCCCTCAGGCGGTCGGTTCACCAAGCACCGGAATTGGGCATCGACGCCCAAGGCTCCGCCGGCGGTAGCGGCGTACCTTTCTGCATCAGTTCGATCGAAATGAGGTCGGGCGATCGGACAAACGCCATGCGACCATCTCGCGGTGGCCGGCTCAGCGTAACGCCGCCCTTCACCAGCCGATCGCAGACCGCGTAGATGTCGTCCACTTCCAGGCCCAGGTGCCCGAAGTTCCGGGCCGATCCATAGTCCTCGATATCCCAATTGTAGGTGAGCTCGATCTGAGGCGCATTGCCTCCGAGGACCTCGATATCGTTGGGGGCGCAGAGGAAGACCAAAGTGTAGCGGCCTTTTTCGTTCTCCATGCGCTTCAGTTCGACGAGCCCGAGCTTGTGCACGTAAAAGTCCAGGGCAGCATCCAGATCGCGCACGCGCACCATGCTGTGGTTGAACTTCATCGTATCCTCCGCGATTGATCGGCCTGGGACATTGCTATACGTACAGGCAGTCAATTTCCATATTAAAAATGATCGTTAATAATATTTTTGACGGGCGATTGCTCAATGAGCGGCCTTGATGGTCGTCATGCTATTGATTTCACTGCCATTTACCCAGTGCTTGAGCGGTGATGCAGGGAGCGTCTTGGTGTCCCTGGCCCGGGAACGGGATCCCGGCAAGTGGCAAGAGAGGCGTTCTCCATCGACAAATTCGGGTGCTATCTTGATTAAAGAGATATATTAAGGTAGTAGAAAAAATATTATTTTTAGGGAGGAGCGGGTGTCGACACTTGAGGTGATTGGCCGGGTCATCATTGGCGGGTTTTTCCTGATTGCCGGCGCGCGGCACTTCCTGCATTTCAAACAGCGGATCACGGTGGTGAAAACCAGCTATGGCTGGCTTTTGCCGGCACCGATCATGGCTGCCGGGTTTGCGGCTCAGGCCGCGGCGGGCCTGGCGCTGATCGGCGGATACTGGATAGTGCCGGCAGTCGCTGTGCTGATCGCCTTCCTCGTGGTGGCGACCCCGCTCTACCACAATATGTTCATGTATAGCGGGCCGGAACGGGACCGACATTTTTACATGATCCTGATCAATTTCTCGCTCGCGGCGGCACTGCTGCTCATAGCGGCGGACGCTGTCCGAGCATGACCTGAGGGCGCGAGCGGTTTCGGATTTCATTGCCTATCTCTTCGATTTGGAGTTCGAGATCGCTCCGACCCGAAATCATCCGGCTGCAGGCGCGTCGGCTGACGCGGCAATCTGCCCGCCTCGAACGGGAAAACGTAGGAGACAGGCCGATGGCAGAGGCCGACGAAGCGTGCGACGTTCTGGTTGCGGGATCCGGCTCGGCCGGCTTGGCGGCGGCGCTTCGCACGTCCGCTGCGGGTCTATCCACCATCATTGTCGAACGTGCCGGTCTCATCGGCGGAACGACGGCGATTTCCGGAGCCGCCATCTGGATTCCGGCGAACCACCACGCCGCCGTCGCCGGTCTAGCGGACGACCGGGAGCGTGCCCTCACTTACATCCGGGCCGTGGCTCCCGAGGGCTGGAGAGAGACCGAAGACGCGCTCTGGCGGAGCTTTGTGGATGAGGCCCCGAACATGCTGGCTTTCCTGGAAAAAGAGACCCCCCTGCGCTTCTCGTTGATCAAGGAAGCCGATCCCTATCTCGAAAAGACAGGGGCTGTGCGGATGGGGCGGATGCTTTCGCCACGGATACTGCGAAGGAAGCTGGCCGGGCCATATGCCCGAATCCTGCAGCCCCCCAGCCTTCCGCATGTATTCACTTTCCAGGAGATGCTTGAACTCGACCCATTCCACCATCCGGTCGAAGCCGCCTTCAAGAGGTTGCCGCAACTGTTCTGGCGCTGGCTAACCGGCGGCAGGGGGATGGGAACCGCCCTCGTCACAGGCCTGCTCAGAGGCTGCCTTGATCATGGCTGCCGTGTCGCGCTGGAAACCCGCGCGATCGCCCCGATCGTCGAGACCGGACGTGTGAGGGGACTGGTGGTGGAGGCGGAGGGGCGGAAACGGAATATTCTGGCCCGCAAGGGGGTGGTCCTGGCCACCGGTGGATTTGAATGGGACGCTGAATGGCGGGAAAAGCATTTTCCCGGACATTGCGATTTCCTGGGAAGCCCGTCGAGAAATGACGGCGACACCCATCGCATCGCTGTCGAGGCTGGCGCGGAACTCGCGCACATGGATCAGGCGAACATCACGGGAGGTCTGCCTCTGGATGGGTCACGTCGCCCATTCGGCATCAGCTCCTTCTTTCATCAGGAGCCCAACGCGATTGTTGTGAACCGCCACGGCCGGCGTTTCGTCAACGAATACCGCTTCAACCTCGGGGAAGTCATAGATGAACGCGAACCCTCCACCGGACAGCCGGCTCATCTGCCGGCATGGCTGGTCAGCGATCAGGCGTTCCTTGAGAACTTGCCCGTCGTGCGGCACTTTGCAGCGCGAAATCCGGGTTGGACGAGGAAGGCGCAAACGATCGCGGCGCTAGCCGAAGCGACTAGACTGCCAGCCGATGAACTCGCACGGACGATCGAGCGTTTCAACGCGTCCTGTGCGTCCGGCGTGGATGAACAATTTCATCGCGAGAATATGGCATCGGTCGCGACGAAGGCGAGGCCCGGGAAAAGCCGACTGTCACCTATCCAAAAGGCTCCCTTCATCGCAATTCCGTTCAACCGAACCATCGTCTCGACCAAGGGTGGACCTCGAACCGACGCAGGCGGCCGCGTGCTCAGACCGGCCGGAAGCTTGGTGGAGGGGCTCTATTGCGCCGGCGCAGCGATGGCCAACCCATTCGGCACATGGGCGGTGGGAGCCGGCACCACGCTGGGACCCAACATGACGTGGGGCTATATCTGCGCGAACTCCATCATCTTCGCGAACGACTGAGCCGTTCGAAGGGTGCCTGAAAGCGCGCGCAGTCCATTAAACCCGGCGCTGCTTGAAGGGTGAGCCGGCCAGCGCGGCGACGATCCTGGGCGGCTCATACTGCCGCGTGATGGCGACGCCCATCCTCGAGGGATGGAGGTTCGGCACCGGCTGGGCCGCTTCGGCAAGGCCATCGCCCCGGGTGGCAGACGCCGCCTTGGCCGGCTGCGCCTGTTCCGGGCCTCGTCCCGGGTCTCAACGGGAAGCGGGAAGGGCGCGTCAAAAGCGGCGTCCGCGTCCTTGGATTGACGTATGGCAGGCTCAAATGATGCGCGAAAGAAATGCGCGCGTCCGCTCATGACTGGGATCGCCGAAAATCAGCTTCGGCGGCCCTTCTTCAACGACCATGCCGCCGTCCATGAACACGACCTTGTCCGCCACCTCTTCGGCAAAGCGCATCTCGTGGGTGACAACGATCATCGTCATGCCGTCGGCGGCAAGCGAACGCATGACGTCGAGGACCTCGCCGACGAGTTCGGGATCCAGCGCGCTCGTCGGTTCATCGAAAAGCATGAGCTTGGGCTTCATCGCCAAGGCACGCGCGATTGCCACCCGCTGCTGCTGCCCGCCTGAAAGCTGATCCGGATGCGCGTCGAGCCTGTCGCGCAGCCCGACCCGCTCGAGGAGTGCGATCGCCTCGTCGATGACCTCTTTCCTGGCACGCTTTTGAACCAGGATGGGAGCCTCGATCACATTTTGCAGCGCGGTCATATGGGCAAACAGATTGAAGCGCTGGAAGACCATTCCGATGTTGGATCGTCTGACGGAGATTTCCCTTTCTTTAAGTTCGTAAAGTCGATCTCCCCTACGGCAGTATCCCACCAGGTCGCCATCGACATAGAGTGCGCCGGAATCGATCTTCTCCAAATGATTGATACACCTGAGCAAGGTCGACTTGCCTGAACCGGAAGGGCCGATCAGGCATACGACCTCTCCGAGTTCGACATCGAAATCAATCCCCTTGAGAACTTGAAGGGCGCCAAAGCTCTTGCCCACCTGAACGGCGGAAACCATGGGCATTGTCATTTCGAATTCCTTGTGGCTGAGCCGCCGAACATCCGTCTCGACCACGACACCGTCGCCGCGCGTTCTCCCCGGGCAAATCGTTTCTCTAGCCGTCCCTGCAACGCGGTCATCACAGAGGTTATAGCGAGGTACCAAACACAGGCGACGAGCAGCAGCGGGATGGTCTGGAAGGTACGGGATGAGATCGTCTGGACCGAATAGAGGAGATCGGACAGCGCGATGACGCTCACCAGCGATGTCATCTTCAGCATCCCGATCGTCTCATTGCCGGTCGGCGGCACGATCACTCGTAGTGCCTGCGGGAGAACGATCCGCCTCAGAATTTGTCCCGGCCTCATTCCCAGTGCTCGAGCAGCCTCCTGCTGCCCCTGATCCACAGACATGATGCCAGCGCGGACGATCTCCGCCATATACGCGCCCTCATTGAGCCCGAGGCCGAGCAAAGCGGCGGAATAGGGTGTAATCAGATCGTTGGCCGAACCCCTGAAGAAAGTCGGGCCGAAGGGTATTCCGATGACAATCTCTGGTATCAGAAATGCGAGATTGTACCAGAAAATGAGCTGCACAAGGATCGGCGTTCCGCGGAAGAACCAGAGATAAAGTCCTGCCGGAACGCTTAGAAAGGGGTTCTCCGAGATCCGCATAACCGCGAGGATGACGCTCAAAACCGATCCGATGCACATTGCGGCAACGGTCAGCCAGAGTGTTAGTCCCAGTCCCTGCAGGACGACCGGTGCAAACAGGTTCGCGAACACCACCTCCCACTCAAAGTTGGGGTTGGTGGCGATTCCATGAACCAGCCATATCGCCGCCGCCGCCATCGCCGCCGCGGCGATCCATCTGCCCGGATTGCGGACGGGAACGACCGTCAGCTTGTGGTCGGAGGCAAGATTGCGTTGCAGCCGCTTCGGCTCCGCCTGGTCGAGCGGCGTCTCAGGTACGGGATCGTCGAGCTTTCGTGCTTGCATGGCTTCCAACATTTCCTCCCATGCGCCGTTGTCTTGCAAGAAGATTCGGCGCTGTCTCGAAGTCCAGACGGCTGGCCCAGCGGTTCTTTCCGGCTCGATTCCCGATTGGGCGATCGGAGCCGGAAAGCTGTGATGCCAAGGCAATGATGGAAGCTTATGCCTTGGCTATTTCGGATATCAGTTGGCGGTCGCGCCCTTGGAGACCAGATTGATGCCGGGCGTCTTCAGCTTCAGAGCCGCGATATCCCACTTATCAAAGATGCGGTCATAGACGCCCTCGTCCATCAGCGCCTTCGTTCCGGCCAACAGCGCATCGGCCAGTTCCGTGTTGTCCTTCTTCACTATGAAGCCGTCGATCTGCTTCGGCATCACATCTAGCACGATAAGCTTCACCGGCTTAGACGACTGTTTCTTGATATAGGCGGCGGCGGAAGCATCGTTGACCAAGAAATCGACGCGACCCGAAAGCAAGGCCAGGATAGTGGCATCTGCAGAAGCGAATTCGTTCGTGGTGATCGGCGGCTTGCCGTTCTTTACGCAGAGAGGCGAAAGCAACTCCGTGACGCTCTGGACAAATGTCGTGCCCTTCTGCTCGCCGCTTTTCAGGCCGCACAGGCTCAGCGGATCCTTGGTTATCGGACTGTCCTCACGCGTAAAGATGCCGTTGATGGAAATCGACAGATCAACGAACGTCACCTGTTTTTCACGCTCGACCGTGTCGGAGATGCACTCCATCGCGGTGTCGTAGCGACCGCTCTGGACGCCTGGTATCAGGCCATCGAAGTTGATCGATTCCGCCTTGACCTGCACCCCGAGCTTCTTTGCCAAGGCATTCCAAAGGTCCGGCTCCCAGCCGACCATCGTGACATTATCCTCCGCAAAGCTCTCGCACGGAGGATAGTGCGCGTCGGTCGCCAGCTTGATAATTCCGGAATCCTGAATGCTCTTGGGCAGCATTGCGTGCAAGGCCGGGTCGGTCTTGACCGAAGCGGTAATAACATCGTCGGCGAGCGCGATTGTCGGCCTGCCGAGTACGAGAACGGCTACCGCCAGGAAGCCGATCGAAACTGCACTTATTACTTTCTTCATTTTACTTCCCCTTTGTTGGTGAGGTTGGGAGGGTTTGACACCCTTGTGTTGGTCACCCTTTCTGTCGAGGGTGCTTTGCCGGCCGGCAGCCGGTTCAGCGAACCGGCCAATTTGCTCGCGTCGGACCGGATGGCTCAGGCCCCTGCCGATCGTCGTTTTCGTAGGTCTGTTAGCGAATAGCGCGTGTGGATCGCTTCGGGATCGAGGGCGAGCTCGATCAGCGCGGGCTTGCCGGAGCCGATCGCGCGTTCGAACGCCGGGGCGAAATCTTCGGTCTTGCGCACACGCTCGGCATGGGCGCCGTAAGCTTTGGCAAGCATGCAGAAGTCGGGATTTACCAGGCTCGTCCCGTTGATACGGCCATCGAGCCTGTTTTCCTCGTGGATACGGATGGTCCCGTACATGTTGTTGTTGAAAAGCAGGATGATGACGTTGGCGCCGTATTGGACGGCGGTCGCAAGCTCTTCTCCGCACATCTGATAACAGCCGTCGCCGACGAAATTGACGACAATCCGCTCCGGGTAAAGCAGCTTCGCCGAGATGGCCGCCGGAAGGCTATAGCCCATCGAGCCGCTAATCGGACCAAGCTGCGTATGCAGCTTATAATGGGCGAAATATCTCTGACTCCAGGTCGCGTAAGCGCCCACGCCGTTCGTCACGATCGCATCATCGGGCAACCGGTTCCGAAGCCATTTCATCATGTTCGGCAAGTCGATCGGACCCGGACACGGTCCCGGCTTCGTTTCCATCTCGAAGGTTTTGCGCAGCCGGCGGACCCATTCCGCTCTCGCGGCGCGGTCGACCGAAGGCAGCCCGGCGAGCGCGGCGGCGAACGCGTCATTGTCGGCAAGTATCGCGAGATCGACCTGAAAGACCCGGTTCAATTCTTCGAGGCTGCTCATCACATGGACGAATTTCTGCTTGGGCACGGGAATATCGAAGAGTGTGAAGCCCTCCATATATCCGGCCCCTATCGTGTTCACATCGCTGAGCGCGTCGTTGACCATGATGACGAGGTCGGTGTCCCGGATGTGCGAAAGAAGAGCCGGGTTGGAGCCGATGCCGATCTCTCCGGCATAGCATTCCAGCCGATGGTCGATGATATCCCGGCGGCGGAAGGTGGTGACGACAGGCACACGGCAATTTTCGGCAAACCGCTGGATGTCGTCGCGCGCCTGCTCGGTCCAACCGGAGCCGCCGACGATGATGACTGGCCGCTCCGCATCGGAGAGCATATCGCGGACCTTCGCCATGTCGGCCGGGGCGGGTGTCCCGACGGAGGTCAGCGTGTAGGGCTTTCCTGTCGCAACGACGCATTCCTCCTCGAGCACGTCTTCCGGCACCACGAGGACGACCGGGCCCATCCGGCCGGTCATGGCCGTGTGATAGGCGCGCTGGATGAATTCCGGGATGCGTTTCGGATCATCTATCTGCGCCACCCATTTCGTCATGGGCGCGAACATCGTGCGGAAGTCGTAGGACATGAACGCTTCGCGCTCCATCAACCCCCGCTTCACTTGGCCCACCACCAGGATCATCGGCGAAGAATCCTGGTACGCCGTGTGCACGCCGTTCACGGCGTTAGTGGCGCCGGGACTGCGTGTGACAAATGCGATACCGGGCGTTCCGGTCAGCTTGCCGTAGGCCTCGGCCATCTGAGCAGCGCCGTTTTCGTGGCGGCAGGTGATTGTGCGGATTTCCGGATGGCGGCACGCCAGCGCATCCAGCACCGAAAGAAAGCTCTCGCCGGGGACGTGATAGACGAGCTCGACCCCGTTGAGCCTGAGTTCGTCAGCGAGGATCTCGCTGCCCTTCCGCTTCATCATCTTTGCACTCACCTCCTAGCCCGACTCCGATCTGTCCGGTGTCCTTCAACCGATGACAAAGGGGTTCTCGATTTCCTTGGCCGTCGATAGCCACACCGCCTTCGTCTGGAGGTATTCGCGAATGCCCTCCACGCCGTTTTCGCGCCCCAGACCGCTCTTCTTGTAGCCGCCGAACGGCGTCGTATAAGAGATGTCGCGATAAGTGTTGATCCAGACGCTGCCCGCCTCGAGCTGTTCGGACATGCGCAGCGCACGCTTCATGTCTGAGGTCCAGACGCCGGCCGCCAGGCCGAACTCGCTATCGTTGGCGATCGCCACCGCTTCTTCCTGGTCGTCGAACACGATCGTCGAAAGGACCGGGCCGAACACTTCCTCGCGGGCGATCCGCATATCGTTTTCGACGCCGGTGAATATGGTTGGCTCGATGAAGTAGCCTGCTTCGCATTCGGCAAGCTCGGGCCGTTTGCCTCCCAACACGAGGCTTGCTCCCTCCTGCCTGGCAATATCGATGTAACCCAGCACCCTGTCGTACTGCGTGGCGTTGGCAATCGGGCCGATCTGGGTCTCCACCTTGCGCGGATCGCCTACCCGTGCCGCGCCGCTAAAGGCGGAAAGTTTCTCGACGAACTGATCGTGAATGCGCCTTTGCACGAGCAGGCGCGAACCGGCGATGCAAGTCTGTCCTGTCGCCCCGAAAATGCCGCCGACGACGCCGCGCACCGCGTTGTCCAGGTCGGCATCGTCGAACACGATGTTTGGCGATTTGCCGCCCAGCTCAAGGCTCACCCGCTTCACGTCGCGAGCGGCAAGCGAATACAGATGCGCTCCAGTTACCGTCGAGCCCGTGAAGCCAACGTGTCGCGTCAATGGATGTGTAACGAGCGGCTCGCCAATTTCCTTGCCGAACCCGGTCACGACGTTGATCACGCCAGGCGGGAAGCCAGCCAGCTCGACCAACTCCATAAGCTTCAGGGCAGTGGCGGACGTATGCTCCGCCGGCTTCATGACGATGGTGTTGCCCGCTGCTAGAGCGGGCGCTGCCTTGAGCGAGAAAAGCAGCAACGGTGCGTTCCATGGAACGATGCCGACGCAAACCCCCAAAGGCTCCGGACGAGAATAGCTTAGCGCCGGCTTGTCGCAGGGATGGACGATGCCTTCGATTTTGTCGGCGAGGCCGGCATAGTAATAGTACCATTTGGGAATATAGCGGATTTGATGCCGCATTTCCGCGAGCAGGCGACCATTGTCGCGCACCTCTATTTCCGCGAGCGCGTCGGCATGTTCTTCGATCAGGCTGCCAAGCCGATGAATGATTTTTCCGCGCTCGGAAGGATGCATGGATCTCCAGGGGCCTTCTCTGAAAGCACGGTCCGCGGCGCGAATGGCCCGGTCGGCGTCGGCGGAATTTCCCCTTGGCACTAACGCCCATGGCTTGGCCGTGAAGGGATCCACCGTCTCGAAGTAATCCCCTGATGCGGGCTCTACCCGCTCGCCGCCGATATACATCTTCATTTTGCCGAGCTCGCCCGCCATCCCGTTCTCCTGCTTTTCAGCCCAGTGCCTCACACATCGGGGGTGAGGGTGGTTTAATCATCTTTTCTACGAGAAAGTAATATCATTTCAGCGAGAAAATACTCTTGCTTTCCGCTTGTCAAGGGCGAGGAATAGGGAAAAGCGCTGCCGAGCGGGGCAATTGGGGGACCAAAGTGATATTGGTGGTTTAGACCCGAACGTCTGAGCAACGACGCTCCCGCCGCAGCGCGTCGAATCAGGCCTGCGGTCCAGCCACACTCATGTCGAGTCAACGTGGGGCGAGACGATTGAACGCTCGATCCGCTGCAGGTAGGGCGCGCCGAAGTTCCTAGAAGCTTTTTCGAACGTTCTGAGTCGCGCCCCGGTCGGAATTGTGGGTGCTAATGGACAAGATGAGACCCTAGATTCGGTTTTTGGATAATTGGCGCGCCGACTTCTGGCAGATTGCCTTCTTGACAGGGCGCGCTGGCGCGAACCTCAACTGGTCCGGATTCCGGATAGCGGCTTAACGCCTGAACTTTTGCTGAGGATACTGGCTCTGCTCTCCTGCAGTCAGACAATCGTCAGCCACCGCTGGAGATTAAGATTGCGCTCAAGCCTTCCCAGGGTGAACGATCACGAACCAAACCTTATCGAACATCGTTGAAGGCGGCGGCGTCCACCCCCTTGGCACGAGAGGCTGTATGTGTGAGGAGAGGTCGGAGGCTAAAGGATCAACGGCTTCTCGGCAACGAACCAAACTCGCCGTCGGGCTGCAGCGCAGTACGGGCAATCTTCCAGGCGGATTCGACATGCCTTCGCGCGGCTGCTTCGGCCTCATCCGGCTTGCGCGCCCTTATCGCATCCATGATCTCGTTCATTTCCGCGATGGCCGGCTCGCGCCGGTTCGCCGAGGCGATCGTCATCGATCGCAGTTGATTGATACGCACGTTGAGCCCGCTCACGATCTCCCACGCGACGCGTTTGTCGGCCGCCTCGAACAGCGCCTCGTAGAATGTCGTCGTCGCGCGCATCACCGCCGGCGGCTTGCCCGACGCCCACGCTTCGAGCAGCTTCGCCAGCGCCGCATCGAGCAGCGCGATCTGATCGTCGGTGGCCGACGTGGCGCAGGCCTTCGCGGCAATGCCCTCCAGCAGCGCGCGCAACTCGTAGATCTCGTCGGTGCGGCCAAGGTCGGGCTTCGCCACCGCCGGCCCGTGCCCGGGTATCATCTGCACGAGGCCTTCGGTCTCCAACTGCCGCAGCACCTCACGCACCACCGAACGGCTGACCCCGAGCTGATCGCATAACGGCCGCTCGACCAGCCTTTCGCCTGGCTGGAAATGGAAATCCATGATCGCCTCGCGCATTCGCTCCAGCGCCAGCGTCCTCAACGTCTTGGCGGAGCGGTCGATGCGAAGCGTGTCGTCAGCCATTTTTCCTGAATCCCTAGTCTCGTCACAAAAACAGATTCCATAACCGATTGACAAGACATGCGGCACTCCATAGTATGGTATACCATAATACGATATAGAAATCGATGCAGCCGCGAGCGGCTCCGTCCTGAGGAATTCCATGCAGTCGGCCATCCGCAAGATCGTGACCTATACTGAGAACACGCTGATCGAAGGCGGCAAGGTAGCCTCGCGACCGTTGCGCCTGATCGGCGTCGCGGCGGTGCTCACTAACCCGTGGGCAGGCCGCGGCTTCACCGAGGATCTTTCCCCTGAAATCCGGACGCTCGCTCCCTTGCTCGGCGAGACGCTAACCAATGAGATCATCCGTGTCGCCGGTTCTGGCGAGGCGATTGAAGGCTACGGCAAGGCCGCCATCTGCGGCACGTCGGGCGAGGTCGAGCATGCCTCGGCGCTGATCCACACGCTGCATTTCGGCAACCACTATCGCCGCGCCGTCGGTGCCAAGACCTATCTCGCCTTCACCAATCTGCGCGGCGGTCCCAACACGCCGATCATGATCCCGCTGATGGACAAGAACGACGAAGGCCGCCGCTCGCATTATCTGACCGTGCATTTCCAGATCGGCGACGCGCCCGCCCCTGACGAGCTAGTGGTGGCGCTCGGCGCGTCGATCGGCGGCCGCCCGCATCATCGCATCGGCGACCGCTACCAGGATCTGAAGGAGATCGGAGACCTGCATGGCTGACGCCGCGACGATGCGCAACAAGGCTCCCGACGGCACCGGCTTCATCCGTGCCGGTTCGGGCGCGCCTGTCCTGCTCATCCACGGCGTCGGCATGGATGCGGCGATCTGGCAGCCGCAGATCGCGGCCATGCAAGGTCGGTTCGACGTCATCGCCGTCGACATGCTTGGCCATGGCGCTTCGCCGCTGCCCCTCGAAAACGCCGGCCTGTCCGACTTCGCCGAGCAAGCAATCCGCCTGCTTGATCATCTTGGCCTGGATCGCGTCGCCGTGGTCGGTCACTCGATGGGTGCGCTGGTCGCGCAGGAAATCGCGCTTCGCGCTCCCCCTCGCGTCAGCGCCCTCGTCTGTCTCAACGCCGTCTTCCGCCGCCCTCCGGATCTCGCTCAGGCGGTGCGCGAACGGGCGGCCGCGCTTGGTGGACCCGGCGATCCCTCGGCTATCGCCGCGACGATCGCCCGCTGGTTCGGCAATCCGGTTCCACCCGGTCTTTCAGACGCAGCCGCGACGGCGCGCGCGGCGCTCGAAAGCGTCGACGCCGAAGGCTACGCCCGAACCTACCGCCTGTTTGCCAGCGCCGATACCGCGCATGCCGATCGGCTGGCCAACCTCACGGCACCCGCGCTGTTCATGACCGGCTCGGAAGATCGCAACTCGACTCCCGCCATGTCGGCGGCGATGGCGCGGCTCGCTCCGGCTGGGCGATGTGTCGTGCTGAGCGGCGAAAAGCACATGATGACAATCGCTTCGCCGCAAAAAGTGACTCAACGCATCACGGCCTTTCTCGACCAGGTCACGGCTGTTGAATCTGAGGCGGCGAAAGTCGTCCCCTCATTCGATGCCCCCGCGTTCGACGCCATGGAGTTCCGGCGCGCGCTCGGCTCCTTTCTGACTGGCGTCACCATCGTCACCACGATCGACGAGGCCGGCGACGCGCGCGGCTTCACCGCCAACTCCTTCACCTCCGTCTCGCTCGAGCCGCCGCTGGTGCTGGTCTGCATTGCCAAGAAGGCGCTGGGGCATCAGGCCTTCTCGACTTCGAGAGGCTTTGCCATCAACATCTTGTCGGAAGCCCAGAAGGCCGCGTCCGGCATCTTCGCCTCGAAGGCGGCCGACAAGTTCGCCTCGGTGGCGTGGCAACCCGGGCAGACCGGCAATCCGCTGATCGACGGATCGGTCGCGGTGTTCGATTGCGGCATGGAGCAGCTGGTCGATGCCGGCGACCATTCGATCCTCATCGGCCGCGTCCACGACTTCAGTCACAATGGCGCACAGCCTCTTGGCTACTGCCGCGGCGCCTATGTCACGCCGGGCCTGAGCCAGGAGGCGCTGGCCGCCGCCGCTCCGCCCGGAACCGAGGTCGGCGCCATCCTCGAGAATGAAGGCCGCGTGCTCTTCTTCGAGACCGCCGAAGGATACCAATTGCCGGCCGGTCGTGGTCTCGGCGCCGCGAACGATGCCCGCAGCCTCAGGGGAAAACTTGCCGCCAAGGCGATCGACGCAGAGCTCGGCTTTCTCTACGCGGTTTGGGATGGCGCGACGGACGTCTCGCGGACTCATGTCTATTATCGCGGAACGGTAGATGCACCCGTCTCCGGTGACGGCCAGATCCGCCTTGTCGGGATCGAATGCATCGCTGAATTGAAGATCGCCGACCCCGCGGTGCGTTCGATGCTGGCGCGCTATGCGCACGAGCGCACGGAGGACACGTTCGGCGTCTATGTCGGCAACGAGGTCGAAGGCGAAGTCCGGCCGCTCGCCAAGCCGGCGCCGTCGGCGCCAATCCATTCCGGCCCAACCAATTCCGGCCAGCGGTGAGACCGATGAAGTTTTCGCTTTTCGTGCATATGGAGCGCTCGGATCTCGACAAGCCGCATTCAGAGCTCGTGGCGGAGCTGGAAGAACTCGTGCTGCTGGCGGAGCACGCCGGTTTCGAGGCGGCCTGGATCGGCGAGCATCACGGGATGGAATTCACCATCTCGCCGAACCCGTTCATCAACATCGCCTATCTCGCCGCCAAGACGAAAACCATCCGACTCGGCACCGGCACCATCATCGCGCCTTTCTGGCACCCGATCAAACTCGCCGGCGAAGCGGCGATGGCCGATGTCATCACCGGCGGCAGGCTGGATCTGGGCATCGCGCGCGGCGCCTACAGCTATGAGTATCAGCGCGTCTTTCCGGGACTGGACGCCTGGGGCGCCGGCCAGCGCATGCGCGAGATGATCCCAGCGATACGCGGCCTTTGGGATGGCGACTACGAGCATTCCGGCGAGTTCTGGCAATTTCCCCCGACGACCTCCTCGCCGAAGCCTTTGCAAAAACCCTACCCGCCGATCTGGGTGGCCGCGCGCGACCCGAATTCGCATGACTTCGCCGTCGCCAACCGATGCCAGGTGCAGGTGACGCCGCTCGCCTCTGGCGATGGCGAGGTGGCCAGCTTGATGGAGCGCTTCAATGCCGCCTGCCAGGCCCATCCGGACATCCCGCGGCCGGAGATCATGCTGTTGATGCACACGTTCGTCGCCGAGGACGCCGCCGACGCCGACCGCCTGACCCAAGACCTATCGCGGTTCTACTGCCAGTTCGGCGCCTGGTTCCAGAACAAGAAGCCCGTTCGCCAGGGCGTTCTGGAACCGCTGACCGAGGAGGAGATCGCGGCCATGCCGCAATACGCGCCCGACAAGATCGGGCAGAACCTCGTCATTGGCGAAGCCGACGAGGTGATCGCCAGGCTGAAGACTTACGAGGCGCAGGGCTACGACCAATATTCCATCTGGATCGACAGCGGCCTCTCGCATGAGCGCAAGAAGAAATCGCTGCAGCTGTTCGTGGACAAGGTGATGCCGGCCTTCCAGGAGGCGGGGTCGCGATGAGCAGCACGGCCTTCACGAACTACATAGGCGGCCAGTTCGCCGAGGCGTCCTCCACTTTCGATAGCATCGATCCGTCGACGGGCGCGCCGTGGGCAAAGATGCCGGCCGCTTCCGTTGCCGATGTCGACCGCGCCGTCGAGGCCGCGCATCGCGCGCTGCGCTCCGGCCCATGGTCGACACTGACCGCGACGGAGCGCGGAAAACTGCTGGTGAAACTTGGCGATCTCGTCGCCGCCAATGCCGGCCGGCTGGCCGAGCTGGAAACGCGCGATACTGGCAAGATCATCCGCGAGACTCGCGCCCAGATCGCCTATGTCGGCGACTATTACCGCTATTATGGCGGACTGGCCGACAAGCACGAAGGCGCCTTCATCCCGATCGACAAGGCCGACATGGAAGTGACGGTGCGGCCCGAACCGATCGGCGTCGTCGCCGCCGTCGTGCCGTGGAACTCGCAGCTCTTCCTGTCAGCGGTCAAGCTAGGCCCGGCGCTGGCCGCCGGCTGCACCGTTGTGCTGAAAGCCCCCGAGGACGGCCCAGCGCCGCTTCTCGCTTTCGCCGAGTTGGTTGGCGAAGCCGGCTTTCCAGCCGGCGCTGTCAACATCATCACCGGTTTCGGGCATGATTGCGGGCATCGCCTAACCAGCCATCCGCTGGTCGCGCGGGTCGCCTTCACCGGTGGCCCGTCGACCGCGCGGCGGATCGTCGCCAACACGGCCGAGAACCTCGCCTACACGACGCTCGAGCTCGGCGGCAAAAGCCCGGTCGTCGTCTTCGCCGACGCCGATCTCGACAGCGCCGCCAATGCCGTCGTCGCCGGCATCTTCGCGGCGACCGGCCAAAGCTGCGTCGCCGGCTCGCGGCTTCTGGTCGAGCGCTCGGTCAAGGACGATTTCCTCGCCCGGCTGAAGCGCAAGGCCGAAGCCATCGTCATCGGCGATCCGCAGGATCCGGCGACCGAGATGGGTCCGCTGGCGACCGCGCGCCAGCGTGAAAGGATCGAGGCGATCGTCGCGGAGAGCGTGGCGGCGGGCGGCCGCCTGATCTCGGGCGGCGCGCGGCCAAAGGACAAGACCGACGGATTCTACTACCTGCCGACCATCATCGAGGCACAGGATCAGACGCTTGCCTGCGTGCGTGAAGAACTGTTCGGACCGGTACTCAGCGTGCTCGCCTTCGACAGCGAGGCTGAGGCGCTGGCTCTGGCCAACGACACGCCCTTCGGGCTCGCTTCCGGCGTCTTCACATCAAATCTCGCCAAGGCGCATCGCATGGCGCGCGGTATCCATGCAGGCGTCGTCTGGGTCAACACCTACCGCGCCGTCTCGCCACTGGTGCCCTTCGGCGGCTACGGCCTTTCTGGCCTCGGCCGCGAAGGCGGCCTCGACGCTATCCGCGATTACACGCGCTCGAAATCGGTGTGGATCCGCACCTCGGACGACCCGATCCCCGATCCCTTCGTCATGCGCTGAGGAAGCATGGCGGCGGTGCACTGAAGAACAAGAAACGGAACAACCAATCAGAGGAGAACGAGATGAAACTGATTTTCGCCGGCATCCTTGCCGGACTCATGGCGACCACGGCCGCGAAGGCCGATGAGATGGTGTTCACCAGCTGGGGCGGGACGACGCAGGAAGCCCAGACCAAATCCTGGGCCGAACCCTTCACCGCTTCGTCCAGCATCAAGGTGCTGCAGGACGGACCGACCGACTACGGCAAGCTGAAGGCCATGATCGACGCCAAGAACGTCACCTGGGACGTCGTCGACGTCGAGATGGATTTCGCCATCAAGGCGGCCAAGGACGGCCTGCTCGAGCCGATCGACTTCGCCGTCGTGCCGAAGGCTGATCTCGACCCGCGCTTCTCGAATGAGAGCGCCGTCGGCAGCTTCTATTATTCCTTCGTGCTCGCCTGGAACAAGGGCTCCGTCTCCGGCGAGCCGGCAAGCTGGGCCGACATGTTCGACATCAAGAAATTCCCTGGAAAGCGCACCTTCTACAAATGGTCGGCGCCGGGCGTGATCGAGATCGCGCTGCTCGCCGACGGCGTGCCGGCCGACAAGCTCTATCCGCTCGACCTCGATCGCGCCTTCAAGAAGCTCGACACCATCAAATCGGACATCGTCTGGTGGGGCGGCGGCGCGGAGTCACAACAGCTGATCGCCTCCGGCGAGGCCACCTTTGGCCAGCTCTGGAACGGCCGCGTCTTCGCGCTGGAGAAGGATGGCGCCGATGTCGGCGTCTCTTGGAACCAGAACCTCACCGCCGCCGATGTTCTCGTCGTGCCGAAGGGTGCCAAGAACAAGGACGCCGCCATGAAGTTCCTCGCCGCCGCGACCAGCCCGACCGGCCAGGCGAAATTCGCCGAGGCGAGCGGCTACGCGCCGGTCAACACCAAGGCCAAGGCCGAGATGCCCGCCGATGTGGTCAAGAGCCTGCCCGACGCCCATGTCGACGGGCAGATCAACCTCGATATGAACTACTGGGCCGAGCATCGCGACGAGATCGCCACGCGCTGGTACGCCTGGCAGGCGAAGTGACGCCCGTTCTTTCATGACAAATTCGGGACGGCACTGGCGGTCCCGATCCGCAATCCGGGGGTACCGCCATGTCGGTGGAAGAGCAGCAAGGGATGGCAACCCCTCGAATACCGGCAGGCCTCGGCGGCCTGCTTCCAGCGTTGATCCTGATCGGACTGTTTTTCGTCGTGCCGGTGCTGGCGCTCTTGCTGCGCAGCGTCACGGATCCCGCTCCGGGCCTGCAGAATTATGCGGCGTTGCTGGGCGACGGTACATATGCGCGTGTATTCTTCAACACCTTCCTCGTCGCTTTCGTCGTCACCATTGTCACCGTGCTAGTCGCCTTCCCGATCGCCTGGATGCTGGCGATCATGCCGCCGGCACTCGCCTCGATCCTGTTCGGCATCATCATCCTGTCGATGTGGACGAACCTCTTGACCCGCACCTATGCATGGATGGTGCTCTTGCAGCGCACCGGCGTCATCAATCGGGCGCTGATGGGTGCGGGCATCATCGACCAGCCGCTGCCGCTCATCAACAATCTCACCGGCGTCACCATCGGCATGGTCTACATCATGCTGCCCTTCATGATCCTGCCGCTGGTCGGCACCTTGCGGGCGATCGATCCGATGATTTTGCGCGCCGCCGCCCTTTGCGGCGCGAGCCCGCTTGCCGCCCTCCGCCGCATCCTGCTGCCTCTGTCGCTGCCCGGCATCGCCGCAGGCGGGCTGATGGTCTTCGTGATGTCGCTCGGCTATTTCGTGACGCCCGCGCTGCTCGGCGGCACGTCGAACATGATGCTCGCCGAAATGATCGCGCAGATGATCCAGTCGCTGCTCAACTGGGGCCTGGGGAGTGCCGCCGCCTTCATCCTGCTCGTCGTCACCATGGCGCTCTATGCGCTGCAGCTGCGCCTGGTCGGCGCAAGACGCACGACGGGAGGCGCCTGAGATGCTGCTCGACTATGACCGCCTTGGCTGGCTGAAGGTCGCGCTGCTTGCCTTCACGGCGCTGGTTGCGGCCTTCCTGCTGCTGCCCGTGGTCTTCATCGTGCTCCTCTCCTTCGGCTCGTCGCGCTGGCTGGCCTTCCCGCCGCCCGGCTGGACGCTGAAATGGTATCAGGAGCTGTTTGCCGATCCGTCCTGGGTCGAGGCCGCGCTCACAAGCGCCCGCGTCGCCACGATGACCGCAACCCTCGCCGTCGCCATCGGCCTGCTCGCTTCCTTCGCGCTGGTGCGCGGCCAGTTCCGCGGCCGCGAGATCCTGCGCGGACTGCTGCTGACGCCGATGGTCCTGCCGGTCGTCGTTTTCGCCATCGCGATCTATGCCTTCTTCCTGCGGCTTGGCCTCGGCGGCAGCACGATCGGCTTCGTCATCGCCCACACCGTGCTGGCCCTGCCTTTCGCCGTCATCCCGATCGCTACCGCGCTGGAAGGTTTCGACAAGTCGATCGAGGACGCGGCCATCGTCTGCGGCGCGAGCCCGCTGCAGGCGAAGCTGCGTATCACCTTGCCGTCGATCCGCATCGGCATCTTCTCCGCCGCGATCTTTTCCTTCCTCGCCTCCTGGGACGAGGTGGTGGTGGCAATCTTCATGGCCAGTCCCACCTTGCAGACCTTGCCGGTCAAAATCTGGGGGAGCCTCCGTTCGGACCTCACCCCCGTCATCGCCGCCGCCTCCAGCTTGCTGGTCGCGCTCACGCTGGCCTTGATGATCGTGACGGCACTCTTACGCCGAAAGCTGCAGACATGACCCAACCCTTTCTCTCGATCCGCAAACTGCGCAAGGCATTCGGTGCCTTCACCGCCGTTCACGATGTGACGCTGGACATTCCGAAGGGCGAGTTCCTGACCTTCCTCGGACCGTCGGGTTCCGGCAAATCGACCACGCTCTATGCCATCGCCGGCTTCCAGGATCCGACCTCCGGCGACGTGCTGCTGCAAGGCAAGTCGTTGCTGTCGGTGCCCTCGCACAAGCGCAACATTGGCATGGTCTTCCAACGCTATACGCTGTTCCCACATCTGAGCGTCGCCGAAAACGTCGCCTTCCCTCTCCGCGTCCGCCGCCGGCCCGATGCCGAGGTCAAGCGCAAGGTCGCCGACATGCTCTCGCTGGTGCGGCTGGACAGCTTCGCCGAGCGTCTGCCCGCGGCGCTCTCGGGCGGCCAGCAGCAGCGTGTCGCCCTCGCCCGTGCGCTGGCCTATGATCCGCCGATCCTTCTGATGGACGAACCGCTGTCGGCGCTCGACAAGAAGCTGCGCGAGGAGATCCAGGCCGAGATCCGCCGCATCCATCGCGAGACCGGCGTCACCATCCTTTACGTCACCCACGACCAGGAAGAAGCGCTGCATCTGTCGGACCGCATCGCGCTCTTCAGGGATGGCCGCATCGAACAAATCGGCACCGGCGAAGACCTCTACCTTAGACCCGCAACCGATTTTGTTGCCGGCTTCATCGGCAACTCGAATTTCCTCGCAGCCGAGCATTTAGAAAGCGAGAATGGCACGGCCAGCGTGCGGCTGGCCGACGGCTCCATCGTTAAGGGCGTGAAGACGACGCACGAGTTCGAACGCGGCCAGAAGGCCAGGCTGATGGTGCGGCCGGAAGCATTCCGCATGAGGCCTGTCGAGGGGAACGCATCACTCACCGTCGAGATCGTCGATGCGGCCTTCTTTGGTGACCGCCGGCGCGTCGTGGCCCGTACCGAGTGGGGCGACGAGATCGATGCCAGGCCGATTTCGGATTCGACCGATCGGAGCAACGTCGGTGACGTTGCGGGCCGACAAATCTTCTTCGATCCCGCGGCGGCGTTTTTGTTTCCAGCCTGAAGGATCATGACCCGGCGAGCCGGAACCGTCCGGTTACTGGGATGGTGCGTGCTGACTCACCGTAAATGATGTTCGCGCGACGATCAGCCCCTCTGGCGCGGCGAGGTCGATGAGGTACTTGTTGGTCGAAATCCAAGTAATTGCTGCTGCCTGACGTCCGAACGGCCGCGGTTTCCCGGAACGATCCCTCGGCTCAGGATGCAAGCAGTGGCACTCCTCGCCAATGAGTTTGCTCGGCCCCTCACAGTCTGGCGCGCTGCAGGGAGAAAAAAGTCTTCCGATCTGCGATCCGTTTCGATCAATCGCAACGTCTAGCCTTGCAGAGAACGCCGATCCCCGGTGTTCATCGGAGGGTTCAAGATGAACAGCATTACTTCTGGGCGCGACGGCGTCACTCTCGTGAACGTCCTGACCTGCGATCCCGCCAATCAGGAAAACCTGTTGTCGCTGCTGCAGGCGAATATCGATCAGGTGATCTCGACCTTGGACGGCTGGATATCGACGAGCCTGCTGGCGGCGGCGGATGGCGCAAAGGTCGTCATCGTGTCCCGGTGGCGAGACGGCGATGCCGTCAAGGCCATGCAGAGCGACGAGCGCATGCAAGCCTATTTTCCGAAGATCACGGCGCTTGCACGGTTCGATTCCATCCTCACCACCGTCGCGCATGTGCGCGTGGCTTGAGAGGGAGGCAACAATGGCTGGAGTGGAACACAAGCGGGCGATCGTCACCGGCGGGAGCTCAGGTATCGGACTGGAGATGGTCCGGTCGCTTGCCGCTCAGGGAGCAGAAGTTACCGCGATCGCCAGAGATGAAAGCAGGCTGGTCGCTGCCCGCGATTGCGGTGCTCGAACAGTCGCTGGCGACGCGACGGATGCTGATCTGATTGCGAGCGCGATCGATGATATCGATCCCGACATCCTCATCCTCAACGCCGGCGCTCGACTGGTCGCAAAACCGTTGGACCGTCAGAATTGGGAGGATTTCTCGGCGATCTGGAATACCGATGTCAGGGCGACGTTCGTCGGCATCCAGGCAGCGCTCGACAAGCCCTTGCGACCGGGATCGCGCGTACTCGTGACGTCGAGCGGAGCGGCGATGGTGATGAGCATGCCCGCCATAAAGCCGGAAGATCTGCGCATGTCCGGCGGCTATATCGGCGCTAAGCGCATGGTATGGTTCATGGCACACCAGGCCAATGCGGTCTCTCGCGAGCGCGGACTCGGCATCCGCTTTCAGGTTCTCGTTCCCGCACAATTGATAGCCGGGACCGAACTTGGACGCAGCGTCGCGGCGGCCTATGCCGAAGCCGAAGGGATCATGATCGATGAGCATATCCTAGCGCGTTACGGCGCGCATCTCGAACCCCGACAAGTCGGGCGGCAGGTCGCCGAATGGCTCGCCGACCCTGCTTACACAACCGGCGTGGCCTACGGCATTCGAGCCGGCATGCAGCCTTTCCCGCTCGATTGAGGCTAGTCGATCGGCTCGCAAGACGTTGTCATAATAGCAAGATCGGACGAGTGGCACTGGGTCGAGGTGTGCAAAAGTAGTGGACCAGAAGAGAACACGATGACCGCAGCACAACGAAAGTACCGGGGTCGTATGCAAAGAGGGTTGAGCGGTATCGATGCTCAAAGCGCTACCGCCATAGTCATCAAGCCTGATCGATGAGCGCCCACCAGCAGGAACTCGAACGATTGTTGTCCGCAATGCGCCCAGCGTTGCACCGCTATTGCGCGCGCATGGTGGGCTCGACCATCGATGCCGAGGACATCGTGCAAGACGCCTTTTTGAAGGCGGCTACAGCGTGGTGCAATGCGGGGCTGACGAATCCCGAAGGCTGGCTGTTTCGCATCGCTCACAACACGGCGCTCGATTTCCTGCGCCAGCGCCGCCGCGCGCCGGTGATCGAAGACCTGGAGACCATGGAAATGATTGCTGCTTCGGCCGAACTCGATCCCTTGGCAGCGTCCCTGTCGATCCGCACGTTCATGCGACTGCCACCCCTGCAACGCAGCGCGGTGGTGATGAAGGATGTGCTTGGTCACTCGGTGGACGAAGTCGCGGAGGTCAATGGCGTCAGCGCGGCGGCCGCAAAATCGGCGCTGCAACGCGGACGTACCGCATTGCTTAGCTTCGCCAACGAGCCGGACAATATCGAGCAGCCAATGCTGACCCGCGAGATGCGGGATCGCCTCGCCGCCTATGTCGATGGCTTCCAGAGCGGCGATTTCGACGCGGTGCGCGCCATGCTTGCCGAGGACGTCCGCCTCGACCTGGTGTCGAAGCTGACCCGGCGGGGGAAATCGATGGTCGGCGAATATTACGGCCGCTATGCGGCATGCGAGCAGTGGATATTTGGCGCCGGCGTTGTCGAGGGACGGCCAGCCATGCTCGTCTACGATCGCGAGGTATCGCTCGACGAGCCGGCCTATTTCATCGCCTTGTCGTTCGACGAAGAGCGGGTCGTGGCGATCCATGATTTTCTGTTTGCACGTTACGCGATCGAGGGCGTGCGGATGCAGCGACTGGATGATCGGCCACAAGGGGACATCTGAGGCAACGTCCGAAGACTATCTCGGCTCTCGCCCGAGTGCGCGACGAAACACGGAGTAAAGTAAGAGGAGACAAGTGATGACCTTCGATGTGAAAGTCCGAGAACGAATTCTCAAGCCCATTAGCGAGGTGTTCGACGCCTTCGTCGATCCGGTCAAAATGGCCAATTACTTCATCAGCGGTGCAAGCGGTCCGTTGGAAGAAGGCGCGCATGTGACCTGGGAGTTCGCCGACGTCGGCGCAAAGGTCGGAATCGACGTCCTCGAAGTGAATAAGGACAGCAAGATCGTCTATGAATCGTCGGCGCTCGGGCGATTGCTGCGCACGACGATTTCGTTCGACGCCGATGGTCCTGACGCAACGGTCGTAACGGTCATCGATGCGAGTTTTGAACTTGACGAGGACGGTGTGAACCTCGCCCTCGGTCAGAATGCCGGCTGGACCTACACGCTTTGTGCTTTGAAGGCCTATCTGCAGTTCGGTGTGAACCTTCGCACCGGCCTCAACAGACGGCTGACGGACGTTTCATAGCCCTCATGAGATGACTTCTCGCGCGCAACCCAGGAGATGTGAAATGTCGATCCCCCATCACCGCAAATATAATTTGCGCGACAAAGTCGCGGTCGTCGCGGGTGGCTCCCGCGGCATCGGCCGAGCCATCTCAGAAGGCTTGGGTCGTGAAGGAGCTGCAATCGTCGTCAACTATGTTTCGAACCATGAGGCCGCGAAGGACACGGTTCGGGCAATCGCCGAAGGCGAAGGCAAGGCGCTCGCGGTAAAGGCTGACATGTCTCGCGTCGAGGATATCCAGCGCCTGTTTGACGAGGCCGAGACGGCCTTCGGAGAGATCGACATCGTCGTCGCGAACGCGGCCACGGCAGTTATCAAACCGTTCGTCGAGTTCTCCGAGGACGAATACGATCAGGTATTCAACGTCAACGCCAAAGGCGTCTTCTTCATCCTCCAGGAGGCGGCAAAGCGCCTGCGGAACGGTGGCCGCATCATTGTCACGTCGACTGGCGGCGTCAGAATGCTTATACCAGGCAACGCTCTTTACTTGGCGAGTAAGGGAACTATCGAACAACTCGTCCGCACCGTGGCCCAGGAGCTCGGACCGCGTAACATCACCGTCAATGCGATACTTCCAGGCTATACGAAAACAGACCTACTACCGGAGCGCGATCGCCGCGTGGCCGCCGAGGCATCGCCGTTCAAGCGAATTGGCGAACCTGAGGATGTGGCGGCTGTCGCCCTTTTCTTGGCGAGCAATGAAGCGCGGTGGATTACCGGGCAGGAGATCGGCGCAGGCGGAGGCGTGTTCTAGCTAGTTCGCAGCTTCCCGAAACGGAAGACGTAAACCTGGCTCACAGCCATACGCTCCGATCGCGTTCGAAAGGACGGCATCGATAGGTATCTCGGTGGCGATCTGAGGCTGCAAACCGTAACCCGGGTCCTCTCCTTTCGCCAGGGCACCGGTTAGCCTTGCAATCGCGGGCCGGAAATTCGTGCTGACGGAAACGACAAATTGAGTAAGACACGAGGGGCTTTGATTTTGGCAGGCGGCGGATACGTCGCAAGCTCATGGGAAATTGGCCTCGTCACAGGCATGGCCGATAGTGGGCTCGATGTGCGGGATACGGACCTGCTCGTGGGAACCTCGGCGGGGGCAAGGGTTGCGGTCGATCTGACAAGCGGCAGATCGCTCAAGGAGTTCTATCAGCAGCGCGTCGGACCCGACGGCCCTTCGTTGGAACAACCGCCCCAGATCGATTGGGCTCGGATCAGGGCGGGTGTGGACGATGCGAGGCAGTCGGGCGGTAGTCCCACCGAAATACTCCGGCGATACGGTCAGCTTGCGTTGGTTGTCGGTGCCGGGACCGCATCGGATCGGCGGGCGACCGTTTCCCGCCAGCTTTCCTCGCGGACTTGGCCAAAGCAGAGAGTGTTGATCCCCGCCGTGAACGCGGAAACGGGAGAACGCCGCGCATTTGATCGGGAGTCCGGTATTGATCTGGTTGACGCCATCATTGCGACCACAGCTTCCTTCGGTTCGCCCGCGATGTTCTTTGACGGCCACCATTATATTGATGGTGGCTACTACTCGTCGGACAACGCCGATCTCGCAATTGGCTACGAGCGCATACTGATACTCGCGCTTCGTTCGCCTCCCCAAGCCATGCGCGTTGTGCCTGTCGAAGCCGGCGTCGACATTCTGAGGGCTGCTGGCGCACAGGTCGAGGTGATCCACCCCGACGAAGAAACGATGGCTGCGCTGGCGCCGACCGGTGGTCAAATGAACCCGGCATCCGGAAAGCCCGCAGCGATTGCCGGACGCCTACAGGGGCAACGCTGCGCGAATGAGCATCTTCTGTCATTCTGGGGATAGGAGAATGAGTTCAACAGCTGAGGCCCGAGGTTCAGCTGTTCGAGCCATCGCATCGACAAGCCTTCCGAAACAATATCACCGGAACAACGATAGATCTCGCCTCTTTGGACGGTTCTAGGCAGCTTCAATCGACGGTGCTCGCTTTATCGCTATAGCAAGATCGGACGAGCGGAGGTGGGCCCTGGGGTACATAAGGAGTGCGCCACGAAGGGAGTTGGATGACCGCAGCACAGGAAAATTATTGGGCTCGAATGCGAAGGGTCTTGGCTTATGTCGATGCTCATCTCGATGATGAACTGGACCTTGCGGTGCTCAGTCATGTTGCAGTTTTTTCCAAATTTCACTTCCACCGGCAGTTCTCGGCAACCTTCGGGTTGTCCGTGCATCGCTATGTTCAACTCGCGCGTTTAAAGCGTGCGTCTCAAACACTTGCATGGGATGATACTCAAACGATCACTGCCATAGCGATGGATGCCGGATATGACACCCCTGATGCGTTCGCCCGTGCCTTCCGGCAACGGTTAGCGCAATCGCCGTCGTCCTTTCGGAAGTCACCCGATTGGCCTTCGTGGCTCTCGGCCTTCGGGCCTTTGGACAATGCGAGAGGCAAAGCCATGCAGATCATTTTCGAACGCGACGACGTCACCATCCTCGACGTGCCCGATATGCCAGTGGCAATCATGGAGCATCGCGGTAGCCGCGCGAAAATCAAGGAAACGTCCGAGCGCTTCAGGGCCTGGTGTGAGGCATCTGGCCTGTCGGTTGGATCCGGGCGATCAAGCTTTATGGTCTTCCGATCCGAAAGGGAGCCTGCCGTGCCGGAAGACTACAGCGTGGACCTCTGTGTCAGTACCGATCGCTCGATCTCCAGGGAGGATGAATGGATGAAGGCTGGCACAATACCCGGGGGACGTTGTGCCGTCTTGCGCTACCCTGGAAATACCAACAACCTCGAACCAGCGGCCTTATACCTCTATCGTGACTGGCTCCCGGAAAGCGGAGAAGAGTTGCGTGACTTCCCGATCTACGCGCGGCGACAACTTGTCCCCATCGCAGATATACGGGCGCATGAAGTCGTCGTGGACCTTTATCTTCCGCTCAAATAACTGCGCACCGGCGGTTTTCGTTTAATTCTACTGCAAGCCGCCGCTTCGACTGTCTGCAGGCAAACTCGATTCGCAATACCGTATTCCGCCGGCGATTGGTCTGCGAGTATCTCAACACCATAGGACGGCGCGTTGAAAGTACATCGCCTGTCCGGATGATCAAATCGTCTGGTCCGGAGGCAGACCAGCTGCCGAACGGTTGCGCGGGGCATGACAATACAGATCTCAAGTATGATCTTCGGTAAACATTCCCCCGCAGAGGAGCCGGATGAGACCCTGGCTCGGATAGGGTAGGCGCGGGACACCTCAATGAGGATGTTCCTGCGCCCCCTCCGAACCGTGCGTGCGACTTTCATCGCACACGGCTCTCCGCCCACGAGCGCTCTCGACCTGGTGTCGCGCCAGATGGCATGGCCGACACAAGACTGCCGTCTTGCGCTGCCGTGCTGCTCTGCGCTGGAGGCCAATGGCTGTCCTGCATGTCCTTCAGATGACGAACATGATGCACCTCAAACGGCCCATTTTCGTCCCCGCAACTCTCGCATTCGCGCTTTTTGGATTGGCTGCAGGGCAAATTTCGAACGAAGATGCTCGTCATCCAATAATCTACTTTTTGAGCTTGGCGCCCGCAGCCGCGAAGATCGCCGATCTCAATACCTCCGTCGGCGCATGACGAAGCCGCCATCCACGGAGATGGATTGTCCCGTCACATAGCGGCAGCATCACTGCAAAGCCAGAGCACCGCATTTGCGATTTCCTCCGGACGGCCGACCCGCCCCATCGGAATGCCCTTTCCATCGCCGCAAGCGCATCGCCTGACCGTCGCCAACAATCCGATCGGCCATCGGCGTCCAGATCAGGCCGGGGCAAATCGCGTTGATGTGGATTCCGCGTGTGCCGTATTTGAGCGCGGCGCTCTGACGCGGTCGTAGAAGGCGACAATCAGGCCGACGTAGGTCCCCAGACCAAGCTCGCCGCGAACATCACACGGCCGCGCAACAGGCCTGCCGAGCGCCAGCCCGGCCAGGAGCCCGTCAGCAAGGCTCATGGCGTTTCCTCCAACGGCACGGAAACGGATCGGCGGGGCGTCATCACCGTCATCGTGCTAATCAGGAAGCTGGAATACGGTCTATATCGAGCGAGCAGTGACCCATTTACGCAACGGCCGCCGCTTCATTCCAGATGGCCTGCTCAAGCGCATCTCCCCGCTGAGTGGGAACGTCTGGGCTCCGGATGTTAGGTGGGAGGTCTTCTCAAGCACTGCAGCTCTTTTGAGCGGAATCGATATGACCAGCGCCCGCAATTTCCTTCGTGAAGATGGGGCTGCGGCTATGTTTTACGAGGCGCTGCTAGCCCACATGGTCCCAACCGGCGCGCTCGAGACCGAGGCGCAACCGGTCCCTGTCCTCCGCGCGCTCCATACGCAGGTCCGCCAGGATATCCGCCACGGTTAGGCCGGGCTCCAGATGGCGGCCCTCCCTGGCGCAAGCCCTGGCCTTGGTGGTGTCGCCGGCCAGTGCATGGCAGGCTGCCAGCCGCGCCCAATGCCAGGCATCCTTGCGCGGCAGGCATGAAAAGGACGCCGCCGCTTCCTGGTACCGGCCGACGACGAACAAGGTTTCACCGCGGTCGAAATTATACCAGGGCGGATGCATCGGGTTGAGCTGGATGGCTTGGTCGAGCATGGCAAGGCCGGCTTCTCCATCGCCGCGTATTGCCCGGAAGAAACCGTTCTGGGCGAGCGTATCCGCATCGTATGGGTTGAGTTCAAGTGCGCGGGTGAGGTGCTTTTCGGCCGCATCGTAATCCTCCCGGCTCCGATAGAGCAACGTAAGGGCAAGAATCCTGTGGCAGCGCGCCTCGTCGGGGCTGAGCGCGATGGCGTGCAGCGCCCGGTCGCGCGCCTCATCGAGCACGGCGCGCGACGCGACGGAATAACCGCCGATGATCACATCGGCCAGCGCCAGATATGCATGCGTCAGCCCTGAGGCCGAGTCGAGTTCCAGGGCCTTCAGAAAATGCTGGCGCGCGCCTTGGTTGACGCCTTCGCCATAGCTGCGCAGCAGCGCTATGCCACGCAACAGATGGAGGTAGGCCTCGACATTGGCGGCGGGCGCGGGCTGGCCGCGTCGCATGGCCGCGCTTTCCACATTGACGACCAGCGCTGTCGCCATGCGTTGTGCCACTGTCTTCTGAAACGCGAAGATGCCCTCCCTGGCGAAGGTGAAGCCCTGCGCCCAGATGCGCCGGCCAGACGTGGTCTCGGTGAGCACGATCTGGGCGTTGTAGTCGTCGCCAGCGGGTTCGACGCTGCCTTCCGCGATGTAGTCGGCGCCGAGCCGCTCGGCGGTCGCGCCGATATCTTCGGAAGGATGCCCGGACAGCGCGAAGGCAGAATGGCGGGCCAAAACGCTGATGGTCTTGAAATAAGACAGCGCGTTGATGATCTCCTCGACCGCGCCGTCGAACAGCGTCTTGGCGGTAGCGTCCGCCGCATGGACACGAAAAGGTAGAATGGCAACCATCGGCTCGGCCGCGCGCGTGGCGGTGAGCGCAACGATGGCCGGCGTCGCGGCCGGCTGGTCGTCGGCGGCCAGGAACAGATAGCCGCGCCGGGGGACCGTGCGGACCAACGCTTGCGCCTCGTCGCCGATCGATTTGCGTACGTCGCGAATGCACTGGGTGAGCGAATCCTCGCTTACCGTGATGCCCGGCCAAACCGCCTGCAGCAATTCGTCCTTGCTCAGGACACGGCCTGGATTGCGCGCCAGGAAGGCGAGCAGCTCAAAGGTCTTCGGTCGCACCGGCACGATCTCGCCGTCCCGCCTGAGCGTACCCAGGTCGAGATCGAGAACCGCGCTGCCGATCTGTTGCGCCAATCCCTTGCCCCAATAGCCGCGCTTCGTTGCGCGTCTGGTATCGGAACCGTAGACGCAGGCAAGGTCAAGTGCGAAAGAGGCCGCCCAGAATGGTGCTGCGAAGCCGACGCCATGTTCCAGGCCGCTCGCTGGCAGGCGCGATGGCCGCGTCGAGTGGTGCCAGCCTGTCGAGATAGGCAAGCATCTCGTTGGCCTCGCCGCAGCAGAACCCGGCGCCAACCTTCGAGAGGATGTTAAGCGCTTCCTCGCGCGCCAGCACCGAGGGTGAAATCCCGTCAGCCTTCACATGCATGGTCGATCTCCACGATTGGTGGCGGCAACGTCGCGTCGGTATCGAGCGATGCGAGATAGACGGCGACCTTTGCCTGCAGCCGCCACAGCGTCGTGTCGCGAATTGTGCGCGCCTCGAGCTGCAGAACGGTGCGGCGCAGATAGTCGGCGCAGCTGCCGACATGGCCGGCTGCGAGCGACAGGATCTCGACCGTGGCCTCGTCGGGCAAGGTGGCCGCATAGGCTGGCCCATTGCGGTCGGCGACGAAGGCGATGGCTCTTAGGTTCTCCCCCGTGCTGCGTACGGAAATCCAGCGGGGAACGTTGGTCGGCGGATTGGCGCCCATCTCGCGCCGCAGGAGCCGGTCGATCGCCGCCTCCACGTCATGCTCGGGAATTCGGTAGACGACCCCCCGGCAACTGCCGCCACGGTCGAGCGCCAGCATCAGGCCGGGACGCTCACGCGTGCCGCGCCAGCGCGTCAGCCACAGCGAGAAGCGGCGGTGCCAGCCATGCAGCATGGCCTTTCGCTCCTCCTCGACATCGAAGCACGGGTTCCATAGCAGCGAACCATAAGCGAACACCCAGACTGTCCCCGGCGGACGTTCGGCAAGCAGCCGCGCGCGGATGGCGCGATAGTCGCGATCATTGAGGATCTTAATCCCGGGCGCCGGGCCGGTGTCCTCGATCCTACGGTCGAACTTGGCAAGAAGGTCTTCGGTGAGGGCGATTGTCATCTTGTGATCCACACGTCGCTGCCACGGGCCTGTCGATCAAAGTGGCGGTGCCGAAAAGAGTTGGGTCCCGGGGCGCGAGGCCGAGCGAAAATATTCGGCCAGCGACAACCTGTCCTGCGAGAAGCAGACGCCGCGCTGAAGCATGGGCACGATGGCGGCCGGTGCATCGGCAACAAGACATGCTGCTGAAACCTGGCCGCAGAGAAATCCCGCATCCTCCAAATGGTCGAGCAGTTCGAGCCAGGGCGACCAGAAGTCGCAAAAATTGGCGACCAGAATCGGCTTGCTGTGCCGTTCCAGCTTGCGCCAGGTCATGACCTCGGCCAGCTCCTCGATCGTTCCGATGCCGCCCGGTAGCGCGACGAAAGCGTCCGCGTAGTCGAACATCAGCCGCTTGCGCATATGCATGTCGGGAACGGTGATGGTCTGGACAACACCGCGCGGCATGCGCATCCGCTCGACAAGGAAGCGTGGTGCGATGGCGATGACCTCGCTGCCCGCAGTCGCCGCGGCGGCCGCGACCGCGCCCATCAAGCCTTCGCCGCCGCCGCCATAGACCAGGCGGATACCTGCCGATCCGATTGCGTCGCCAAGTGCCGTGGCCGCCTCGGCTAGCCGCGGGTCGTTGCCCGTCCTGGCGCCGCCGAACACGCAGATGGTGCGGATCCGGGTCTGCATCGGGTAAAGAGCGTCGTCGAGTGGGAGGGTAGGTTCCTGGTCTTGAGAGCTACCGAACATGGTTTTATCTCCACTTACTTCAGATGAAGGGCAGGGACACGGTATCGTCGGTCTTCTTCTCGACCGCGTTGCACGCGCTACTGCGGAAAAGCATCAGATCCGCTTTCGCCCAGAGCAGGTAACAGACGAGCAGCGTGGTCGAACCAGCGATAGCAGACAGTGGTCCGCCGGCTTCGGTGGCGGGAAGTGCCAGCCATGACTGCGCGCCCGCCGCCGCGATCGCGGGCAGTCGGCTTGCAAGGACGGCGCTGCGGAACGGGTCCGGCCACGTGCCGGGCCAGCCGATAAAGGCAGGCGTCCCGGGCTGGTGATAGGCGCTGCCGAATTTGCCCAAGGCGTGCAGCAGGCCGGATGTTGCAGCCAGCAGTGGATCGCCAAGCAGGTACAGAGCCACGCCGAGCCCGATCGCGCCGAGCCCCGACAATAGGTCCCCCAGGCGGTTCAGTGCCTGGTCCGGGGTCCGTCGTTCCGCCCAGGCGCGATGATAGATTTCACCACTGCAGAAGAAGACCAGGGTTGCCAATGTCAACGCGATGGCCCCAGGGCTGCCGGCGAAGTAGTCCGCCACTGCCGCCGTTATAGTAGTTTGCCCATGCGAGCCGCCGGTTTGCGCCAGAGCGGCGAATTGTACTGTGATGCCCGTCGTCAGCCCGAGCGCATTTCCAAAATTGTAGTAGCCGCCGGGGCCGGCCATGCGCGCCCGAAGAGAAATGATCAAGTCGCAGCGCGAAATGGCGGTTGCGGCCATTGCCGTTGCATGCGGCCGGACTTGCGGTTTGCCTTCAAGCACGCGCATGCCACCCTCCTTCTCATTTCGCGATTCCGCGGATGTCTTGTCCGCAACCTAGCCGAGCACGGAGTTTCCAGTCCTGAACAGCGGCTGAAAGATTCCTGAAATTGCACTGGCGTGGCTGACCTCGGACTACCGCCCGCTCGGTCCGTGCTGTCTAGGCCGGCGATGCCTTTGAGGGCGCCGGCTCGCAGTCCTGCAAGGTGGTTGCGGCGGCCATCGAGGACCCGGTCCTAAGGGCGACCGCCAAACTACCCTCAAACAATCCCTGAGGGACACGCCATTCCCGACGACGCGGAGGTTCGTGTCACGCGCGATCTGAGAAGCGACGTCCGCCTCGAGAACGTCACCAAAGATCGGAACTGGAACCGCCTATATGCGTTTAGACCATTCCAGTTCGAGAGGACGGTGTCGTGCAGCAGCATTCCACAGTTCATCGATACGCCGAGATCGGCGGACGGAACTTGTTCTTGCGCGAGGCGGGTCCGGAGGATGCTCCGGTTCTGCTCCTGCCGCACGGGTATCCGTGCTCGTCCTTCCAGTTTCGGCGGCTGGTGCCCGCTTTGGCTGATCGCTGGCATACGGTCGCCTTCGATTGGCCGGGCTTCGGCTATAGTGACACGCCGGACCCCGCTGAATTCGGCTAGGACTTCGACGCTTATGCCGAGGTGCTCGCCGATGTCGCCGATGGGTTCGGTCTAGAACGCTATGGGCTTTGGCTCCGTGACTACGGCTCTCAGATCGGACTCAGACACGCTATCGCACGGCCCGAGAAGACCATGGCGCTCATCATCCAGAATGGCGACATCTACGAGGATGTACTCGGTCCGAAATACAAGGCAATCAAGGCATGGTGGGCTGACAAGTCGGATGAGAAACATCGTCCGCTCGAAGAGGCCGTGAGCGAACAGGGATTCCGCAAGGAGTTCATCGGCGAAGTTTCGGACGAGGTAGCCAGCCGGGTGCCGCCTGATCTCTGGAAGCTGCATTGGCCGTTGATGGACACGCCAGTGCGTCGGGCTGTGTCGGTCGGGTTGATGGAAAAGCTCGAACAGAACCTTGAATGGTTCCCGCGCTACCAATCTTTCCTGCGCGAGCGCCAACCGTCGGCTCTGGTCGTATGGGGGCCGCAGGACGGCTACATGCCCGAGGAGTCGGCTCGCGCCTACCAACGCGACCTGCCGAATGCGGAACTGCACCTCATCGAGGATGCCGGACATTGGCTGCTGGAAACGCATTTCGAGCAGGTACTGCCACTGATCCGCGATTTTCTCCAGCGCACGCTTCGCTGATCGCCAACCGCGTCGAGCCGACCGACGCTTTCATTGCAGGGAGACTGCCATGGCTACGAAGCCGACCATCGCGCGCATCTGGCGCGGCCGCACCCGTCGAGACATCGCGGATATCTACGAGCCCTATATGCGGGCCGAAGGAATTCCACCGCTTCAGAAAGTCGCGCTCGACCGCGATACCGAACTGCTGATCGAGTTGCCCGAGCGTATCGAAATTCACCGCATCCTCATCGATGATCAGAACCTGCGCTGACGGTGAAGCGGCGTGCACAATCTCATCCTCTTCGGCCTCATGGCGCTGATCTGGGGACTGACATGGGCAGCTATCAAGTTCGGGCTTGATGCCGGCGCCCCGCCGATCCTCCTGGCAGGATTGCGCTACATGCTCACCGCGTTCATCCTTCTGCCCATCATCAGGGAGCTCCGATCTGCTTTTTCGGAGGGGCGATCCGGCCGGATCATCGCGTCAGCGCTGCTCACGAATGCAGGCACCTACGGCCTCCTGTTCTGGGGAATGCAGACCGTACCCTCCGGTCTGTCGGGGCTGGTCAATCTCTCGCTGATCCCCGTGTTGCTGTTTGCCCTGGCCGTTTTGGTTGGCGAGGATCGGCCGACATGGCGTCACGGGCTCGCGCTTGGCGTGGGTTGCGCCGGTCTCGTCGGCCTTTTCTGGAGTCGTCTGGCCGAGCAGGATGCGGGAAACGGCATGGGGCTTGCCGCCATCGTAGCGGGCACCTGTTGCTATTGCATCGGAAGCGTCATCGCGCGGCCGCTCGTTGGATCTGTGAAACCGCTGACATTGACAATGCTGCACGCCATCATCGGGGGCGCCGCATTGATGGCGATCTCGTTTGCTGCCGGTGAGATTCAGCCGAGGGCCTTGAACAGCTTGGCGAGTTGGACGGTGGCCGGCAGCTTGCTCTACTTGTCTGTCCTGGGCACCATTGTCGCCTATACACTCTATCTGCGGCTTCTGGAGGCGTGGGGCACCGCCAGAGCGGGCCTCTATGCGTTTATTTCGCCGATCATCGCGCTCGCAGCGGGGGCGTGGCTCTTCGGAGAGACGATCGGCGTTGCCGAAATCGGCGGCACGGTTTTGTTGCTGACGGCGGCCGGCATAGCACTGTCGCACAACGACCCGTCGGGAGACCGGCGGACGAACCAGAAATAGGGATCGATGTCCTTCCCCCATCGCATTTCCGGGAACATCGCGCTGGACCTCGCCAACACCATCAGTTGGCGCGGAACAGACCGCGAGACAGACCATCTCACGACGGTGGACGATATCGTGGCCTGGGCCAAGGAAGCTGGTTCGATCGACAGCCGCTTTGCCATCCCAGCGCACGAACGCGGCGCTTTGGTGAACCGCACAATGGCCTTGCGGTCAGCCATCACTGAAGCAGGGTCGGCGATTGCCCATCACAAGGAAGCTCCCGCATCCGCGTTGGATGTTATCCGCGATCTCGCGGCCGGAGCGCTTCAGGCATCCGAAATTTCAGGAGCGCCCGTAACCTTTGCATTCCAGGGTATCGACAAGATTGTTGGAGCCGTCGCCTGGTCCGCACTCGATCTTCTTCGTGGCGATGAACTGCCTCGGCTGAAGCAATGTCCGCCTGATGACTGTCATTGGCTCTTTATCGATCGCACAAAAAACGGTTCTCGTCGCTGGTGCGATATGGGCACATGCGGCAACCGCGCGAAGAAACAGGTGTTTCGAAAGGAGCGAAGCGGAGCTTCTCCGTCCGAGCAGGCTTCAAGTGAGTTGCGCCGAATTCGCGGCTCGCAAGATGAACGGGGTCATGTCGGCCGCAAGCGAGGCCGGAGGACGAACTCCGCCTAGCAGATCAATCAATAGTCGAAGCCGATCGAGCAACGAGGGCGCTTCAAGGAGAGCTTGCCTCTGGGCGACAGGTATCCAGTGTGGAGGAGAGTCCTGGCCCAGATATGAAAGCGTGACCCAGGGCAATGATCGTATCCCCGCGATGCGATCAGCGGGGAAGCCTGCCAGGACAAGTTTGGTCGTGACCTCCGGTAAGCCCGCGCGGCGACATAAGGCCTCGAACCGCAGCAGCGCATAGTCATAGAGTGGACGAAGCTTGATGTCTCGCGCTGGCGGATCGTCCCAGGGCTCGACCGATACCCGATAATGGCCGTCCGGCTGCAAGGTGAACATGTGCAAATGCACACGCTGCACCGCTTCGACGAAAATTCGCACGACGTCCTGTGACACGGCCTCGAATTCAACGACGACCGCCGCGACGCCGACTTTACAAACCGACCGTGCCCCCGACATCTTCCCTTCGGGATCTCGCAACGAGGCAAAGACGAGATGGCCGCCGGCTGACGCTGCTCTTGCGGTGGCAATCGACGCAGAGCGTCCCAGACCGAATGCCCGCGCCCGGTGTACTGAGGATCAGAAGGTGCGAGGCTACCAGTTCGCCCTTTTCATCGCAGAGCGCACTATGATCCGCATCTCAACGTCGCCGTAGCTTCCAGGCGGCGAGCATGCCGGTCAGGAGTGCCAACGGCAGCACGGCGTGAAACACGGTGTCGCCACGCGTCTGTGGGCCGACGCCGATCGCAATTTCTTGAGCCGCCATGTCCGCTGAGCTGCCTCGGTCAGGCCCTTCGGCATCTCCCTGCGCTGGCGTGCTTTCCGACGACGCTTCTGCTCGCGCTCGTCGGCAAGGCGGGCGCTGCGGGTAACGCCCGCGGCGGCGAAGGCGGCCTAAAAAGCCGCCGCTCCATCCTCGCCTGTCTGCCCGCATGCCCCATTCATGCATACGAGGCTGGGGCATCGACGAGAGGGCCACAATAGCCTGCCGAGACGCCGCAATAGTGATCCTTTGAACGCCGAAGGACTCGTGTTGGCGGTGTCTCACTCCGTCAACAACATTGATGCAGAAAAAAAATTTTGTTGGCCTGGCAGGGACTCAGGTTGCACTGTGGTCAGGCGAGTGATTTCGCGCCTCTTCGAGATAGGCGGACAATTTCCAGGGTGGCATCCGTCTACATCCCAAAGCACACATCATCGGGACCCCGCGCCGAGGTTGCAAGCGGGTCGTTCTTCGGCCTAAGGCTGTCCGCCAGCTTCGCGCCTCAATCCTGTCATTCAACGCGACGTCGCCGGTCATCGAAAGCGACGCTGCAGGCTTGGCTGGCAGGGTCGCGATCGCGGAGACTTCAATTTCGCCAATAATGTTCGACGGAGATCAACTAAGCAGGAAAGCCCCGCCCAAGGTCTCCCCCAGCTCTCGCGTTAGATCAGTTCATCGAGCAGCTGCCGCTGCCGCCAGTCACGGCACCATCTCGGCGTCGAGCGCCCATTTGCTCCCGACAGCGCTGTCGGCAAGCGCGACACCACCGCGCGGACGTGCTCACTGTCACTTGGCCGGCCCTCTGACTCCAGTTCGCCTAGAGCGTGCGCCTTCCCGGTTTCCCAGCGTGATCGATGCGGGACCCATCCCGACGCAGCGTTGGGTACGTCGCCGACCTCTACGGCGCTCCCGAACATCAGACTGGGAGAGCATGGGCTTTCGAGTCGCTGCGCCGCAAGGTGTTTCAGCCGCCCTTTCGGTAGCCGGACGAAAGCTCGCTGCCGCGTCCGTTGCCGAAGAGGGTCCTTCGAGCCTCCAGTTCATCGTCCAGCAGGCCACGCTCGTCCAATGCCGGAACGCAGACGACCTCATCGAGCTCAAGGCCGGCCAGAGAAGCCTGAACGACGGCCTCCGGCTCCATGATCGGCACGTTAGGTCGCAGGATTGGCTTGCCATCGACGTCATGAAATTCGGTGCGGACGACGCCCGGGACCAGGGCTTGCACCTTCACTCCGGCGAGTTCGCTCGCAAGGGTCTCGCTGAAGGAGTTGACGAACGCCTTCGTCGCCGCATAGACGGCCCGTTTGGGCAGAAACGCGCTGTCCAGCCCAGCACTAAATGCCAGCATTGAGGATACGTTGACGATCGCGCCCGACCGGCGCCCAAACATCGCCGGCAGGACCGCCCGGCTGAGGCGCATGACGGCTGTCACCTGAACCGAGATTTCAGCCTCGCCGACAGCCGGATCCAGCTCGACGAAGGGCATATAGGTCTGGAATCCGGCGTTGTTGACCAGCATCTCGAGGTCGTCCTCCCGTGCGCGCCCTTCGACCTCGCTCAAGCTCTATTGCTCTAGCGGCTGGCCCGGAGCGCCAGCCTGCCGTGATGCCGTTTTGTTCAAGGAGCACCTCGCTGGTTTTTGGGGCAGGGACGAAGTGAAACGCTGGCCCGCCCGAACAACGATCTCGGGCGGGCTGGTCAGGTCATCCCCAACGGCGGCGCGCCAAGTAATGTTCCAGTCCTACCTATGCGCCGCGTTCACCAACGAGATTCGCTCGCCAATGTTCCTTTTGGATCTGGCAGCGGCCAGCTACTGACCGTGACCGGCGCGACTTAGAATCTGATCAGCCCATTGTGCTGGAGGACATACAAAAGGATCAAACGCCACCCCGACCTCACATACCCATACGATGGCTTTGTTCATTTCGAATATCCGGTCAGATGCCAAGCGAAATATTGCCAATCCGTCAGCAATAGTGAAGCTTCGGCTTGGTTTCGGTGCCGGTAAATTGAACGCCTATCCTGTCGTTCTTCCGCCCGCGCATAACGCACCGGTAAGCGATCCCATCGACGGGGACGTTGAGTAGAATTTCTGCCGGGACCCTAGTTTCAACCGGCACTTTCAATTCTGCTCCAGTCGCTTGTTGATTGCGAATCGTGCACGTGGTGTCCGAGTTCGTAATGCGGGTGATGATCGTCGCGCCCTTGAGAACACGCTGCCGATGTTCCTTGTTTGGCAACGCAGGTTCCTCCAAGCGCATTCAAGGCGCCGATCGATCCTCGAGGCATCACCGCGTCGAGTGAATATGTTTGCGCCCCGCCGGGTCCGGTCTGTGGAGCAGCACCCGGTTCCGGCCCGTTTGCTTGGCCAGATAGAGTGCGGCGTCGGCTTTACCCTGTAACTGCTCCGGTGAAATGGCCTCGTCAGCAGTCTGAACTGCAACTCCAATGCTGAGGGTGACGCTGCGCGAGACGCGGGATCCGGGGTTACGCAAAGCGGCGGCCTCAATGCACTTACGAATCCGCTCAGCCACAGAGACAGCCTCTTCCTCTGTCACTCCAGGCAGGAGCACGAGGAACTCTTCGCCACCGTAGCGCGCCAAGTGATCGCGATCGCGCCTGATGTTTTCCTGGATAATTCTGGCGACCGTCACCAGACAGCGATCGCCCTCGGCATGGCCCAGATGATCGTTTAGCTTCTTGAAGTGATCAATGTCGCACATCAGCATTGCGGCACCGTCGAGGCAACGCTTGTCATTTCCCCACAACTGGTCGAGTGTTTCAGTCATCCAGCGCCGGTTGGCGATGCCCGTGAGCGGATCGGTCTTCGCCAGCAGTTCCAGCCGATCGTTCGCTTTAGCCAATTCAGCGACCCTGCGCCGGTCGCGCAGCTCAAACAGGAAAGTCTTCTGAGCGAGGATTGTCATGATGCGCCGTGCTGCGACCGTCGCGAAGATACCGCTGGCGAAGAACAGCGTTCCAGCGACGGCGCTCCCGTGCTCGATGGCCGGATTCTGCACCTGAAACACGAGATACAATCCGAGCGCCTCCGCGGCAATGGTGACCGTCCAGGCCAGCGGGATACCGAAGATGATGATGGCGGTAATGGCCACGAACAGCATGACGTTCAATTGCCGTTCATAGAACTCGCCGCCAGCGCTTACGCCGACCAAGGCAACCGATAATAGGATCAGGAACATACCTACAATCAGCGAAGTCGCTTCGAGCCAGGAGGGGCGCGGTTTTCGCCATGCGAGAACTACTGCGATGACGACAGGCGGGATGATGGCTCCAGGCAAGAGCATGGACTGCGCGATTGCGCTTGGGAGCATCAGCGTGTTGAGCGCCAGCGTCAGCACATCCAACAAGGCCACCCAAATCATCCAGGCTCGGATGATCTTCGCCGTTTGCGCCCAGACTCGTGCGCGAAACAGACGCTTGATTTCACCTTTGAGGCGGATATCGCGCGTTCGGCGCGCCAGCAGTCGGTCAACTTCGGCGGTTAAGGCAGGGTCATCCTGCACATCGAGGTGCATGAGGTCTGACACAGATAGGCCTTACGCTTTCTCCTGATCATCCATTCGAACCCCTTCCAGGGTTCCGCAAGGCGCGAGCCTGTCAAACTATCCTGAAGATTTCATTTCTAGGCATGGCGTATTCCAAGAACCTAGGGCTGCGGCCAAGGGCGAGGGCATCCCGCTGGGATGATGCGAATTGCCGATTTCGAATCCGGCGACGTCCTCGATAGTCCGCAAGGATCACGCTAACGCCGGAAGCCCGGCTAGGAGTCTCTCACAATCCGCTGCCTTCGCCTAAAGGAAATCCGATTGGCAAGACGTAGTTGGCGGGATGAACGATGAGCGGCTACGTGTATTGCCTCTGCCGCCAGCTGCGAGCAAAGCCGATCAGAACTACTCCGGTGGTGCCGAGGAGGCAGACGAGTATCCAATTGAACGGCTGCGATAGCATCCCGGGTGCGAAGATCGCGCCCGGTGCCAATGGATTAATGTCGGGGTACTCATATGTGACCCATTGAAGGAAAGCGGCAGCTATGAGGGAGCCACCTACCAACTGAAGTAGTGCGACGGAGAGTGCCTTCATTTCGTCCGGCGCTTGGCTGAAATTTTTTTCGTCGGCTTGGTGCCTACCTTTCGACCGAGCCCGCTTGACTTTGCCAGAGCAGAGCGCTGCGCAGCGTAGTTGGGTGCCACCATAGGATAGTCGCGCGCCAAGCTCCATTTCTCCCGATACTCATCAGGCGTCAGGCCGTAGTGCACTCCGAGGTGGCGCTTCAAGGATTTGAACCTCTTTCCGTCCTCAAGGCAAATGATGTAGTCGGGAAATACCGACCGCTTCGGGTTCACCGCTGGAGCATAAATTGGCTTCTCGGGCTCAACCGGTTGTCCGACCTTCGCGAGCGATGAATTTACACTTGCAATCAACTCCGAAAGAGACGCAACCGGCACCGGGTTATTGCTGACATAGGCCGACACAATGTCCGCGGTCAGTTCGATCAATTGGCCCCGGGCGTTCCCAATCTCTCTCGGCATGCAATGTCTCCTGACGAATAATCCACTCTTAGCGGCTTCGCTAAGAAAAGCCAGTGCAGCCGTAACAATCCGCGCAAGATTGGGGCCAAGGGCCCGCTACATGGATCGCGCCCGTCACTAGGCAAGCGGCAAACCAGCTACGATCCCGAAGTCACTATGTCGTTCAACATGTCGTTCAACCAAATGGCGACCATACGTCCGCGCCTTATTTGGTTTCGGGAAGAGGATCATGAGCCGAGCAATGTTCACTTAAGCCGTTTTTCTTCATGCTCAAGTTGCTTGAGTAGTCTTTTGAAATGATCCGGGATGTCAGGATGGATCCGCAAGCTCGGCAACGACTGCGCGAAGCGCCTCGTCGCCCTGGAGCCTAGCTGGCGCCTGACGTTGCCCACAAGCGCAGCTTGCCCTTTCAAGTTGTCAGCTGAGATCATTAGCCAGGTCATCCATACTCAGGAAGCTTTCGGGGTGGGAATGGTTCCGCTACGCACGCAATGAGCGGAGCTCAATTTCGAGGAACTCGTTTCCGTAATGCCCGGCGCAGGCGGCCCGGCGTCACCATTGCTCTTCTTGGGCTCGAGCGTCTCAATCCGGCGACTGTAGGACGCAAACGCAAATTCACGCAGAATTTAGTTGCCGCCCGGCAGGCCGTTCGTTTGGAGAATGCGGTAGACCTGCGTTCCTGAGCAGCCGACCGCTTCGTCAGGCCGCACTTGCGGGCGAAATTGTCAGCTCTATTGCCCACTCGCTGAGTAGTTCAACTACATGCTTTCGACCGTGCTCTGCGTGTGCTCACTCATCTTGGCACACCTGTCGCAACGAGCCACGCGGTTTCCGGGCCAGGTCTGCGCATCTCGATGTCGCTGAATCTGGCATCTTGCAAGACAGCAATGACTTCGTCCGGCTCGCGCGGGGTGAAGATGTCGGCGGGCATGTTCATTCGGTCCATATGCGCCTTCGGAAGGAAGCCCAGCATGACTCGCCCGCCAGACTTGAGAACGCGTGTGAGCTCCGCGGATCCAGCACCAAGGCTTTGCCAGAAGTACACTGTGTGGACGCTGAGAGCCTTGTCGAATGTGGCATCCGGCAACGGTAGGTTTTCGACCGTCCCGACGCGAAACTCAGCTCGCCCGGCGCGTACTGCATTGGCGAGCCGGCGGGCGGCGACGTCCACGACATCCTGTGAGCGATCAACTCCGCAGGCGAATGCTGCGCCCCGGAGAAGTCGTGGCAGTGCCGCCCCGCCGCCGAATCCGACCTCTATGGCACGATCTTCCGGAACCAGCTGTAATTGATCGAGAGCGTAGCTGTTCAGCCGGGCATTGCCGCGATTCATTCCGGCTCGAACGAGCCAGCCGCCGATTCCGGTCGGCCAAGAAAGCTGTTTCGCTATGAACCTTGGCGCCATCGGAGCCCACCCCCACCGCCTTGAACCATAGGGCGGTTCGACGGTCACGGGCAACTCCTCTTTCCACCTGCTCGGCCCGCTCCATGAGCGCAAGTCCATCGCCGCCTGAACGGAGTCCAATGGGAACGGCATGTAATCCGGCGAGATGAATGACCGTGCCCGAAGAAGGGTGATTTAAGCGCGGTGGCAGACAAGACTTTCATCAACGCTCCACGGCTTGCGCCTTCGTAACCGGTTGACCGTTACTCCCTGCCGTTCTGCCGATCCGCCGCGTGTTCATTGAGAATTCGATAAACCTGCATCCTAGAGCAGCCCACAACGTTCGCGATTCCAGCCGGGCCGAGGCCGTCAGCCCGGAGCGCCATCACCCACTGTCTGTCAAGCCGCTGCTTACCACCCTTATAGACCCCGTCGCGCTTCGCTTGCTGAATGCCTTCGCGCTGCCTTTCCTTAATAAAACGCCGCTCCATTTGAGCCACCATGCCAAGCACCGTCAGAACGATGTGGCCCATCTCGCCCCGCGTCGAAACATGCGGGTCGAGCACGGTCACAAAGGCACTCTTCTGTTCACATTCGTGGATCAGGTTGAGCACGTCGCGGGTGTCGCGGCCGAGCCGGTCGAGGCGTGTCACCACCAGTTCATCACCGGGACGGAGGAAGTCTAAAACCGTTGCCAGTTCGGCGCGACCGTCGCGGCTGCCGCCCGACACCTTTTCTGACCGAACGACCTCGCCAGCCCTCGGCTTTCAACTTGGAGAGCTGCGTTTCGAGGTCCTGATCAATCGTGCTGACGCGAGCGTAACCAATGCGAGCCATAGCTTGCCACCTCAAGGTTTAGGCCCGACGCTACCCCGGCGCAAATAGTCGATGTCAAGCTGGATCGAGGCGCCAATCGAGGTGATTTCAATCCGGGTGCGCGGCGCTTCAGCAGTCCTCCAGCCCATGGTGGACGTGCCGGGATGGCAAAAATAGGAAAGCCATCTCGTTAAAAATCAATGGGATACCGTGGAACCAATATCAAATGATAAGGTTGGGGTGGACCTAGGGAGTGGTCTTGTGGCGCAGGAATCGGACCGAAGCCTTGTGCAAAGGTTGCTGGAAGAGACCGGCATAACCGAAGAGCAGGCGCTGGAGTTGATCTCGCTGCTCGGGGCAAATTGGTCCTCGCTGCTTCGAGAGGCGAAAGCCATCAAGGACAAGCTACAGCCTCCGGAACCACCGCCTTAGGAAGCTTTTGAGTTTCTGGTCCTTCAACAGCCGTGGCGCGCAATGGGAACATTAGCGTTCCACGAAGGTCTCCAGTTAACTCGATCCGTTCAGGGAACTTCCGCGTCGAATTCGACGACAAATCCCGCATCGATTGCGCTTCGTGCAATGTAATCGCCAAGTTCCCAATTCGTCAGGTCACAAAGCGGAAACAACTCCCGCACGGCGCGGATGACCTCGGATATCGAGACGCTTGGGTGGTCTACGTTGTCAATCAGGTAGCGCACTATCGCCAAGCGATAGTCCGACAAAACAGGCATCGGCGCGAGCGCAGGCATCGCGGGTTCCTATGAGGAGGATTTCGTTTCGGAGCTGTCAGCCGTTGCAACTTCGAAAGCGACGGGGACACCCTGGACGATACATGCTGCGGCCAGCATTTCCTCCAACTCGTGGTCGGAAGTCCGGCAGGCTGGCATAAGCGTTCGGATGGCGCGGATAGCTTGTTCGATGGAGAGATACCGGGCCTTGCCTCTCGAACGAACATAGGCCTCGGCCGCTCCTTCGACCGTGATGGCGTGGAACGTGTTGGTCATCAAGAAAGCCTCCCTGAAACCCAAACCAAAACGATTTACGGGCAACAGGCGACAGCTTTCAAGGCTCTGTCTGTTTCCGGACAATCAGTCGGATGTTATGCCGAAATGACGTTGCTCCTCCTCGCCATAGGCTCCGTGGGTGAGTTTTATCATTCCGGCCCGGTCAACAATTGTAATCTCACCGCGCTTGGCGTGGATCAATCCCCGGTATTCAAGCATTTGGAGGGCGGAGGTAACGCCGGGTCGCCGAGCGCCAAGCATGGTCGCCAGAAATTCATGCGTCAGGTGGATTTTTCCCTCAGTCCGGTCGTGGACCATCAGCAACCACCGGGCCAGCCTTTCCTCGATTTTCGAGTGGCCGTTGACCAGCGCCGTTCGGGATGATTGCACGAGGAATGCGTGGGCGTAGCGAAGCAGCGTCTCACGAAGGCTCTGGCTTTCTGCAATAGCAGCACGAAGAGTTTCAACGGGCAGACACCAGCCATTGCTGGCCACTTGGATATAGGTTTCGTTGGGAGATCTATCTTGCCCGAGAATGACCGCGATTCCCGTCACACCGTCATGGCCGATGATGCCGACTTCGCTCTGCCGCCCTCCGGCCATGGTGGCGACAACCGATGCAATACCCATCTCTGGAAAATACACGTGCCCTATCGGTCGATAGGGCTCCTCCAGCCGAGCTTTGATGGGGAGTTCGACACGATGCATCGAAGGCTGCAAAAGCGAAAAATCCTCTGGAGCGAGGGTTTTCAAAACGTGATTGCGAAGGATGGACTGAGGCATGGCTCTCCTCCCTAACGGGCAAGAGCACGTACCTCTTACTGTCGGCGGCATCCGGAAACACTGGCGGCCGATTTCAACAGCATAGGCCTTCGACATCCGGCTGGCAAACGTGTGACAGCCCGTCGCGGCTGCCGCCCGTCACCTTCTCTGACCGAACGACCTCGCAGCCCTCGGCTTTTAGCTTTGCGAGTTGCGTTTCGAGGTCCTGATCAATCGTGCTGACGCGAGCGTAACCAATGCGAGCCATAGCCTGTCACCTCAAGGTTTTGAGGCTCGACGCTACCTTGCTGCAAATAGTCGATGTCAAGCTGGATCAGGCTAACGATTAGCGAGAGATTTCGTTTTCACTATTCTCCGCCAGCCGCAGCATATTTGGCCGAGACCAAATCACCGCTTCTGAGTTTCTTTGCGGTGTCCGTCGCATAGCCGTTCTTCATATCAGGTGTGGAACCGTCGTAGTGGGTTGCCCAAAGGTCAAAAACCTTCTTCCCAGAGCGCCAGTATTTATTGCAGTCCGTATAGATCTTGCTTTCCCCTTTTGGCTTATTTTTTGCACAGACCTCGTTTCCGTTTACGCTCCAGGTTCCCTTAAAAGTAGCTGTGATTTTTGACTTTCCGACGAACCCTTTCGTCGTTCCGTCCGGCGCATAATATTCCGTCGAGGTTCCATAGAGCCCTGTCTTACCGGAGTATATAGCCTTGACCTCGTCTGCCGATAGGGGGACTGCGTCTTTCGGTAATTTGCCAGCCAATACCGGCCCGCCAGTCAGACTAGCAACGACGCCAGCTGCGAGGAAAATTTGAAATTTGCGCATCGGTAAAACCTCCCTTAGAATTTATGCTAATTTAGCATACTCTAAAGATAGAATCGAGGGCCTGCTTATTAGTCGTCACCAAGCGCCGATCATTTGCTGGCCAATCGGGCCGGTTCGACTCCCTCAGGGGTGCCTTTGTCTGCACCGTCGATAAGCTGCACATTGATCCGAAGGCGTTTGTCGGGTCGCCGGGCGCTACCTTGTATGTATTTGACACCTAGGTCGCGGGCGATCTCACGAACATCAGTGGATTTGCCTTTGTAGGCGAACGTTGAATTTCGTGCGATGACGAGAAAGCCCGAGACGTTTGAAAGGTCGGTTATGATGTCTTTAGTTAGGCCGTCGGTGAATTGGTCCTCCGCGGGCTCGCCACTGATGTTCACGAAAGGCAAGACAGCGATACTGTTATGAGGAACTTCGGTCTTCAGACCTGCCGGGGCGCTTGCCCCGAGGCAGGCAGGGCACTCAGATAAAGTGGGTCGGCAGAAACGATGGTTTCTTCAGCCACAACCGCACTCCGGCAAAACGTCGCTTAGTTGATAACGTCGCTTAGTTGATATGGTCTCCCAAAACTCCGCAAGAGCCATCGGAAAAACTTGGCGGTCCTGCGATTAGGCTAGGCGTTGGCGCTGCTCGAACCTGTCGAAGCGTTGATGTCACTTTGAGGTTTAGGCCAGCCCAACATTGTCCCAATGGTGCGATGTCGACCTAAATGTTACGCAGAGCGGCACTGCCCGCGTTACGTCACCAGGGGGTATACCCTGCCGCGACGTAACGCGGGCAGCACCGCAATGGGTAACGTCTGGCTCGTTGCCGACCATTTGTGACATGGTAGCGTCGGGCCTAAACCTTGAAGTGACAATTGGGCTTTGGCACCTGCCGTGAGCCATTGGCAGCTTTGCGCCTCATGTCGGCCGCTGAAGGCAATCTTGCCACCCGCTGAAAGCAGACATGTAGTCTGCATCGGGAGTCTAGCTTGTCCCCTCAGGCCAAGCTTCGCAGGTACTGTCAATCGGGGATCTGGCATGTAACATTGCTTGCTAATATACGATGGGTTGAGGGAAGCGTTCCGCTCGAACTTGGCGGAATGTCCCTTTTGGGAGAAGCCGACATGCAGGGCTCAGTCGAAAACGACCTTTCCAGCTGCCTTGAATCCGCAAACCGGCGTATTGCAGAGCTGGAAAAGGCCGAGGCAGCTGCGGCAATCGAACTTGACCGTCTTTCCGCCGAAAACAAGCGATTGATTCAATTCATCGAGGAACGCACCAAGGAATTGGCCATCCTCAACAGCGTCGGCGAAGCGACTGCCAAGACGCTGAATGTCGAAACAGTGACCCGTATCGTTGGCGACAAGGTTCGCGAGATGTTCGGCGCGGATTTGACGGAAATCCTGCTGCACGACGAGACGTCCAATCTGATCAACGTCTCCTATGCATTCGACGGCAATTACCAGTATCCTGAACCTTTTGCGATGGGCGAAGGACTTACCTCGAGAGTTATATTGTCGGGTAAGCCACTACTCCTGGGGACCTTCGATGAAGCCATCGGGTTGGGCGCCCTAATGCCCAAGGAAGAGGACGAGACTGAAACTTATCTCGGTGTGCCTATTATTGCCGGTGACAGAACGCTGGGCGTGGTTAGTGTGCAGAGCTACAGAAAAAACGCCTTCAACGAAGATCATATGCGCCTGCTGCAAGGGCTGTCGTCTAGCATGGGCATTGCTATTGCCAACGCGTATCTCTTCGACGAGACGCAGCGGCTCCTGAAAGTGGCGCAAGATCGGGCCAAGGAACTTGCCATTCTCAACAGCGTAGGCGAAGCGATGACGAAGTCGCTGAACGTCGACACAATTATTCGGCTAGTGGGCGATAAGGTCAGGGAGGCCTTCGGCACCGAGGTCAGCGAGATTCTGTTGCACGACAGCCAATCCGGTTTAGTACGGGTTCCTTACGCTTACTACAGAGGTTACAAAACCATCGAGCCGTTCCCGATGGGGATAGGACTTACGTCGGAGATTATTTCCACGGGAAAGCCGCTGGTTTTCAGAACCTTGGAGGAAGGAAAAACGCGCGGCGCCTATTTCCCGGACGAAGATGACAGGACCTCTTCATACATTGGCGTGCCGATCAATTCGGGCGAGAGAACGCTCGGAGTGGTTAGTGTTCAAAGCTACGAAAAGAATGCCTTCGATGAGAATCACGTACGATTGTTGCAGACGATAGCTTCCAATATGGGTGTCGCGATTGCCAACGCCCGGTTCTTCGATGAGACCCAGAGGCTTCTAAAGGAAACGGAGCACCGAGCCGCTGAACTGGGTGCGATCAGCAAGGTCAGTCAGGCACTCATCGGCGAAGCCGAACTTGGCAACACAATCCAGCTGATCGGCGATCAGATGCAGGAGATTTTCAGCGCCGATATAGTCTACGTCGCTCTGCTCGATCCGGACACAAAGCTGATCCATTTTCCTTATCAGTTCGGCGAAGCCTTCACCACACTCAAGCTCGGCGAGGGCCTTACAAGCAAGATCCTGGAAACCGGCGAGCCGTTGCTCATCAACCAGGATGTCGCGGAACGCGGCGCGGAAATCGGAGCAACTCCGGTTGGCAAGGATGCACTTTCGTATCTTGGTGTTCCGATCAAGACCGCTCAGGGCAATGTCGGAGTGATCAGTGTGCAGAGTACGACACGAGAGGGTATGTTCAACGAAAATTCACTGCGGCTGCTTTCGACCATCGCCGCCAATGCGGGTGCGGCGCTTCACAACGCACAACTGTTCACCGAGCTCAAGGAACTTTCGCCGGCGTTGACAGAGGCAAAGGAGGCGGCGGAGGCTGCCAACGAAGCCAAGAGCACGTTCCTTGCTACCATGAGCCATGAAATCCGCACGCCGATGAACGGCGTTATCGGCATGGCCAACCTGATGCTGGCTACCAAACTTGACGACGAGCAGCGGGAAATCGGCGAGACGATAAACAACAGCGCGGAAGCGCTGCTGACCATCATCAACGACATACTCGACTTTTCCAAGGTCGAGGCGGGCAAGCTTGATCTCGATCCCCGGCAGTTCGAATTACGCGAGTGCCTCGAAAGCGCGATCGATTTGATTGCGCCAAGGACAGCAGAGAAGGGATTGGACCTCGGCTATGTCGTTGAGCCCGGCACGCCGGAAACTATTGTCGCCGACAATAACCGTCTAAGGCAGGTTCTGATCAACCTGCTCAACAATGCCGTCAAATTCACCGAGCGGGGAGAGGTCGTGCTTTCCGTGATGGAGGTGCCGTCCGGAGCCGCGGGCACCAGTCCGCAGGGCGAGGGCGAGCGCAAAACGTGTACGCTCCAGTTCGCGGTGCGCGACACCGGTATCGGCATAGCCAAGGACCGGATGGATCGCCTGTTCAAATCATTCAGCCAGGTCGATGCTTCCACGACGAGACGCTATGGCGGAACCGGGCTCGGTCTGGCGATCAGCAGGCGTCTGGTGGAATTGATGGGCGGTGAGATTTGGGTGGAGAGCGCCGAAGGAAAAGGCACGACATTCTTTTTCACCATCCGCGCTCCGGTTGCCTCGAGCCAAAGAGCGACACAACTGCTGCCGACGAAGGATGAACTGGCTGGCAAGCGGCTGCTGATCGTCGACGATAACGCAACAAATCGGCGCATCGTATCCTTGCAGGCACAGGCCTGGGACATGGCTGCATCAGCAATCGAACATCCCGCCGACGCGCTTCGACGGCTTGCGGGAGGTGAAGTTTTCGATGTCATCGTTCTCGACATGAACATGCCCGGCATGGATGGGATCGAACTGGCCAGGCAAATACGCGCGCTCGAAGGCAACGGCAGCGTTCCGTTGTTGCTGCTCAGTTCAATGGTGCCGATACCGGAAGACAAGAAAAAAGAGATGGAAAGTATCAAGTTTGCGGCCATGCTTTCCAAGCCAATCAAGCCATCACCGTTGCTCAATGCATTGCTGTCGATCTTTGCCGGAACTCCGATACGCTCCATCCGATCCGATCAGCTGAAGGCGCCGGCACTCGACAGTACGATGGCGGAGAAATTTCCGCTTCGCATCCTCCTGGTCGACGACAATGCCACCAACCGGAAACTTGGCTCCAAGGTGCTCGAGCGCCTGGGGTACAAGCCGCAACTGGCGGTCGACGGGCAGTCGGCAGTCACTGCATATACCCAGGGCAGCCATGGCGTTATCCTAATGGATATTGAAATGCCTGACATGGACGGTCTCGAAGCGACAAGATTGATCCGCGCGTCCGGCAGCCAACATGCGCGTCAGCCGTTCATCATCGCCCTGACCGCCAACGCAATGGCCGGTGATCGCGAGAGATATCTGGATGCAGGGATGGATGATTACCTCAGTAAGCCGCTGCGCGTGGAAGACCTCATCGCCTCGCTGAACAAGGCGGTGCTGGCTGGCGGGCAGAGACTTGCCTGTGCAGGGAGAGATTTCCAGGAGCCCAGCGTGCCAAGGCTCTGAAATGCAAAGGTCGGATCTTGGCGCAATCGCCACCAGCCGTTGCAGCATTGATCGAAAACTATGCGCTATCGCTAATTTAGCGCGCCCACGATAGTCTACCTTTTCAGCGCGAGGGAATGCTGACAAATTCAAGCAGGGCGGTCGATTTCGATCGTACATCGCCAGCGCCGATAGAAATTCTCGGTCGAAATCGAGGGACATCGTGGCGATAGATATAGGGGCACTTGATAAACTGCGCGAGCTTATCGGTGGCGAAGAAGCCGACCTTGTAGAGCTCGTGGAGTCTTTCCTCGATGAGGGGGCATCCATCATGCAAGACATGCGGCCGGATCCGGCTTCCGACCTGACCGCCATCCGGCGGGCTGCCCACTCCCTGAAATCCAACGCGCGGGACATGGGTGCGGCCGAACTCAGCCAAATCTGCGCCCGGGTCGAGGCGCGATGCGCAAGTGGCGGGCCGACGGATTTGGCGGAAATCGACAATGCACAGCGCGCGTTCGACGCCGCCGTGACGGAGCTTCGAATGATCTTCAATCTGGGAGAATAATTTGAGCAACCCTGGCAGGATTCTCATCGTTGACGACTCCCGGACCATAAGGATCAAGCTCAAGAAATCGGTCGAGGCTCTCGGCCACCAAGCCGCGGCGGTAGACAGCGGCCGGGCGGCGCTCGATCTGCTCGCCACCGAAAATTTCGATCTCATCCTTCTCGACATCATCATGCCGGTAATGGACGGCTTCGAGGTACTGAAGAATCTCAAGGTATCGTCCAGAACGCGGGATGTTCCGGTTATTGTGATTTCCGCGCTCGACGATGAGATGAGCAGCGTCGTCAAGGCGATCGAATTGGGGGCCGAGGATTTCCTGCCCAAGGACTTCGAACTCGCACTTCTCAAGGCACGGGTTTCCACCTGCATCGAGAAGAAGAGGCTGCGCGACATCGAGAAAGAATATCTGCGGCAGGTGACAAAGCTGACGAAGGCGGCCGCGACCTTGGAAAGCGGGAGGTTCAATCCTTCAAAGCTCGGCATCCGCGATGTGGCAGGCCGCCCGGATGGTCTGGGCAAGCTCGCTACGGTTTTCGCCACAATGGCCCAGAAGGTCTATGAGCGCGAGCGCAAAATGCGGCAGAATATCCGCACATTCCGTGGCGCACTGCTGCTGCTGGCTTGCGGAGGATTATGGGGCCTTGTCGTGCCACTATCGAAGATGGCTTCACTCGTCGAAGCTCATCCGATCGGACTGGCGCTCCTTATTGACGTGATTGGGGCTGTGTTCTGCATCGGGATAAGCATGAAGCGGCAGACAATGCCCCGCTTTGCTGATCTTACGCGCTCGGATTGGAAGTTCATTCTCATCCTTGCATTCATCAGCTCGGTGATCAATCAGGTGCTGGTCTATTGGCTGGCAAGCAAGCTTCCCGCCTTCATCGTCTCTATTGTCATTGTCCTCGAGGGATTCGCCGTATTCCTGTTCGCTTCCTTGATGCGGACGGAGGCGCCCAATCTGAAGCGGTTTTTGGGACTTGGACTGGGTCTCGCCGGTATCTTCATCATACTTCTCTATGGAGAGCCGGCGGAAATGGCGACCAGTTGGTTGTGGCTTGCCATTGCACTCGTCATCCCGATCACTTACGCGACCGAGGATATTTACCTCTCGGAGTACAAGCCTGCTGCCATCGATAGCGTCGCTCTGTTCGGCATCACCCTTGTTGCTTCGGTTTTGATGCTGATGCCGCTGGCAGCTTTCTATCGGGATTTCATCCCTTTTGATCTACTGACCGGACGGCTTGGCATGATCGTCGTTCTAATGGCCGTTGCCGGCAATTTGGCGATGCTGCTTTTCATCGCGCTGATCTCCAGCACAGGCGCTGTTTTTGCAAGCCAGAACGCCTACGCAGTCACCGTAGCCGGCATAGGCTGGAGCATGCTTTTGCTGGGTGAGGCGATACCGGCGCTCACCTGGGTCTCTCTGGCGCTCATCGTCGTTGGTCTCCTGATGGTCGAGCCCAAGCAGGAGGCTGAAGAAGAACCGCCCCTATTTGACGACACATCGGAGGAGTTCGTCCCGCAGTTGCTGTCGTCGCCTACGAAATGAAAGATCCGGTCAACGATCTACCCGCGGGACGTTCACGTCGAAGAAATGCCTGAAGGTCTGTTTTTGACTATCACCGCTGAAAAGCTGCCCGTCAGCTGCCGGCCCCATTTCAGACTTCCAGGCAACAGCGAGGAATCCGCCGGTGAGGGTATCTCGGCGCATTACGGTCTGGACGGCAGCGGCACTTGGCGTGTTCGTATGGGGCGGCTGGGCGCTTGCGACCACCCATCTGAGCGATATGCCATTGTCGAGGGCCAGGCCTATCGTTCGGCCCAGCCGACGGCCGATGAGATCGCCGTCTATCACCATGACCAGCATATTGCGGCGATCATCAATCTGCGCGGCGCGGCTCCCGGCCAGAAATGGTACGATGCCGAGCTGCGCGCGGCGAAGGAACTCGGCATCCGCCATATCGACTTCGCCATGTCGGCGCGCACGACATTGACGCGACAGCAGTCGTTTGCCCTGATTGCGTTGATGAAATCGGCGCCCAAGCCGTTGCTGATCCATTGCCAGGCGGGATCCGACAGGAGCGGCTTGGCGGCGGCGCTCTACATGGCGGCGATTGCGCACACCGGCGAGAAGAAGTCAGAAGCGCAGCTCTCGATCCGTTTTGGTCATGTCGCCGTTCCGATCATCGGCGCGTACGAAATGGACCAGAGTTTCGAGAACATAGAACCGGCATTGGGTTTTTTCGATTCGTAGGCCTTCCGGGAAAGCATGTCTTGCCGATATAGTTGTAGGCACACGCAAAGATGCGACTTCTGCTTGTTGAAGACGATCCGAGAACCGCCGACTACGTCGTCAGGGGACTGACCGAGGCCGGCCATGTCTGCGATCTGCTGCGCGACGGCCATGACGGGCTCTTCGCCGCGACCCGCAACGCCTATGACGTGATCGTCGCCGACCGCATGGTTCCCGGCCTCGACGGCCTGTCGATGATCAAGGCGGTGCGCGCCGCCGGCGTCCGCACGCCGGCCATTTTCCTGACC
>NZ_VFTH01000014.1:0-162350 GCF_006439375.1 Mesorhizobium sp. B4-1-1
GTCACCGTCGAGATGTCGCCCGCGGTGAGACCGGCCTGCCCGTCCTTCTCGATGTAGATCGTGACGCCGTCGAGACCGCTGTCGCCAGTCGTCTGGCCGTCGCCATTGGTGTCGGTGTACTTCGTGCCCGAGATCGAGAACAGCTTGAAGTTGGCGAAGTTCATGCCCGACTGATCCTGGCCCGACAGGCCATTGATCGTGTAACCAGCCGCCCCCAACGTCTGCACATAGCCGTTTGGCAGCTGTTCGAAGACCTTCAGCCCGTCAAAGCTGGAGTCCAGGCCGGTGAACGACCAGCTGCCGTTGGCGGCTGTCGTGGTCGTGGCATCGCCAGCGGTCAACGTGCCACTTTTGTCCTTGTCGATGAAGATAGTGACGCCGCCGAGGCCGGCATCACCGGTTGTCTGGCCGTCGCCATTGGCGTCGAGGTACTTCGTACCCGAGATCCCAAACGTGATCAGGTTGTTAGGATTCGTGCCCCACTCCTCAAAGCCCGAATTTGTCTGCCAGTCACCGGCCTGGCCGCCGAACGCCGAATAGACATAGATGTACTGGTAATCGGCGTCGTGGAGGAAGTCACTATCCTTGACCAGAACGCGGATGTCGCTGTCGCCGCTGCCAGAGGAGAGGGTGGAATTCAGCGCAACCCAGACGTTGCCGTTCGCATCTAGATTGTAGACGAGGTGCTCGCCGGTTACGCCGAAACCGCTGCCGGGCGTGTATGGGGTGTTCTCGGAAACTGGCACATGCCCAGTACCCAGATTCCCTGACGTCTCCTGGTAAATCTGCAAGCTGTCCAACGAAATGAATTCGTTGTTGCCGCCATTGGCTTCGTTGGAGTCGAGCAGAAACTCCCGGTAGGCGACGCCGTCGATCACAACGAGCGGAATGTCGCTCAAAAGCAGCGCCTTGTTGTGCTGTGCGCTGGTATTCTCGTTGTACTGTGGACTGAGGACATCACCGTAGGTGCCGCCGCGGTCATAATTGTAGCCCTGCTCTGTGGCGGGTGTGTTCGGGCCCTGAACTTGCACGAAGGCATCGAAAGTGCCCGTGCCTGACGATTGTCCGAAATCCGTTTTGACCTGATAGACTTGGAATTTCGCGTCGCCGATATTGATACCGGCAGTCGTCGTGGCATTTCGGACCGTCAAGTCGGCTGCCGCACCTGAGGCGTCGGGCGGTGGCGGCGCATCGGTAAAGTTCGCCGTCGCGACCTGGCCGCTTGCTTGATCCGTCGCCGTGAGCACAAATGCCTGGCCCGCCGCGTCACCGTTGACGTACCACGACGTCTGGATCGAGCCGTTGACAACGCCGTCCAGATCGCTGGCGCCGCCGTCGGTGACGGTCCAGGGCGTACCGGTGCCGGTAAGATCGTAGGTGAGCACATCGTCCGCGGTGCCGAGGACGCCGTCGGCGCCGGCGCCGAGGTGGGCGACCTGGAACGTGAGCGTGCCACCATCAGCGACTTCGGTGGCAGTAATCCCGACCGTCTCGCCGGGCGCGTAGTCCGCATCCGCCTGGTCGAGCGAGATTGCAAGCGGCGGAACAGGGTCGGTGCTTCCGGTTGTGGTGGTGTCCGTTGTCGCGAGTTGATCGGTCGTCAGATTGTCGGTGATATCGCTAGAGGTCATGACATTCCCCTTAACTTTGAATGCGGCACCGTCGTGTGCGGTTATCGTCGTTTCTATTTTCATTTTTCCGCCGGAGGCGGGCTCACTGTCTGAAGGCGCGTGTGATCTGGTCCTGTAACGGCTTCACCAGGTAGGACATCACCGAACGGTCTTCGGTCTTGATGAAGGATTCCACCGGCATGCCGGGCACCAGCTTGACCTCGCCGAACCGTGCAACCTGGGCGGCGACCGCCTTGATGCGCACGGTATAGTAGCTGGCGCCGGTGCGCTGATCGGTGGTGATGTCGGGCGAGGTCCGCTCGACCACGCCGTCGATCTGCGGCGTGGTGCGCGTGTTGAATGCCGAAAAGCGCAGTGAGGCCGACTGGCCGACCCACAGCTTGTCGATGTCGCTGGGCGCGATCCTGGCTTCCACGGCAAGGCTGTCATTGTCCGGCACGACCTGCATGATCGTCTCGCCTGGTTTCACCACGCCGCCGATCGTATAGGCGATCGACTGCTGCAGGACGCCGTCCTGCGGCGCGCGGATGTCGACCCGCTTCAGTTGGTCCTCCGCGGCGACCTTGCGCTCCAGAAGCTCGCCCATCTGGCCATCGACGTCGCGCAGGTCCTTGTTCACTTCGGTGCTCAGGTCGAGATCGATCTGGATGATCTGCAGCTTGATCTCGGCGATCTTCCCCTCGGCCTGCGCCTGGGCGGCAACGAGCTGGCCGCGTTCGCCGTCGAGGCGCGTGGCTTCGCGCTCGGTCTGGGTCAGCCGGTCGATGGAGATGAGCTTCTTGGCCCAAAGCGCGCGCACGGACGCGAGTTCCTTTTGCTCCAGTTCGATCTCCTTGTTGTTGGCCTCCGCCTGTGCGACGTCGCCGGCGATCTCCTTCTCGAGCTGGGCGATGCGTTCCCCGAGCTGGCTCTTCTGGCCGGCGCGGGAGATGCGCCGGGTCTCGAAATGCTGCTTCTCGCCAGCCACCGCCTCGGCGACGTCGGGATCGGCGACGCGGTCCAGAAGTTCATTGGGGAAGATGATAGCGTCGCTGCCGCGGCGCTCCGAATCGAGACGGGCCTTGCGCGCCGTGAGTTGGTCGAGCGCCTTGCTCACCACCGCGAGATTGGCGGCCGGCACGGTGCGGTCGAGGCGCAGCAAAAGGTCGCCGGCCTTGACGCGGTCGCCGTCGCGGGCATCGATCTCGGCAACGATACCGCCGGTCGCATGCTGCACATTCTTGACGTGGGAATCGACGACGAGCGTGCCGGGGGCGATGACCGCGCCGGCAATCTCGGTGACCGAAGCCCAGCCGCCGACACCTCCGCCAAGCAGCAGCACGGCTCCGAGCCCAAGCCTTATGTAGAAGCGGATCGACGCATGCGAAGCGCCCGACGCAGCCATGTCAGTTCCCTCCCTCGGTTCCGTTGGCGAGAGCCGGGGCGCCGGATTCCGTGGTCACCCTCAGCGCTGGACTGGTTGCCGGGACCGTCCGCAGCGTCGGGAACATCTTGGCGAAAACCTCGTCCTTCGCTCCGAAGTCATGGATGCGCCCCTGGTTCATCGCCAAGACGAAATCGACAGCGGTCAGCACGTTCGGACGATGGGCGACGATGACAACCACGCCGCCGCGCTCGCGAACGCCGAGCATCGCGCGGATCAATGCCTGCTCGCCGTCCATGTCGAGGTTGGAGTTCGGCTCGTCCAGCACCACGAGGAATGGATCGCGATAGAGCGCTCGGGCGAGCGCAATGCGCTGGCGCTGGCCGGCCGAAAGCGCTTCGCCATGTTCGCCGATCTCGGTCTCGTAGCCCTGGCGGAAACCCACGATCAGCTCGTGCGCGCCCGCGGCCTTGGCCGCGGCGATGATTGCGTCCGGGTCGGCTTCCGGCTCGAAGCGGGCGATGTTTTCGGCGACCGTGCCGGCAAACAGCTCCACATCCTGCGGCAGGTAGCCGATGTGGCGGCCACGCTCTTGTGACGACCATTGGTCGAGATCGGCGCCGTCAAGCTTGACGCGGCCGCTTACGGGCTGCCAAGCCCCGACGAGAGCCCGCACCAGGGTGGACTTTCCCGAGCCGCTCGGGCCGATGATTCCCAACCCGTGACCGGCTTCCATGGCGAAGCTGGCATCCTGGACCAGCAGCCGTTGCAACCCTGGAGCCGCGATGGCGGCATTCTGCATCACGACATTGGCGCTGGGCGCCGGCAACAGCATGGGTTCGGTCTCGGCAGGGATGGCCGCCAGCACCCTGGTCAACCGTTGCCAGCCCTGGCGCGCGCTCACGAAACCTTTCCAGTTGGCGATCGCGAGATCGACCGGCGCCAGCGCGCGGCCGCTGAGGATGGAAGCAGCGATGATGACGCCTGCCGTAGCCTCCTGCTCGATAACCAGCCAGGCGCCGATGCCGAGCATGGACGATTGCAGCAGCATGCGCAGCACTTTCGATACCGCGCCGAAGCTGCCGGCAACGTCGCTCACCTTGCGCTGGTCGGCAATGAATTCGAGGTTGGCACCTTCCCAGCGCGACGCCAGCCCGCCAGCCATGCCCATGGCGGCAACGACTTCCGCATTGCGAGTGCCGGCAGCGATAAGCCCGCCGCGCCGGTTCCCGCTCAAGGTGGCGGCTGATACCGGTTGTCGCGTCAACCGCTCGGCAAGCACGGTCAGCACGATCAGAACGACCGCCCCGAACAGCGCCGTCACGCCGAGCACCCAGTGAAACATGAAGATGATGATCAGATAGATCGGCATCCATGGCAGGTCGAACAGCGCCGTTGGACCCATGCCGGACAGGAAGCCGCGCACGCTGTCGAGATCGCGCATCGGCTGCAGGCTGTCGCCCTCGCGCCTGGCCTTCAGCGGCAATCTCAGCATCGATGTGTACACGCGGTGACCAAGAGCCTCGTCGAGGGCGCCGCCGATCCTGACCAGAACCCGCGCGCGCACGAAATCGAGAAAGCCCTGCCCGCAGTAAAGGATGATGAGCAGTATCGAAATGCCGACGAGCGTCGGCAGGCTGCGGCTCGGCAGCACGCGGTCATAGACCTCGAGCATGTAGAGCGAGCCTGCGAGCATCAGCAAATTGAGCATGCCGCTGAACAAGCCGACCGCAAGGAAGGCCGACCGGCAGTTGGCAAGCGCCGCGGAGAGCTCCGAGCGGACGGAGCCGGCCGGCCGCCGGCCGGCTGGTCTCACCGACGGCTTGCTGAGTGTCACAATGCGAGGCTGTGCGGCGTCGACGGCACTTTGCGCCACGTCGCCGCGGGCGCGGAACATGGCCAGGCAGCCGAAAGCGCCCATCGCCACGGCGATGAACATCGGGCCGATCGATGCATGGCGGCCGGAGAAGAGAAGAAATCCGGCGACACACGCAACGAGCGCCAGGCCGACAAGCCTCACCTTTGCCTGCGCCGAACCAAAGGTTTTGCCCATCAACCTGAGCGACGCGTTACTGAACCCCACAGCCACGGCACGCCTTTCAAATTCCCGAACGCATCAGCTGCTGCTGCGGCAGGCCTATCGGCCGCGCAAGGCGGCTGGCTACCCATGCCGAAAGCGTTCGCGCCCAATTTTGAGGGAGCAAGGTCATAATGCCACCCAACCAGGCACGCCCCGAACAAGCCGGCCCATGAACAGCCGGCCCAATGTCGGCTCACGGAAAGGCGGTGACGCAGTGGTGATGGCTAAGGCGACTGTAGAAGCCGCCCAACGTCCTCCCTACCCCAGTAGCGCTGTAACTCGTTGTTGCCGGTCGGGAGATTATTTACGCTACCTTATATTAGGAGATTATTAACTCTACCGGAGCGTGCGTCAACGGGAAATTCAATGAAGAGTTTGTGACAAGCCGCAAACTTATGCAGGACCTGGGCCGGTCAGCATAAAGAATACTTCGCGTTATTCTTAGGTCCATCTTAACCAAAGACCATTGCGCTGACCGATCGGACTTCAGTTGTCGGACCTCGGTCGCCACCGCATGCGCCTGAAGGGATGTGATCGGAAGGGCTCAGACCACCTTGTTCTTGCCCCGCCTGCCGCCATGCGCTTCCACGGCCCTCTCGACGGCGCGCTTCAATTCGTCCTTGATCTCGACCGTCTCGGCCATCAGCGTCTCGATCTTGAGGAATTCGAGGACGCGGTATTTCGAGACGTTCGGCCGGATCAGAATGTCCGGCCGGTGCTGCCTGAGCTTGTTGGCGATGATCGACTGCATCATCAACTGGGTGGCGCCATACATCAGGTCGACGGTGGTCGGGTGCTTGCGCTCGGCCTCGCTCGGCGCGCCGACGACATCGACGGCGATAATGATGTCGGCGTCCTTCTCGATGAGGTCGAAAGGCACGGGGTTGTAGATACCGCCATCGATCAGCACGCGGCCTTCGCGCGTCACCGGGCGGAAGACCGCCGGGATGGCCGCCGATGCGGCAAGCGCCGAATGCAGGTCGCCTTCGGCGAACACCGCAAGGCTGTGGCCGAAATAGTCGGTCGCGGTAACCTTGAGCGGCACCTTCAGCGCCTCGAACGTCTGCGGGATCGCCTCGGGCAGGAAAGCCTTCAGAATGCGCTCGATGTTGAACTGGCTGACGCGGATGCCGCCCTGCATGGCCTCAGCGATCGTGCCCGGCCGCGAGCGCCACATGCGCGCCGCCACTTCGGCCCGGCTGCCGAGGATCGATCGGGCATAATCGTGAATCTCGGCACCCTTCATCCCCGACGCCATGCCGGCGCCCATGATGGCGCCGATCGACGAGCCGGCAATCGCCACCGGCTTGATGCCAATCTCGTCGAGAGCCTCGATGATATGGATATGCGCGAGACCGCGCGCGCCGCCGCCGCCGAAGGCCACCCCGAAGGTCGGGCTCATCCCTTGCGGCCTCCCGCCACCTGAACCAGCGGCGGCCCGATGACCATCACCGCGGGGTCGGACGACAGGAGCTTCTTCGCCGCCGCCTTCGCGTCGGCCAGCGTCACCGCGTTGATGAGAGCCGCGCGCCGCTTGATATAATCGATGCCGAGATCATCGATCTGCAGCTCCACGAGCGTCGCGGCGATGGAGCTGGACGAATCCAGATTGCTGATGGCGTAGGCGCCGACCATGTATTTCTTGATCGCCGCGAGTTCCTCCTCGGTGGGGCCGTTCTCGGCCATGTCCTTCACCACCTGGCGCACGATCGAAAGCGTTTCCGCGGCGCGGTCGGAACGCGTCGCCGTCGTCACGAGCAGCGCGTTGGAGTGCTCGTGATCGACGAGATCGGAGCTGACGCTATAGGCAAGGCCGCGTTTCTCGCGCACCTGCTCATACAAGCGCGACGTGAAAGTCGAGCCGCCGAGAATCTCGTTCATCAGCACGGCGGCGTAGAAATCGGGATCGCTCCGCTTCACGCCCGGCCAGGCAAGCTGCAGGGAGGTCTGCGGCAGATCGTAATTCACTTCGAGCTGCTGGCCGAGCTTGGGCGTGACGTCGGCAACCGGCGCCAGCGCCTGCTTGTCCGGCAGGTCGCCAAACACCTCGTCAAGCCTGCCGCTCAACGTGGCGGCGTCGATATCGCCCACCACCGCCACATGCAGCCCGCCGCGAGCGAAATTCGCCTTGTGGAAGGCCTTGAGGTCGTTGGCAGTGATGGTGGCGAGACTGTCTTTGTTGCCCTCGTCCGGCCGCGCGTAGGGATGCTGGCCATAGATCGCGCGCAGCCAGCGCTGCTGGGCGATCGTATTGGGATCCCGCTCATTGGCGAGGATGCCGGAGAGTGTCTGGGCGCGGATGCGGTCGATCGGCGCCTGATCGAAGCGCGGGCTGTTCACCGCCAGCTTCAGCAGGCCAAAAGCCTCGTCCTTCTGGTCGGACAGCATGCGCATCGAGCCATAGGTGCCATCGCGCGCCGCCTGAAAACTCATCTCCGCGCCGGCATCGTCGAGCTTCGACTGGAAGGCCTCGCTGTCGAGGTCGCCGGCGCCCTCGTCGAACAGGCCGGTCATCAGGTTGACCAGGCCGTCCTTGCCGGCGGGGTCCTGCGCCGTGCCGCCGTCGAAGACGAAACGGATCGCAACCAGCGGGACCGAATGGTCTTCCACCAGCCAGGCGGTGACGCCCTTCTTCGACTTCACCTCCTGGATGTTCATTTCGGCGCGGGCGGCAAGCACCGGCAAAAGCAGGAAGAACAGGGCGAAGCAAAGGGTGGCGACGGCGCGATAGAGCTTGCCTTCCTCGCTCGCCGGAGAAGGAGAAGCGATCGTATGGCCAAGAACCATGCTCATTATCAGTTCCCCGCCTGCTGCTGCGGCAAGAGATAGCCGGTGGTGGAGCGATCGAGCACCAGATAGCGGGTGGCGGCCGCCTTGACCTCATCGGCAGTCACCTTGCGGATCCGGTCCGGCCATTCCTGGACGTCCTTGACATTGCCGCCCGTGGCAAGCGTCGAGCCATACATGTTGGCCATGTCGTCCTGCTTGTCGCGCGCAAAGATCATGGAGCGCACATAGCGGGTCTTGGCCCGCTCCAGCTCATCGTCGCTCACGCCGTCCTTGACGATGCGGGCGATTTCGGCATCGACCGCCGCCTCGACATCGGCAAGCCTGGCGTCGCCGCGCGGGGCGCCATAGACGGTGAAGTTGGTGGCGTCGAGCATGGTGCCCTGGAAGTAGGCGCCGGTCTCGGAAGCGATACCCTGCTTGACGACGAGCTGCTGGTACAACCTGCTTCGGTTGTCGCCGCCGAGGATCTCGGCAAGCAGGTCGAGCGCCTCGGCTTCGCCAGGCTTGGCCGTGTGATAGGACGGCACGACCCACTGCGTCGAAAAGCTCGGCACCGAGACGCGCGCGTCGGTAAGCGTCACTGTGCGCTTCGTGTTCTGCTCGGGCTCCACGGGGCGGATGCGCGGCCGCAGGTCCGGGCCGCGGGCGACCTTGCCGTAGGTGCGCCCGGCCATCGCCTTCACCGCGTCGGGATCGACGTCGCCGGCCACCACCAGCACCGCGTTGTTCGGCCGGTAGTAGGCGTCGTAGAAGGCTTTCGCGTCCGGGCGGTTCAACTGCTGCATCTCCTGCATCCAGCCGATCACCGGAATGCGGTAGGGCTGGTTCTGCCAGAGCGTCGCGTCGACCTCCTCGTCGAGCACCGCCTGCGGATTGCTGTCGATGCGCGAACGGCGCTCCTCCAGGATCACGTCGCGCTCGGTCTTGATGACATCGTCGGTCAGGATGAGGTTGCGCATGCGATCGGCCTCGAAGCCCATCATCTGTTCGAGGGCGGAAGGCGGCACCGTCTCGTGGAAGGCGGTGTAGTCGTAGGAGGTGAAGGCATTGTTGGAGCCGCCGATCTCGGACACGGCGCGATCGAACTCGCCGGCGGCGTGGTTGGTCGTGGCCTTGAACATCAGGTGCTCGAAGAAATGCGCGATGCCGGATTTGCCGGGAGGCTCGTCGGCGCTGCCGATCTTGTACCAGACCATGTGGGTGACGATCGGGGCGCGGTGGTCGGGGATGACGACCACTTCCATGCCGTTGTCGAGCAGGAAATCCTTGACCTCGCCGTCATCGGCCGCGCGGGCCGGAGCGGCCGCCGCAAGCGTCAGCGCGCCGGCCAGAAGCGCTGCGCGCAGCCCAATTCCTGTTCGTCTCATCAAGTTCTCCGGTCGCGGTTGCGCGACGATAGGCAAGGTTGTTGGCGAGGCAAAGTGAATTGTGAGTCATTTTCGAGGCGGCGCTAACCAACCTCGATGAAGCGAATGACCGTTTCGCCATAGCCCCGCTCGTCCACCACGGAAAAACCCGGGCCTGCCTCGAACGGCGCCGAGGCCGCCTCCTCGACCACGAACAACGCGCCGGGCAACAGCCAGCCGCCGGCCTTGGCCGAGCGCAGCGCGCGTTCGCCAAGCCCTTTGCCATAGGGCGGGTCGGCGAAGATCAGGCCGAAGGGCGAGAGCGTGCCGGCCTCACCCAAATGAGCGGCGTCGCGACGAAAAATCTTGGTGCGGCCGGTGAGACCATAGGCCTCGACGTTTTCGCGGATCAGACCTCGCCCCTCCGTCGATTCCTCGATGAAGACGCAGTAGGCGGCGCCGCGCGACAGGGCCTCAAGTCCGAGCGCGCCCGTGCCGGCGAAAAGATCGAGCACGCGGCCGCCCTCGAGCTTTTCGGCATAGCGATGCGCGAGCACATTGAACACCGCCTCGCGGGTGCGGTCGGTGGTTGGGCGGATGGCATTGCTTTTCGGCGTCGCCAGCGGTCGCCCGCGGAACTCACCGCCGACGATCCGCATTGCCGCCCCTCTTCGGACCGCGCGGCCTGTCGCCGCCATCGCCTTCGGGGCGCTCGCCGCGGGGCTTGCCGAACGGTTTCGCGCCCGGCTTGCCCTTGCCGCCCGGCTTGTAGGACGCCTTGCGCGCCTTCGCTTCGGCGGCCTTGGCAGCATCGGCTTCCGCCCTGCCCTTGCCGATCGGCCGAGCGCCCGGCGCCATCCAGACATTGGCCTTGCGCTGGCCCGGCGGTTCGATCGGCCGCTGCTCGCGCTCGGATTTCTTGCCGCCGAAACGGGGCTTGTCGCCGAACCCACCGCGCGGCTTTTCGCCGAAGACGCCACGGTCGGATTTAGGGCCGCGCTCGCCGAACGCCCTGTCAGGCCCAAATGCCCTGTCCGGCTTTGTCGAGAGCTTGCTCAGCGCCTCGTCGCGGCTGCCTTCGCGGCGCTTGCGCGCCTTGATCAGGCCGCCCTCGCCGATCGGCCGGTGGTCGCCGTCGCGCGTGAATTTCGGTCGGTCGGCCTCTTCGCGGCGAGGCCCGCCGCCGCGCACCGGCTTGTTGGAAAACGGCTTTTGGATCTCGGCATCGAAATTGGCGCCGGACTCCTCGATCAGCCGTTCGCCGAGCTGTTCGCGCAGCACGCGGCCCTTGATCTCCAGCACATGGCCCTCGGGGAGATCCTCGAGCTGGAACGGTCCGTAGGAGATGCGGATCAGCCGCGTCACGTCGAGGCCAAGCGCGCCGAGGATGTTCTTCACCTCGCGGTTCTTGCCTTCGCGCAGGCCCAGGGTCAGCCACGCATTGGTGCCCTGCTCGCGGTCGAGCGAGGCTTCGATCGAGCCGTAGAAGACGCCGTCGACGGCGATGCCTTCGCGCAGGCCGGCGAGCGCGCTCTCTTCGACCTTGCCGTGGACGCGCGCGCGGTAGCGCCGCAGCCAGCCGGTGGCCGGCAATTCGAGCACGCGCGACAGCCCGCCGTCATTGGTCAAAAGCAGCAGGCCCTCGGTGTTGATGTCGAGCCGGCCGATCGTCATCAGCCGCGGCAGGTCGGACGGCAGCACGTCAAAGACGGTCTTGCGGCCTTCCGGATCGCGGTTGGTGGTGACGACGCCCGCCGGCTTGTGGAACAGGAAAAGGCGCGTGCGCTCGATCGGCGGGATCTCGGTGCCGTCGAGATGGATGATGTCGTTGGCGCCGACATTGAAGGCTGGCGAGTCCAGCACCTTGCCGTTGACCTTGACGCGACCGGCCGCGATCAGTTCCTCGGCGTCGCGGCGCGAGGCGATGCCGGCGCGCGCCAGCCGCTTGGCGATGCGCTCGCCGCTTTCGGGCGCGGCTTCCGAGGGACGCGGCCGTGGCTTGAAGCCGCCTTCCGGTTTTCCGCCAGCTCCGCGTGGACGATCGCTGAAGTCTCGCTTCGGCCGGTCGGCGAAATCGCGTTTGGGACGGTCGTCGAATGCACGCTTGGGGCGGTCGAAACGTCGTTCGCCCCGATCGCCTTCGGCAGCCGCCGGTCGGTCGCCACGCGGTGCGTAAGGCTTGCGATCCTCACGCTTCTCGAAAGGCTTGCCATCGCGCGGCGGACCTTTGCGGAACGGCCTGTCGCCACGCTCCCCGCCTTCACCCATTTCACGCGGCCCCATCTCACGCGGCCCCATCTCACGCGGCTTGTAGCTGCGCTTGAAATCGCGCGCAGGGCGCTCACCCGCCGCGGCCATCGGCCGGTCGCCGCGCGGCGTGTAAGGCTTGCGGCCCTCGCGCTTCTCGAAGGGCTTGCCTTCGGGGCGCGGACCTTTGCGGAACGGCTTTTCGGCGCGCCCAGCGCCCTCGCCCGTCTCGCGTGGCTTGTGACTGCGCTTGAAGTCGCGGCGTCCGCCGTCGACGTCGCGGCGTCCGCCAACGACATCGCGGCGCTCGCCTTCGGCAGCCATCGGTCGCTCGCGCTTGGCGAACGGCTTCTTGGCGCCGTGGGCCGGTTTTCCGTCACGCCTGCCCGTCGGTCTGGAGTAGCCCTTGCGCGGCCCGCGTGGAGATTTCTTGTCGTCGTCCATTACATTGCTCGTCTTCACCTGCTACAGCACCTGCTACAGCGCCGCGCGCCCTTGCGGACGCCCAACGCAGGCAGTGTCATCTTGATTTTGCGCATCCAGCGGCGCGGCAAAAACCGATTCCGGTTTTCAGGGTCTCGCGCTAAATAACAGGATCACTCTCGGCTGGCGAGAAGTAATCGGAATGGAAACCGCTTGAAACGACCGGATTTCATGGCCCTGGCGCTTGAAGAGGCCGAGGCGGCCGCCAGCCGCGGCGAAGTGCCGGTCGGCGCTGTGATCGCCAATGGCGGCACGGTGGTCGCGAAAGCCGGCAACCGCACGCGCGAGCTCTCGGACCCGACCGCGCATGCCGAGATGCTGGCGATCCGCGAGGCCTGCCGGAAGCTGGCCAGCGAACGTCTCACCGGCCATGATCTCTATGTGACGCTGGAGCCCTGCGCGATGTGCGCCGGCGCGATCTCCTTCGCCCGGCTGCGGCGGCTCTATTTCGGCGCCGCCGACGAGAAAGGCGGCGCGGTGGTCAATGGCGTGCGCTTCTTCGCCTCAGCCATCTGCCACCATACGCCGGATGTCTATCCGGGGATCGGCGAGAGCGACGCCGCCCTCATCCTCAGGGACTTCTTTCGCGAAAGACGGAATGGCGGTGAATGGTGAAGTGAGTAGTGGTTAGTGAGCAGTGAGCAGTGAGCAGTGAGGCAGCATTTTCACTATTCACTATTCACTATTCACTATTCACTATTCACTATTCACTATTCACTATTCACTATTCACTATTCACTATTCACAGACCGAGCCAGTCGAACCAGCCGCCCTTCTTGCCTTCGGCCTGCGCCTTGAGGCGGCGCTCCTTCTTGTATTCGTCCTCGCCGAGCTCGTTCTGCGGCGCGGTGCCGGCAGCTTGGCGATAGGCAAGCGGCGGCTCGCTCAGATATTTGCGAACGGTCGGATCGCCCTGCTTCTGTTCAGCAAGGCTGCGCTGAATCTGCGCACGGCGGGCGGCCGAGTTGTCATCCGGCGACCAGGCCGGCGGGTGGCTGGAGCCCGATTCGGCCAATGCCTTCTTCACCGCCTCGGGATTGGTCTGGATATCCTCAACGGCTTCCGGCTGGTAATTCGGATCGTTCTGGTGCGCGGTGGCATCGGCGCGGATGCGGGCGCGGCGCGCCTCCGGCGATTCGGGCCAGTCGGCGCTCGCCGTCGCGATGCTCTGCTGCGGCGGCGGTAGGCTTTCCTTCTGCCCGGGAGCGGGCTTCACCAGATCAGGACGCGGCTTGTAGTCGATCGGATCTTTGCGCTTCGGCGTGATCGAGGCAGCCGCGGAGACATCGTCGAAGAGCTGCGCGGCTGCCGTCTTATCGGTTCCGTAGGTCGGCGAACCCACGCAGCCTGACAGGGCGATGGCCGATACCACAAGCGGCGCCATCAGCGCGGCGCGCGCGAACGTTCTGTCGGTCATGCCAAAAAGTCCCACTCTAACAGCCTTTCAGTCGCCACCGGCCAAGGGCACGGTCCCCTTCTTCCCCGCATTTGCGATGGAAATCCGGCGACAATTTGTCTGCCGGAGTGTCGCGTGTTTACCTCAACCACTTGTTAAGGGCAACGCGCGGGCGGTTTCAGGCCGCCCGGCGTGGCATTTGTGCACCGGCTTATCGACAGGACTACAGCCGCCCAAGGGCCTTCAGCTCATGCAACACCGCGGCATCGCGGGCCGAGACATCCGGAAATTCCAGATCCTGCCCGACATCGGCGGTGTAGCGCCAGGAGCGCGCGCATTTGACCAGACCGCGATCCTCGGCTTTCTCCACCACCACCGCCACGCCCTTGACGTCGTCGAGCGTGAAGGCGCCTTCCGGGGCTTTGCCGTGCCTGACGACGAGATCGCTGGTGATCGCCATTTCGGCCATATCGACATCGGCGATCGCAGCCTCCAGCGCCGCGTCGTCGAGCGTCACCACCGGCACCGCCTCGAGCGAAGAGCCGATCAGCTTCTCGGCTCGCGCGATCTCCAGCGCGCCGGTGACGACGCGGCGCACCTGCCTCACCTTGCGCCATTTCTCGGCCAGCGCCTCGTTGCGCCAGTCCTGCGGGATCGCGGGGAACTGGCCGAGATGCACCGACACGGCTTGCGGGTGGCGGTCGAGCCAGGCTTCTTCCGTGGTGAAGGGCAGCATCGGCGCCAGCCACTTCACCAGGCATTCGAAGAGGTGGCGCACCACCTGCACGGCCGCCCTGCGGCGCAGGCTCGACGGCCCGTCGCAGTAAAGCGCGTCCTTGCGGATGTCGAAATAGAAGGCCGAAAGCTCCACCACCATGAAGTCGAGCAGCGTGCGGGTGATGCGCTTGAACTCGAAGGCGTCGTAGCCCTGGCGCACCATTTCGTCCAACTCGGACAACCGGTGCAGCATCAGCCGCTCCAGTTCCGGCATCGTCTCGACCGGTACGTCCCGGCCGTCGTCATGGGCGAGCGTGCCCAGCATCCAGCGGATGGTGTTCCTGAGCTTGCGGTAGGCGTCGATGTTGGTCTGCAGCACGTTCTTGCCGAGCCGCTGGTCTTCCCAATAATCGGTCGTGACCACCCAAAGCCGCAGGATATCGGCGCCGGATTGCTTGATGACGTCCTGCGGCACGACGGTGTTGCCGAGCGACTTCGACATCTTGCGGCCTTCCTCGTCCATGGTGAAGCCATGGGTGACGACCGTGTCGTAAGGCGCCCTGCCCCTGGTGCCGCAGCTTTCGAGCAGCGAGGAATGGAACCAGCCGCGATGCTGGTCCGAGCCTTCGAGATAGACGTCGGCCGGCCATTTGAGATCCGGACGGTCTTCCAGCGTGAAGACATGCGTCGAACCGGAATCGAACCAGACGTCGAGGATGTCCATCACCTGGTGCCATTTCGAGGCGTCGTGATTGCCGAGGAAGCGCGCCTTCGCGCCCTCGGCGAACCAGGCGTCGGCGCCTTCCTTCTCGAAAGCGTCCATGATGCGCTGGTTGACGGCCTCGTCCTTCAGCACATTGCCGTCCTCGTCGGCGAAGACCGCGATCGGCACGCCCCAGGCGCGCTGGCGCGACAGCACCCAGTCGGGGCGCTCCTCGATCATGGCGCGGATGCGGTTCTGGCCCGCCGCCGGAACGAAACGGGTGTCGTCGATCGCCTTCAGCGCGCGGCTGCGCAACGTCGTGCCGTCGCCGAGGTCCTTGTCCATATAGACGAACCATTGCGGCGTGTTGCGGAAGATGACCGGCTTCTTGGAGCGCCAGGAGTGCGGATAGCTGTGCTTCAGCCGGCCGCGCGCGAAGAGCGCGTTGCGCTTGATCAGTTCGTCGATGACGGCCTGATTGGCATTGCCCTTCTTGCCGTTGTCGTCGATGACGCGCGCCGCGCCACCTTCGCGCCCCGGGCCGAAGCCAGGCGCGTCCTTGGTGAAGAAGCCGGCATCGTCGACCGTGAAGGGGATCGTGGTATCGACGCCGCGCGCCCGCAGCTCGCTCGCGGCCTCCATCCAGGCGTCGAAGTCCTCGCGGCCGTGGCCGGGCGCGGTGTGCACGAAGCCGGTGCCGGCATCGTCGGTGACATGCTCGCCCGCAACCATCGGCACAGGGAATTCGTAGCCGCCGCCGAGGCCCTTGAAAGGATGAGAAAGCGTAAGCTTCCCAAGCTGTTCGGCCGAGACGCTGTGAAGCCGGTTCAGTGCGACCTTGGCCTTGGCGGCGCACTCTTGCGCCAGCGCGTCGGCAAAGATCAGCTTCTCGCCGGGCTGCGGGCCGAAGGCGTTCTCGGCCGCCGTGACCTCATAGAGGCCATAGGCGATGCGCGGCGAATAGCTCACGGCGCGGTTGCCGGGGATGGTCCAGGGCGTGGTCGTCCAGATGACGACATGCGCCTCGACGAGGTCGAGCGCTGCCTCGTCCAGCGCCGGCGCGGCGCCGGCGACCGGCTGGGCGAGGCTCGCGACCGGGAACTTCACCCAGACCGTGTCGCTCTCGTAGTCCTGATACTCGACCTCGGCCTCGGCGAGCGCGGTCCGCTCGACCACGCTCCACATCACCGGCTTCGAGCCGCGGTAGAGCTGGCCGGACAAGGCGAATTTCAACAGTTCGCCGGCGATGCGCGACTCGGCATGATACGCCATGGTCGTATAGGGATTGTCGAAATCGCCGATGACGCCGAGACGCTGGAACTCCTCGCCCTGCACCTTGATCCAGTGCTGGGCGAAATCCCGGCATTCCCTGCGGAACTCGTTGACCGGCACCTCATCCTTGTTCTTGCCCTTGGCGCGATACTGCTCCTCGATCTTCCATTCGATCGGCAGGCCGTGGCAGTCCCAACCCGGCACGTAATTGGCGTCATAGCCGCGCATCTGGAAGGAGCGGTTGATGACGTCCTTGAGGATCTTGTTCAGCGCATGGCCGATATGGATGTTGCCGTTGGCGTAGGGCGGCCCGTCATGCAGCACGAATTTCTCGCGGCCGGCGGCCTCCTCGCGCAGCTTCTTGTAAAGGTCCATGTCCTGCCAGCGCTTGACCAGGCCAGGCTCCTTCTCGGGCAGGCCGGCACGCATCGGGAAGTCCGTCTGCGGCAAATAGAGCGTTTTGGAATAGTCGATCGTTTCAACGGTGTCGGTCATTGATCTGCCATCTGCGTTGCCCGGCGGCGGAAAGCCCGGGCGTTGAACCAGCATTTTCTTGAAAAAGCGCGAGGGGCGCGCGCGAAAACTCCCGGCGGCTCCAGCGGCGCTCAGGCCGCCCGGAACACCGGGCCCGTAATTCGTATCGCGATCGCGAAAAGGCGCGAAAAGCTCGTCATGGCGTGGCTTTTAGCGGATGGCGCGGCAGGAATAAAGCGCGGATTTCAAGGCATGAAGCCGCTTTCACGGCCTACATGGTGAAATTGAAGCGGTAAGTGGTCGAGACACCGAAGGTCCACTGATTGCGGTCGCCGCGTTCCTTCACCAGGCTGGAATCGGCCGCCGGCTCCATCAGGCGCGAATATTCGGTAAAGACGCTCGCCGTCATCGGCTCGGTCACTTTCCAGGTGATCGCGCCACCCAGCCCCGTCGACTTCAGCCCGCCGCCCGGATGGTACTCGCTCAGGCCCGAAGCGACCGCTTCCTTGGCGTTGACGCCGTAATAGGCGTCGAAATAGTCGGACGACGCGAACGAAACGCGCGGACCGCCGGAAATGCGCACGGTCGGCGTGATGTCATAGAAGGCGTCCGCGGCGATGTCCGCGACGAAGCCGTTATGGGAGCGGATGCCGTGCCTGAGCTCGGCGCGCGCCCTTAGCCAATCCAGCGGATAGAATTCGAAGAAGCCGCCCGCCTCACCGCCCCAGCGCACGGGATCGAGGCCCTTGAGCTCGTCCTTGCTGTCGCGCGAGAATATGAACTTGCCGGTCAAGCCGGCGCGGACGGATCCGTCATCGATCAGCGCCAGCGAGATGTTGTCGTTGCGCGAGGTGAAGCGCGCCTCCGGACCGACCTTGCCGAGCGAGATGATCGGTTGGGCGCTGAGCATGTATTTCTTGCCGCCTTCGAAATTCGGCGCGACCAGCGCGGTGGCGCCGAGCGTCAGGTACCAGTCGCCAGATATCCAACTGCCCCCGCCCGCCTGGGCGACAGGTGCACCGAGCAGGGCCATGGCGACGGCCAGCGGAATCGTCCCGACAATACGCATCGTCACCCCTTACGCGAAACGCGCCGGCAGCACCACCTGCCGGCGCTCAAGCCATGCCGCGCATTCGGTAAAATTTGACTTAAAATCGGTAACATCAGAACCGGCAGGCGAACTAAATCGCGTCGATATTCAGGATGCCGGCCTGATCCGAATCTGGAAACGTCTCAGCCGACACGCCGGTTGCGGCGCAACGTCCCTATCAGATCGCAGGCTGCTTCCAGTCCGCCGGTAAGCGGGTTCGACGCGCCGTAGGCAAGAGCCGCCTCGCGCCATTGGTCCCGGACCGCCGGGTTGCCGGCTTTCAGGATTGCCTGCCGCCAGATTTCGGGGTCGTCGCGATTGGCCACAACCAGTCCCGCCCCGCTGGCTCCGACATATTTTGCATATCCGCAGGCGTCCGATGCGATGACCGGCAGGCCGTTTGCGAGCGCCTCGAGAATAACCGTGCCCGTATTTTCCAGGCGAGCCGGGTGCAGCATGAAGTCGCTCGCGACCACGATCGCCGGGATGTCCTCCTGGATGCCCAGCAGAGTGACCCTTCCCGATATGCCGGATTTGGCAATCAGGCCGAGAAGCCGCGTTTCCTCCTCGCTGTTTTTTCGAAGGCCGGCGACCAGCCAATGGATCTCCGGGAACGGCTGAAGCGCTTTTATCGCCCGGTCGAGACCCTTCACTTTCAACCTGTTGGCGATGGTCAGGGCGATGACCGTTTCGCGCGGAAGCCCAAAACGATCGCGGATTTCATTGCGGTCGACATTCAGCAGTTCCGGTCTGCGGCGTTTCGGATCGAGCGTCGGTCCGACGACATGAATGCGGGGTTCCTCCGTCCGCCAGAAGTCGCGGTAAAGCGTTGCCTGGTGTTCGCTGAGCGCAATGATCTGCACGGCGTTGCCAGGGGCAAAGATCATCGATTCGAGCTTCTGCTGGCGCATGAAGCGGGGCGAAAACGGCCGCCACCACCCGAGCTTCGACGCAAAATAGGGCGGGTCGCCGGCATAGTAGATATCCAGGCCCGCCATCTTGTTGAAACCGACCACGCAGTCGAAGTCCCGCCTGGCCGTCAGCACGGTCCTACCCAGCGCGTATTCGGTGCCAGGATTCGAGAGAACCCGTGCCGGCTGGATTTTTATCGCAGCCGAGCTCTCGACATGACCGACCTGGCGGGTCGTCAGGATCGTCACGCTATGGCCGCGCCGGACCAGTCGGTCGCTGATGTTGAGACAATCCCTTTGCAGCCCTCCATTCATGAAGAGGGCAGAGATTGCGCAGCAGATTCTCATCGCATTTTCCGGAGCGCCGCCTTATCCCCCAAGTCGGATCGACGGAGAGAGACTCCGGGTGCGCCCCAGACTTCCCCAATCAAACAAACACGGCCGGGCGCCTAAATGTTAGCCGTGTTGAAAACACGAATATGCTGTATATAGTCGGTTATCAAGAGACTTGGATGCTGTCGCGTTCTACCTCTCTCCCCCAAAACCAACCGGAGCGCGCTCATGAAAATTCCGCGGGGCGATCGCGGCTGCGAAGCCGGGTTCGACTGAAAGCCGCCACAGCCGTGCCAAGGGCCCTGCGCGAATATGACTGGCGGCAATGGCTGAGGCTGCAGCCGCTGCTGCACGCCGTCAAAACTGCCCGCTACCGGAAAATCGACCGGAGGCTTCTGCGTCAGCCGGCCAAGGACGGCGACATCCAGGGCATTCGCGCGGCCGCCCGGGGTCGCCATGTCCTGCTGACCGTTGCCTTCGGCGACGCTCAATGCCTGGATCTGCAGTTGCGGCTGACGAGCGGACTTGTTCGCCACGATCTCCACATCGTGGCCGACAACAGCGTCGGCGAAGCTTGCGCGGGCAAGAACAGGCAGGTATGCGCGGCTCATGGCGCCGCCTATGTCAGGCTGCCGGCCAATCCATGGACCGTAAGGAGCCCGAGCCGGTCCCACGGCGCGGCGCTCAATTGGATGTGGCACAATATCCTGAAGCCTGGCGCACCGGCCGCGTTCGGATTCCTCGACCAGGACCTTTTCCCGACGCAGCCATGCGACCCCTTCGAACCTCTCGAAGACGCGGCGTTTTACGGCGATCTGCGCTGGGCAGGCGCGCGATGGTATTTGTGGGCCGGCTATTGTTTCTTTCGATTTGATGCCGTCGGCCGCGAGCCTCTCGACTTCGGGCTCGACTGGTTCGCCGGGCTCGACACCGGCGGCGCCAATTGGGAGGTGCTCTATCGGGATGTGGACCCGAACACGGTACCGCAACGGCCGATAACCGCATTCGCCGCCTTGCCGGGAATTGAGCTCAGACAGGCCTATTGCGAATGGCGGGGAAGCTGGCTTCATGAGGTCGGCCTCGACGGCGACCTTTCCTTGAAGGCGAGAAAGCGCGAGGCGGTCCTGCGACTGCTCGCCCCCGCTCTTGAGATCGCGCTCGGATCGGCCGGACAAAGAGATTGACAGTCGACAGACCGACGAAACTTTGGAATTGGAATTTTTGAAACCAGGCCGCCGACATTCGACAATTCAACGGCCATTCGGTCACGACCGATTATCGCAAGGAAAGTCCCATTGCCGACAGTGAGCGTGATCATTCCGGTGCGAGACGGCGCGCAATATGTCGGCGAGGCCCTGCAGAGCATCCTGGACCAGGATCTGGCGGATATCGAAGTCATCGTCGTCGACGATGGATCTCGGGACGACAGCGCCGCGATCGCGATGTCGATCAGCGACCGCGACAGCCGCGTCAGGCTTGTCGCCAACCGCGGCAAGGGGATCGTCGATGCGCTGAACATGGGGCTTTCGCTCGCGCGGGCTCCTCTTGCGGCGCGGATGGATTGCGACGATGTCTCGCTGCCCGGCAGGTTGCGCCTGCAGGTGGCGTGTTTCGACGCTGATGCCGATCTGCAACTGCTCGGTACGGCGGGGTTGCAGATCGACCGGGACGGAAATCCGTTGAGGCCGCTTGACGTCCCCGCCGGTGGCGACCCGTTGCGCGACGCGCTTGCCAGATACAATCCCATGCTTCATCCGACAGTGATGTTCCGGACCGAGGCCGTCCGGCGCGCCGGAGGCTACCGCCGCGCGTTCACCCATGCGGAAGACTACGATCTATGGCTGCGGCTTTCCGAAACGGGAAAACTGGCCAACATGGATGCGCGGCTCGTGAAGCTGAGATCGCATCCGGGGCAGGTATCGCGCATGAAGGAAGATCAGCAAAGGGCGGCCGCGGCCCTGGCCAGGCAGTCGGCGCTGCTGCGTCGCCATCGCGCCGAGCCGTTCGACGCGAACGGCCAAGCCGCGCAGGCCATCGCAAGCTTTCTGGCGTCGCGCGCCGCCACGGGGGTCGGCATTTCCCGCCCGGAAAGACGCGACATCGAGTTGCTGTTGCGGACCGCGGACATACCCCTGGCCCTCACTCTAAAGCTGCTGTTCCTCGCGGCTGTCGGGGCGCCCTCCTTCAGGACGCTCGCGCTGGGACCTCGACTGGCCTGGCGCAGGATGATCGCGCGTCCCGCAAGAGCGCGGCTCAACTGATGCGGCCCGAATGATGCGTCTCGTCGTCGATCTCTCGAGCATGGTGCGTTGGCTCGGCCCTCCGGTCGGCCTGGTCCGCGTGCAACGCCACTACGCCGCCGCGGCGGCCGCATTCAAGGCTTCCGATGTGGCGTTCACCGTGTTCGACCCGATCGATCGGGTCCTTAGAAAGGTTTCGCCTGGCATGGCTGCGGAAATCATCGCCGGCGACATTTCGTGCGACATGAGCTTTTACCCAGACCCGGCCCGCATCAAGATAAGGTTTTACGATCGCTGGCCGAGTTGGGCGCGGCGGTTGCTGATGGCGATCATAAGACCGCGCCGAATCCTGATAACGGAAATCGGTGCGTTCGGCTGGCGCCATCCCGGCAGCCCTTTTCTGCGTTTCCTCGAGCGGATCGAAAACCGGCTGATGAAGGAAACCGAGCGGCGGCAGGTCGCTCGCGAGGAAGGTTCACGCGCTCGTATCGTCCCGCTCAGGACTGTGGCCGGCGACAAATACGATCTTTCGCCCGGCGACCATCTGCTGTTGATGAACAACGACTGGGCGCATACCGATATCGAGGTCATTTCTCGCGAGGCGCGCTTGGCCGGCGCAAAGCTGATCGTGCTCTTGAACGACATCATTCCGATCCAGTTTCCCGAATGGTACAAGCCGCACGACGTCAAGAGATTCACCGATTACGTGAACCTGGCGGTCGGGCTGGCAGACCGCTTCATCCTGACGTCGAGGCGCGTCACCATCGATGTCGAGGACTATGCGGCCAAGCTCGGCGTCCATCTGCCGGAACTGAAGCAGGTCCCCCTCGGCTGCGACAGCGCCCGCGAATCGACGGCGGACGGCCGCCTGCCGGACGGGATCGAGACCGATCGCTATATCCTGTTCGTTTCCACCATCGAGCCACGCAAGAACCATTCGCTGCTCATGGATGTCTGGAGGCGCATCGTCCTGGATGGAACGGTCGCGCGCAACGGCATGAAGCTGGTTTTCGTCGGCCGCAGCGGCTGGATGGTCGATGCGGTCCTGGCGAAGCTTCACAGTCATCCCGACTACGGCAAGAGCCTTGTCCATCTCGACAACGTCGATGACGCAACGTTGTCCCGCCTTTACCGCAACAGTGCGTTCTGCGTTTATCCGTCGCTTTATGAAGGATATGGGCTGCCGCCCGTGGAGGCACTGGCCTATGGGAAGGCGCTGATCGCCTCCACGGGCGGAGCCATCGCCGAAGTGGTCGGCTCGTCGGGACTCTGCCTTGATCCGCGCGACGTCGAGGGATGGGAAAACGCCATGCGTGAGTGGATCACCTCGCCCGCGGCCCGCGCTCCATACGAAGTGAAGGCCGCAGAATTCGTGGCGCGAGGCTGGGAGCAGGCCGGCCGTGAGACGCTGGAGGCGACGCTTGCGCCGTTCCCGGACGAAGTCCGGCCGTCGCAACAATAATGGTTGCCGGTATACGCGGCTTGCCGCCCGGTATTCCGGAATCGGCTCAGGGTTTCGTCGACGATGCAGCGGCCGATCTCACCCCGGCGCTTGACGGAAAGCGCATGCACTCGCGCCGCCCGCCCTGTGGCTATCAAATCGTCGCGATTCTCGAGCGCGGCGGAAGGTCATGCACAGCCGGCCGCCCGCGGGTTCGGCCCGTGTTGCTGGACGGACAATGCCATTGGGTTTAGCTTCCTTTCGCCGCACGACCGGTGGTGAATTTCGAGGGAGATGAGACCATGACTTTGCCAAGCGACGCCCTGAAGGACGCGATCGGCCAGACGCGGGACAAATGGGGATGGTTCGTGGCGCTCGGCGTGCTGCTGCTGATCTTCGGCGGCATCGCCTTCGGCAATCTGTTCATCGCCACCGTCGCCTCGGTCTACGTCGTCGGCTGGCTGATGCTGATGGCAGGCGTCATCGAGATCATCCACGCCTTCGGGGTCAGGACCTGGGGACGTTTCTTCTACTGGCTGCTGAGCGGCCTGCTCTACGCCGTCGCCGGCTTCTTCGCCTTCGACAACCCGCTGCTCGCCTCGGCGGTGCTGACGCTGCTGTTGGCCATCGCGCTGGTCGCTTCGGGGCTTCTGCGGTCCTGGGTGGCCTTCAATCACCGGCCGCAGCAAGGCTGGGGATGGCTGCTCGCGGCCGGCATCATCACCGTTCTGCTCGGCCTGATGATCGCCATGGGCTGGCCGGTGAACAGCCTTTGGGTGCTTGGCATCTTCCTGGCGATCGACCTGGTCTTCCAGGGATGGAGCTTCATCGCCATCGGCCTGGCGCTGAAGCGGTAGCGGCGCCCTAGACTAGAACGCGATCTCGGCGTCCAGTTGCGAGAGCGGGCGCACGCCCGCCAGCAGCGCCCTCGCCTCGGCCTCGTCCTTTTTCATCTGCGCCACCAGCGCATCGAGGCCGTCGAATTTGAGCTCCGGCCGCAGGAAGCCGAAGAACGACACCTCGCAGGTCTCTCCGTAGAGATCGCCGGAAAAATCGAAGACGTAGGTTTCGAGCAGCGGCGCGCCATTGTCGTCGACGGTCGGACGCCGGCCGAAGCTGGCGACGCCATCATGGAGCGTGCCGTCGGCGCGACGGAAGCGGACGGCATAAATCCCTTCCTTCAAGGCCGCTTCCGGCGAAAGCCGCATATTGGCGGTCGGGAAGCCGAGGGTGCGGCCAAGCTGCTGGCCGCCGATCACCTTGGCTTCGACGGTGAAACGGTAGCCGAGCAGGCCGGCGGCCTCCTCCACCTTACCCTCGGCGAGCAGTCCCCGGATGCGGCTCGACGAAACCACCTCAGCGCCTTCATCGCGGAAGGCGTCAACCAGCGTCACGCCGAAGCCATGCCGTTCTCCGGCAGCCATCAGAAAGGCCGGGCCACCCTGGCGGTCCTTGCCGAAATGAAAGTCGAAACCGGTGATGGCGTGGCGGATGCCGAGGTTCTTCTCCAGCACGTCGGTCACGAAAGCCTCGGGCGACAGCGAGGCGAAATCGCGCGTGAACGGCTGCTCGACCAAAGCGGCAAAGCCAAGCCCGGCAAGCAGCCGTGCCTTCATCGGCGGCGGCGTCAGCACGAAGAGCGGCACCTGTGGCCGGAACACCTTGCGCGGATGCGGCTCGAAGGTGAGCACCAGAGCGGGCACGCCGTTGCGGCGGGCTTCGGTCAGCGCGCGCTCCAGGACGGACTGGTGGCCGCGGTGGACACCGTCGAAATTACCGATCGCCACGACGCCGCCGCGCAGATGCGCGGGCAGCGGCGCGACCGCGGAAAGACGTTCGAAAGCTTGCTTCATGTCGAGGCGTCCGCCATGGCCAGACCACCAACCTATTGCAGACGCGGAATGACGGCGACCGGCCGGTAGCCGTGCTTTTCAAGGAAGCCAGCCAGCCTTGCGGGGTCGGGGCGGAGCGGATCGCCATAGTCGCGAGCGTGGATGCCGCCGGAGACATAGAGCACGTCGAAGCCGTTGTCGGCCGCGCCCTTGACATCGGTCATCATGCCGTCGCCGATGGCGAGAACCTCGCTGCGCTCGACGGCGCGGCCGAGAAGGCCGGCGACCTCCTTCATGGCGACATCGTAGATCGGCGCGAAGGGCTTGCCGGCAATCAGCGTGCGCCCGCCCAATTGCGCGTAATCCCGCGCGAGCGCGCCGGCGCACCAGATGGTTCGCTCGCCGCGCTCCACCAGGATATCCGGATTGGCGCAAATGAACGGCAGATTGCGGGCACGCAGCCGCCGCAGCAGTTCGGCATAGTCGGCGGGCTTCTCGACCTCGTCGTCATAGAGGCCCGTGCAGACAATGCCCGAGGCCTCGAATTCCTCGACCAGATCGACATCGAGCCCGTCATAGAGCGTGAAATCGCGCTCGGGGCCGATATGAAAGATCTTCCTTGGCCCATCGGCGATCAGGTCGCGGGTCACGTCGCCGGACGTGACGACCCGGTCGCAGGCATCGTCAGGGACGCCGATCACCTTCATCTGGGCGACGACGTCGGCGCTGCGACGCGGCGAATTGGTGATGAGCACGACTGGCACATCGGCCGCGCGCGCCCTTGCAAGCGCGGCGGCAGCAGCCGGAAAATGCCATTCGCCGTTGTGCACGACGCCCCATACGTCGCACAGGATGGCGGCGTAGCGCCCCGCCAGATCGTCGAGCGAAGCGATGATGTCAGGCGAATCCGCCATGCCGTGTCCCTGATTTCGATCATGAACCGCGTCGCGCTGAAGGCCGCCGCGGTCGGTCCCGCATAGCCGAAGCGCCTCATCCTGTCACCAGCTTTCCCGACCTGCCCTTCCGTCAAGCGCGGACGGGCACCGGATATCCGCCATGGGCGGACCGCCGGTTGCACAGGGTTAACGCGCAGTCAAAGAGGGCCGCGTTCTTGATAGTTTCGCGAAAGCTGAAATTTAACGATTTATGACCATAGTACCATACCAACTGCGACCATGGTCGTACTCCAACATGGATCCTTGGCGAGGGTAAGCACAATGATCCGCGATTTTTTTCACGACAGGCGAGGAAACTACGCCTTGATGACGGCCATCACGATGATACCGCTGATGGGCGGCGTCGCCGTTGCCATCGACTATGCCGAACTGGTGCGGGAACGGCAGGAGACGCTGAACGCGCTGGACGCCGCCGGTATCGCGACGGCACAGCAGATCGTCGGCGGCGCCAGCGATAGCGACGCCAAGGCCTATGCCAAGACCTTCTTCGAGGCCAATCTCAGGCACGTCCTTCCGGCGAACACGACACTGACGGTTACCCTGCCGAACAACAATGCGGGCGGCGGCACGCTGGTGCTCGAGGCCGCCCTGAAATACAAGCCCTATTTCCTGCCGGCCGCGGTCGCGTTGCTTGGCGGAACCCTGGGCCAGACGGACCTCAACTTCTCGGCCAGGTCCGAAATCCGCCTCAAGAACACGTTGGAGGTGTCGCTGGTGCTCGACAATTCGGGCTCGATGACCGAGCTCGGCCACGGCTCGAGCCAGGTGCGGTTCGACCTCCTGAAGAGTGCCGCCAAGCAGCTGGTCGATCAGCTGGCCGGCCAGGCGCAGCTGATGAAGCAGGTTTCCAAGCCGGTTCAGTTCAGCCTGGTTCCGTTCGCTGCCTCGGTCAATATCGGTTCGGCGAACGCCGGTGCGATCTGGATGGACCAGGACGGCATCTCGCCCATCCAGCACGAAAATTTCGACTGGACGACGATGACCCAGGCGAATTCGCCCTGGCCACAGAGATACGTCGAGAAGGTCGGCAGCATCTGGTATGCGCGCGGCACCGATTGGGACGTCTCCCAGAAAGACAGGGCGCTGACGCGTTTCTCGCTTTACAAATGGATGCAGCGGATTTCGGCGTGCACCAAAGACTGGAACAACGTTTGCACGTCCAACATAACCTACGCCCCGATAGCGACTTGGGGCGGCTGCGTCGAGTCCCGTCCCTATCCTTATAACATCCAGGATACGGCCGCCTCGACCTCGACGCCGGCGACACTGTTCGTGCCGATGTTCGCGCCTGACGAAACCGACAATACCGACAGCAACTCCCGGCCGGCAAACAACAACTGGCACCTCGACGTCACGCCGAGCACCGACAACCCGACGCGCCAGAAATACATGCCGAAATATTTCAACTACGGCACCAAGGTCACCCCTGCCTATGGCACCAATGCCGGCCCCAACACCAGTTGCAGCACGACCGCGATCACGCCGCTGACCGATGTTTCGACCTCGACCGGCGCCACCACGGTCAAGAACGCGATCGACGCCATGGTCGATGTCGGCGCTACCAACGTCCCGGAAGGCATGGCCTGGGGCTGGCGCACGCTTTCCAGCACCGCGCCCTTCACCGAAGGCCGAGCGGAGACGGAAAAAGGCAACGACAAGGTGCTAATCGTGCTCACCGACGGCGCTAATACCTATTACACGCCGACATCGGTGATCGCGCAGAGCTATTCAGGCTCGAACTACAACAGCGGCGGCAACGACCTTGCCGGCAACAAGGCCATCTATTCCTCCCTAGGCTATCTTGCATATGGCAGCCAGACCAAGCCGTTCGGGAGCACCTACACCTATGGCCGACCATTCCTCGGCACCAGCACCAATGTCAGCAAGACCGATTATTCGAACGCCAACTACACCAAGGCGATGAGCGAGCATTTCGCCACGCTGTGCGACAACGCCAAGGCGGCCAATATCATCGTCATGACCATCGCGCTCGACCTCGATTCCAGCAACACGGCCGAGGCGGCACAGATGGCAGCCCTGAAGACCTGCTCGTCGGACTCGCGTTTCAGGAAGGATCCGACCGACCCGACCAAGCCGGCGAAGCTGTTCTGGAACTCGACCGGCGCTACGCTGTCGGACGATTTCAAGGCCATCGGCAACGAGCTGTCGAACCTGCGTATCGTCAGCTAAACGGCACGGCAGACGATCGACGACGCCCGCCGCGAGGCGGGCGTTTTTCTTCGTGGGGCCATACCATGGCAACCGGTTTGGTTAGCGGTAAGTGAAGTCGCCGTTAAGCAATCGAGTGGTTTACCAAACCGGTCCTTCAGCGTTTTGTGGAAGTGTGGCCCGACAGAAAATCCGTCGGCGCGGGGGCCGCTCACCTGAAATGCTTGAATTCTGGCGTCACTTCTGCCGCGACCGGCGCGGAAACTATGCGCTCATGACGGCAATCGCCATGGTGCCGCTGATGGGGGCGGTGGCGATGGCGGTCGACTTCAGTGAGCTCAACCGCCAGAAGCAGATGGTGTTGAACGCGCTCGACGCCGCCAATTTCGCTGCGGCGCGGCGGCTTGCCGAAGGCGCCACGGACGATCAGATCAGAGCCTACGCGGTCGACTTCTTCAACGCCAACCTGAACAACATCGATCCCGCCAACATCTCGCTCAATATCACGCTGCCCACCAGCCAGGCCGGCGGCGGCCTGCTCACCATGAGCGCGACGCTGAACTACCACCCTTATTTTTATCCGTCCTCCTCGCTGCTCGTCGGCGCATCCACGGTCGATGCGAACAAGTCGATCAACCTCGACATGGACTCCCAGGTGCGGTTGAAGAACACGCTGGAAGTGGCGATGGTGCTCGACAATTCGGGCTCCATGACAACGCCCGGCACAGGCACGGGACAGAAGCGCATCGACCTGCTCAAGCAGGCCGCCAAGCAGCTTGTCGACACGCTGGCGCAGCAGGCATCGCAGATCAAGCAGATCGACAAGCCGGTCCAGTTCAGTCTCGTGCCCTTCGCGGCGTCCGTCAATGTCGGGCCGAACAACGACAACGCCGCGTGGATGGACACCTACGGGCTGTCGCCGGTCGCCAATGAGAATTTCGACTGGTCGACGCTGAATGCGCCGGACAAGTACGCCCAGAAAACCAACGGGATGTGGTATAAAAAGGGTACCGGCTGGGGCACGGAGGAAGGCCAGATATTGACCCGCTTCGAGCTCTATCGGGACATGAAGGTCGTCACCAGCCACGAACGTATCGCTGGCAGCAAGCGCGTCGTCTGCGACGAATATCGCGACAACCACACGTGCAAGCACAGCCACGACGAATATGACTATGTCGACACTTACGGGCCGTTCGCCAGTTGGCAGGGCTGCGTCGAGGTCCGGCCTTATCCTTACAATGTCGACGACACATCGGCATCCGGCGGCCCTAACAACACCGGCATTGGCGTCGGAGATCCCGCGACGATGTTCGTGCCGATGTTCGCTCCGGACGAACCCGGCAATCACTGGTACGTGACGCAGGACCCGGATGAGCCGAGGCCGGTAACCTATGGCGCGGCCAACAGCTGGTGGAACGACGACCCGTCGAGCACCACCGGCAAGGCCAGGCAGTCGAACATGGCCAAGTATTTCATGCCCCGGCCGATCAATACCCCGGTGCTGTCGAAGGGCGCCGGCCCGAACTACAGCTGCACCACCACGCCGATCACGCCGCTCACCGACGTCACCAATGCGGACGGGCTTGCGGCCATCAAGGCGGCGATCGACCTGATGCAACCCAACGGCAACACCAATGTGCCCGAAGGCACGGCCTGGGGCTGGCGCACCGTATCGAGCGCCGAACCCTTTACCGAAGGCCGTCCGGAATCCGAGCGCGGCAACGATAAGGTCGTCATCGTTCTCACCGACGGCGAGAACACCTATTCGACGGTCAATTCCGACCCGGCCGGCAACAAGTCGACCTATGCCGCCTACGGCTATACCGGCGTCGGCTATAACGGCACCTCGGTCACCCGCCTGTTCGGCGGCACGTCGAGCGCCATCGGCCAGTTCAACTACTCGTCGAGCAACTACACCGCGGCGATGAACGAGCAGATGGCGAAGCTGTGCGACAACGCCAAGGCGGCCAAGATCATGGTGATGACGGTGGCGCTAGACATGTCGTCGACCAGTTCAACCGACCAGAAGGCGATGGCCGCGCTGAAGGCCTGCTCTTCCGATTCCCGCTTCCGCAAGGATCCGGCCGACCCCAGCAAACCGGCCAAGCTGTTCTGGAACGCCACCGGCGCAACGCTCTCCGACAATTTCAAGGAAATCGCCAACGAATTGTCGAACCTGCGCGTGGTCGGATAAGGCGCGCTGGCGCAACGGTACCAGCCGCCAACCCCTTGCGAGTTCCCGCGAAGCGGCGCACATCTCGGGCACTTTCCGGAGACTGCGATGCCCGACGCCGCCAATCACCTCACTTTCGCGCTGATCTGCCTCGGCATGGTGCTCACGCCGGGGCCGAACATGATCTACCTGATCTCGCGCTCGCTGTCGCAAGGGCCAAAAGCCGGGCTGATCTCGCTCGGCGGCGTGGCGCTGGGCTTCCTGTTCTACGTGGTGTCGGCGGCCTTCGGCATCACCGCGCTCATCTTCGCCGTGCCTTACGCTTACGACGCGCTTCGCTTCGCCGGCGCGCTCTATCTCTTGTGGCTCGCCTGGCAGGCGCTGAAGCCCGGCGGGCGCTCGCCCTTCCAGGTCCGCGAGTTGCCGAGAGACAGGCCGCGCAAGCTTTTCGTCATGGGGCTGATGACCAACCTGCTCAATCCGAAAGTAGCCGTGCTCTATCTGTCGTTGCTGCCGCAGTTCATCAATCCGGCCAAGGGCCATGTCCTGTCGCAGCTTCTGGTGCTCGGCGTGACGCAGATTTCGATCAGCCTCACCGTCAACGCCATCATCGCGGTGACGGCCGGCTCGATCGCCACCTTCCTCGCCGGTCGGCCGTTCTGGCTGGTCGTGCAGCGCTGGATGATGGGCACGGTGCTGACGGCGCTGGCCTTGAGGATGGCGACCGAAGCGCAAAGATAGGGTAGCATTGATATTCAGGTGAGGCCGGCCTGACCTGAATCTCAACACAGCCTGAACTTACATCGGCCGCCGCACAGGCCGGATCTGCTCCGGCTCGACCACCTTGCGGTAGAGATGCCAGGTCGCGTGGCCGAGGATCGGCATGACGACGGCAAGCCCGGCAAACAGCGGGATCGAGCCGACCACCAGCAACACGGCGACCGTCAGGCCCCAGAGCGCCATCGTCAGCGGATTTGCCATCACCGCGCGGGCCGAGGTTTCGATCGCCGAGACGGCGCCGACGTCGCGGTCAAGCAGCAGCGGAAAGGCAATGACGGTGGTGGCCAAAACGACAACGGCGAAAACGAAACCGACGGCGTTGCCGACGAGGATCAGCGTCCAGCCCTTGCCGGTCGTCAGCACGTCGCGCACAAAGGCGCCGACTGAGGCGGGCGGCTCGGCGCCGAACAGGCTGGTGTAGAGCGACTGCGCGGTGAACAGCCACAAAAGGAACAGCGCGAAGAGCAGGACGCCGATGACCGCGATCGACGGCAGCGCCGGCGAATGGCGGACATCGAGCGCGTGCCGCCAATGGGTGTTCATGCCGAGCTCGCGCCGGCGGCTGATCTCATAAAGGCCGATGGCCGCGAACGGGCCGATCAGCGCGAAACCCGACATCAACGGATAGACGAGTTGGATGGCGTTCGAGCCCGAGGTCCATTGCGTCAGGATCAAGCCGACGATCGGATAGACCAGGCACAGGAACACATAATGCGAGGGCTTGGCCCAGAAATCCTCGGCGCCGAGCTTCAGCGCATCCCAGAGGTCCGAGGTGGAGATATGGCGCACCGTGGGCTGCGCATGCATCCCGTACGCGTCCGCCATGACATGAAAACCGGCCATAACCGTCCTCCGTTTGTCAGTGCATGAGCCCTCGAAAACCGGAAGGTTCTCGCCAAAGCAATCATGCGCCAGATCAACGCGGGTCGGTCACCGCCTGCGGTGGCCGCCCGTGGCTGCCACTTCAAGAACGACCGCATCATAGTCGATCTTCCGGGAAAAGTCGCCGCTTCACGCGATTTTCATCGGCTGCCCGGCAAAAGCCACGATCGCCCTTATCAGAGGCCGGATGAACACCTCGATCACAGCCTTCCCCGATCTCAACCGCCGCACGTTGCTCGCAGCCGCCGGCCTGGCTGCGCTTGCCGGCATCGCCGCCTGCAGCACCGTCACGGTGCCGACAGGCGAAGGCGCCGGCGTCTCTTCGTCCGCCACGGCGACACTGGCCGGTCTTCGCGCCTCGGCCGGGCTGCCGGCGCTGACCCCTGACACGCAGCTCGAGCAGGCGGCGCTGCAGCAGGCCGGTTACATGGCCTCGCGCGAGCGCATGAGCCACACCACCGGCTGGGGCAAGGATTTCGCCTCGCGCATGAAGGACAATGGCGTGCGGGGTGCCGCGGCCGAAAACATCGCCGAAGGCCGCTTCGATCAGCAAAAATTGTTCGACATCTGGATGCACTCGACCGGCCACCGTCGCAACATGCTCGATCCGGACTTCAGCCGTTTCGGGCTGGCTTACGTGCGCGACGGCCGAGATCCGGCGCTGCGCTATTGGGCGTTGGTGCTGGGCCGCTAACCGCCGGCCTTCTTGTTTGGCGCATATCGTTATCCCAAAACCGCTACGCACTTTTGGGCGGCATGCATTACTTCACTTCGTCGTCGCCTTGAACTTGCCCATCAGGTAGGGACCGGAGCGCACCGGCCCGTATTTCGGCGCCTCGCCCTCGGCCAGGCATGCGCCCAGAACCGTGATCTCGGCGTTCCAGTTCGGCTGGTGGAAGAAGGCCATGGACTGCCGGCGATCCTTGCCGCCCTGCTGCGCCGGCGGGTTGACGACGCGATGCACGGTCGACACCCAGCGGTCGTTGGTCCAGCGCGCCATCAGGTCGCCGATGTTGATGACGAAGGCGCCGGGGATCGGCGGCACCTCCGCCCATTCGCCGTCCGGCGTGACGATCTGAAGTCCGCGCGACCCTGGCTGCGGCAGCAGGATGGTGAGGCTGCCATAGTCGGTATGAGCGCCGGCGCGGATTTGGCCGGGCTTCGGCGCGACATGCTGCTCGGGATAGTTCAGCGCCCTCAGCGCGCTGATCGGCGCATCGAGGAAGGGATCGAAATAGGTTTCCGGCAGGCCGAGCGCGGTGGCGAAGACCCGCATGATGCGCAGCGCCAGATCTTCCAGAGCCGCGTAATAGGCTTTCCAGGCTTCGACGAAGCCGGCGGGCTCGGCCGGCCAGATCGTCTCGGCATAGCAGAAGGCCAGCGCCTCCGGGTCCTCGATGCCCGGAGGGACGCTGAGAGGCCCGCCGTTGAAGCTCTCCTTCAAGTCTGGCGGTGTGTCGACGTTGCGGGATTTCGCCAATGCCTCGAGCTCGGGGCCGAGATATCCATACGGATAACCCTTGTACGGCGCCTTCGAGCGCTGCTTTTCCTCAGGTGGCAGGTCGAAGAAGGCCTTCGCCTTCGACCATGCGGCGTCGATCACAGCCTGCGGAACGCCGTGGTTCGTGACCGCCAGGAAGCCGGTGCCGCGACAGATGTGGTCGACCTCGCGGCCGAGCGCCTTTTTCTGCGTGGCGCTCGCGGCCTCAAATCGTCCGAGATCGAATACGGGAAATGACGGGTTTTGCATCGCGCTCATCCAACCGCTCAATGCCCGAACGGTGCAGTCTGTGCCGGCTGTGATCTAGGACCAGCCGGCGTGGCGGTCCTAGTCCATATGGGCTGCGGGCGCCCCACCCGCCGGCGCCGCTTTCGGCTTGCGCAGCAGGATGACGAATGGAATCGCGACCAGCGTCATCACCATCAGGATTTTGAAGTCGTTGATGTAGGAGATCATCATCGCCTGGACATTCACGGCACGGTCGACCTGCGAAAGCGCTGCGGGATCGCCGGCGGCCGCCGCCGGAGACGCGGCCCACAGGTTCGGGTTGTACGGGTTGATGAAGGCCGAAAGCTCGGTGTGGTTGATCTGGGTGTTGCGCACCATCAGCGCCGCGACCACCGATACGCCGATGGACGAGCCCAGATTGCGCACCAGGCTGAACAGCGAGGTGGCGTCGGTGCGGTAGCGCGCGTCGAGCGTGGCGAAGGCGACCGTCGACAGCGGCACGAACACCATGCCCATGCCGAGACCCTGGACGACACCCGAAGAGATGATCAGCCAATTGTCCATCTGCGGCGTGAAGCTCGCCATCGTATAGAGCGACTGCGCGGTGAGCAGGAAGCCGATGGCGACGAGGATCCTGGCATCGATCCTGTGCATGATGCGGCCGACGACCAGCATCGAAATCATCGTGCCGATGCCGCGCGGACCCAGCACGACGCCGATGGTCACGGTCGGGTAGCCGAAGATATTGGCAAGCATCGGCGGCAACAGCGACATCGAAGCCAGGATCAGCACGCCCATGATGAAGATGAAGCCCAGCCCGGTCACGAAATTGCGGTCGAGGAAGATTTTTGGATCGATGAAGGGATGCTCTGACGTCACCGTGTGGATAATGAACACCCAGAAGCCGGTGAGCGACAGAGCGAGCTCGATCCAGATCTCGGCCGAGTTGAACCAGTCGACCTCGCCGCCGCGGTCGAGCAGAAGCTGCAGTGCGCCGACGCCGATCGACAGCATGGCGAAGCCGAAGAAGTCGAAGCCGCGCATGCGCTTGGCGACGACGGGCAGATAGGCGGCCATGCCGAGGAAGGCGAGGATGCCGACCGGCAGGTTGATGAAGAACACCCAGCGCCAGTTGAAGTTTTCCGTCAGCCAGCCGCCGAGCGTCGGCCCCAGGATCGGCCCAAGCATGATGCCGGCGCCCCAGATCGCCATCGCCTGGCCATGGCGCTCCTTCGGGTTGATATCGAGCAGGAAGGTCTGCGACAGCGGCACGATGGCCGCGCCGAACACGCCCTGCAGCAGCCGGAAGAGCACCATCGTCTCGAGACTCCAGGCAAGGCCGCAGAGCATGGAGAAGATGGTGAAGCCGACAACGGAGGCGAGGAACAGCTCCTTGCGGCCAAGCCGGTCGGCAAGCCAGCCGGTAACCGGCGTCATGATCGCCGCGGCCACGATATAGGAGGTCAGCACCCAGTTGATGTTGTCGGGCGACGCGCCGAGGTCGCCGGTCATGGTCGGCAGCGCGACATTGGCGATCGTGGTGTCGAGCGCCTGCATGATCGTCGCCAGCATCAGCGCGACCGTGATCAGTCCGCGATGCGGCACTTCCTTGAAGGCTTCGGGCGTGCTCATGGTGCTGAACTTCCAGCAGGTAACAAAAACGTGTAGACTAGAGCATGATGCCGAAAAGTGTGAAGCGGTTTTCGGACGACATCATGCTCTATCTCTTTGATTTAGAGGCGGATTCAGATTTCAGGTCGAACAGACCTGAAATCATCCGGCTCTAGGTTTCCGGGCGGCAAAGCCTTCCGTTGAGAGACCTTCATCGCGGTGGGACGCGACTATCGATGTGGGGGTTACATCGACTGAAAGTCTCTGGCAGAGCGGATTGCTGCCGCCCGGAAACCTGAGGACCGACGGGTCCGCGACGAGGCCTCGGCTTTCGGACCAGCCGCGATGCGGCTTGCCTCGCTGATCCTTGTCACTCCTCCCATCAGACCAATCCCCTCAATGCCCGCCGCGTCGCGACGGGCCTCGCTGTCGTTACTGCGCGTGCTCCCCTGCCGCGGCGTGGCCGAAGATCGACGGCAGGCCGCGCGCCACGCCGGTGTCGACGGTGACGGTGGCGCTCATGCCGGTGCGCAGCGCCATCTTGGCATCGGGATCGGTCAGTTCCAGCCGCACGGGAATGCGCTGCGTGACCTTGACCCAGTTGCCGGTGGCGTTTTGCGCGGGCAGCAGCGAAAACTCCGCGCCGGTGCCGGCGCCGATCGCCGTGACGATCGCCTCGAAGGTGCGGCCCGGATAGGTGTCGACGACGATCTCGGCCTTCTGGCCCGGCTTCATGTTGGTGAGCTGGGTTTCCTTGAAATTGGCGTCGATCCAGGTGTCGCCGGTCTCGACCAGCGCGAACAGCGGCGTGCCGACGGAGACATACTGGCCGACCTTGAAGGACGCGGCCTGGTAGATGACGCCGTCGGCCGGCGCCTTCACCGTCGTCTGCGCCAGATCGTAGGCGGCCTTGTCGCGCGTGGCCAAGGCCGCCATCACGGTCGGATGCTTGTCGGTCTCGATGTCCGGATTGCCGCCGAGCGCCGCCTTGGCGCTGACGATGCCCTGCTCCGCGACGGCCAGCTGCTGCTTGGCCTTGTCGAGGTCGTTGCGGGCCTGGTCGAGCGAGGACTTGGCGTTAATGCCCTTCTGCGCGAGATCGGCGGCGCGGCCATATTGCGACTGCGCATAGTCGACTTCGCTGGAGGCGGATTTTTCCTGCGCCGTCGCCTGGCTGTAGGCGGCGCGCAGCTGCTCGACGTTGAGGCGCGCGGCGGCGACCGCCGCATCGGCCTGGGCCAGCGCGATCCTGTAAGGCTCGGGATCGATGACGAAGAGAAGGTCGCCCTGCTTGACCATCTGGTTGTCGGCAATGCCGACCTGGACGATACGACCGGCCGTGTCGGAGGCGACCGAAATCCTGGCCTGCTGCAGATTGGCGTTCTCGGTTTCCTGATAGCGCCCACCCGTCACCCAGACATACGCGCCGCCGGCGAGCAGGGCCAGCGGCAGCGCGACCATCAACAGGAAGCGACCGGGGCGGCGCTTCTTCGTCGGCGCGACCGGGGCCGGCTGCGGCGCAGGCGCCACCGCGACAGGAGTGGCCGCCGGCTGTGCGGGCGCCTCAGCGACCGGCTGCGCCGGCGCACTCAGCTTCGTGACGTTGTCGTCTTCCCGCTTGGCTACCGCGCTCATGCCGCTGCCCCTTCCCTGCTCTTTATCTTTTCGAGGGACGATGCCTCGCCGTCCGTCAGGTTCCGCACGATGGTGTCCAACACCCGGATCAGGATGCGCCGCTCTTCGGGCGAAACACCGGTCAACGACTCCTCATAGACCTCGCCGGCAAGGCTTTTGACATCGGCGTAAGCGGCGCTCGCCTTGTCGGTCGGGAAGATCATGCGCACGCGCCGGTCGGTGGCGTCCTGGCGGCGCTCGATCCAGCCGCCCTCCTCCATGCGGTCGACGAGGCGCGAGACGCTGATCGGCTCGATTTCGAGCAGCTCGGCCAGCCGCGCCTGGGTGATGCCTTCTTCCTTGGCAACGCGCACCATCAGCCGCCATTGCGCCGAGGAAAGGCCCAACCCACTGGCACGCACCTCGAAACGCTTGCGCATCAGGCGCTGCACGTCGTGGATCAAAAACCCCAATCTGTCGATACCATCTGAAACCATGAGCGATACATATAATAAGCGTGCTTACTATTCAAGTGGATGCTTTGTGCAAGAAGCCGGCAAATCGAGATATCAGGGATCCGATGCGTCGATGGTTAGCGTCCGGTGAAGATAGCTCCGATGCCTTCGTCGCCTGCACGATGGGATTTCTCGGCGGACTCGTCGCCTCGGCGATCAAGCGCGACCAGGGCGTCAAGGATTGGGGCCACCTGATCGAAGGTCATGGCGGCATGCTCGACCGCACCGACAGCTTGGTCTTCGCTGCGCCGATCTTATTCCACATCGTGCACCATTTCTGGACGGTTTAATAACCGGTCAGAGCCGGTTACGCATCAGCAAGATGACGACGAAGAACGCGCCGAGCGAGCTGGTGATGATGCCGATCGGCAGTTCCTGCGGTGGCAAAAGCGTGCGGGCCAGCAGATCGCTCGCCAACAGCAGGATGGCGCCGAACAGCGCGCAGGCGATGACCAGATTGCGATGCAAGGGGCCGGAGAGCGGCCGGCTGAGATGCGGGATCATCAGGCCGACGAAGCCGATGACGCCGGCCACGGCAACGAGAATGGCGGTCGCCAGGGCGGCGACGAGGAATGTCGCGCGGCGCATCCTCGCCACCGACACGCCAAGGCTCTCGGCGGCGCTTTCGCCGGCGAGGAAAGCATCGAAGCGGCGGTGGTTCCACAGGCCATAGGCGAGGATGATGCCAGCGCCAAGCGCCGCCAGGCCGATATTGTCCCAGCGGGCAAGACCGAGCCCGCCCATGGTCCAGAACAACACCGAGTGGGCGGCGCGCTGGTCGCCGGCGAACACGAGATAGTTGGTCAAGGCAGTGAATAGAAATGAGACGGCGAGGCCGGCCAGGATCAGCCGCTCGGGCCCCTGCCCCTTCACCCGCGACACCAGCAGAAGCACAATCGCCGCCGCCAGCACGCCGCCGGTGAAGGCGGCAAGCGGCAGCGTCCAGACGCCGAACGTGTCGCCGAATACGGTGATGACGGAGACCGCGCCCGCCGCCGCGCCCGAGGAGAGGCCAAACAGGAACGGATCGGCGAGGTCGTTGCGAGTGACCGTCTGTAGCAGCGCGCCGACCACGCCAAGGCCGGCGCCGACGGCGATCGCCAGCAACGTGCGCGGCAGCCTCAGGTCGACGACGATGCTGCCGACCGGGCCGGATGGGCTCTGGCTGCCCAGTCCGGCCGCATGCGCCAGTGCGCCAACGACCTGGCGCAGAGGTATCAGCGTCGAGCCATAGGCGATCGAAAGCAGCCCGAGCGCGACCAGCAGCGTCGCGCCAAGCATCATGGCCAAAGCGAACGATCGGCGGCGCAGATTCACGGCGTGGGACCTGCCGCCGCGATACCGGCGTTCGGGATTAGCCGAGGCATCCGCGACTTCGTCGATGCCGCAAGGGGCCGTCCACCCATCATTCCGGGGCGAAGCAGGCGCGAAGCTCCGTCGCGTAGATGCCGTGACCTGGCACGAGAAGTGCCACGGTGCGGAATTCTGAGCAGCGGCAACGCCTCGGCGTCACGGAATGGATCCTTGGGTCTGCGCCGCCTCGCTTCGCTCCTTGCTCCGCCCGTGGATGACGAAGTCGCGAGTGTTTTGGCCAATCTCCAAAGCGGTCGATTCACAGGCACACGATCCGTCAATGAAGCCATCCCCACCCCTTCAGAACCCCAGACCTAAAACGCTTCCGGATGCATGGCCCTGGCGATCTTGCCGATCGCCTCGATATTGGCGGGTCCGGGCGTCAGCTCGGCGTAGCGCAGAGCGACGAAGCGCTCGTTCCTGACAGCGTCGGTCTCCTTCATGGCCGGATGGACTTTAAGGAAATCGAGCAGCTTCCTGTAGCCGCCGCCATCCTGGTAATCGAGCAGGATAAGGAACTGCGGATTGCGCGAGGCGACCGTCTCCCAGTCGGTGTTGCCCCAGCTCGTCTCCATGTCGGCCATGATGTTTTCGCCGCCGGCGGCTGCGATCATGGCGTTGGGAATGGCGAACTTGCCGGCGGTGAAGGGCTTGTCCTCGCCGGAATCGTAGAGGAACACGCGCGTGCCCTTGCGGTCGCCGACCTTGGCGGTGATATCGGCAAGCTCGGCCTTCCAGCCGGCGACCAGCTTTTCGGCCTCCGTCTCCTTGCCGAAGATCTTGCCGAGCTTCTCGACGTCGCCATAGAGCAAGTCCATCGAGGCGGCGGGCCGGTTCTTGTCGAGATGGACGCAGCTTTCGGTCAGCACCAGCGTCTTGATGCCGTGCGGGGCGAGCGTGTCGGGCGTGACCTCGCCGCCCGGTTTCATGCCGTAGTACCAGCCGGCGAAGAAGAAATCCGGCTGCACGGCAACGAGGTTTTCCAGCGTCGGATATTTTGGCGCCAGCTCCGGGATGGAGCCCTGCTCCGCCTTGAACTCGGGGCCGACCTTGTACCAGCCGGTGATGCCGGTAAGCCCGACGATCGACGGCTGCAGCTTCAGCGCGAAGGCCATCTCGGCCATGTTGAGGTCCTGGATGACGGCGCGTTCTGGCGGTGCATCGAAGGTGAGCGGCTTGCCGCAGCTGTCGACGGTGACCGGGAAGGCGAAGGCGGCCGAGGCGAGAAGCGAGAAGGCAAACGACAAAGCGAGGCGTTTCACGGGGTGGTGCTCCTTGTTTGGGTTGGGCAGGCTCAGGATGACGAGGAAGCGCGCGTGGGCAGTTCGAAGACGGTGAGCTCGCGGTCCTCGGTCGGGTGCCGCAGGCGCAGCACGTCGATGCCGAAAACCTCGCGGATATGCGGCTGCGCCAGCGCCTCGCGGGGCGGCGCCAGCGCGTGCAGCCGGGCGTTGCTCATCACCGCGACGTTGGTGGCGAAGGGCGCCACCAAGGCGAGATCGTGCAGCACGGCGACCACGGTCATGCTGAATTCGGCCACCAGTTCGAGCAGTTCTGCGCGGGCGCGCGGATCAAGGTGGTTGGTCGGCTCGTCGAGGAACAGGATCTTCGGCTCTTGCGCGATGGCACGGGCGAGCTGCGCGCGCTGGCGCTCGCCGCCGGAGAGCGAGCCGATGCTGCGCGCGAGCAGTGGCAAGAGCCCGGTCCGGCGCAGTGCTTCGACGACGATGTCGCGGTCGTCGTGCCGGCGCCTCAGGCCGGCATGCGGGACGCGGCCAAGCTCGACATAGTCGATGAGCGCCAGCCGTGGATCCGGCTGGTCCGTCTGGCCGACGACGGCGATGCTGAGCGCCCGCTCGGCGGCGGTGATCCTATCCAGCCGGCGCCCGGCCAGGCGAACCTCGCCGTGGCTCGGCGACAACGCCCCGCACAACATGCGCAGCAGAGTCGTCTTGCCGGCGCCGTTCGGGCCGATGATGGCGAGGCGCTCACCCGCCGCCAGCGACAGGCTGACATCCTCGACCAGCGTCCGGCCGTTTGCCGTGGCGCCCAGATCGCGGGCTTCAAGCAGGGGCGCGCTCACCGGACTTGCTCCCTGGCCTTACCCGCGGCGGGGATGCGCGCCAGTATCTTGCCGGCGAGCCTTGCCGGGCGCTGGCCGGAATTGCACCAGCCGTCGGGCAGCGAGGCATAGAGCCTGGCAAATTCCACCAGCGCGCCGGCGTCGGTGCCCCTGTCGATGGAACCGAAGAGATAGGTGGCTTTGCCTTGCGCCTTGAAGGCCACGGTGAGCGGCCGCGCGCAACCCGCCATGCAGTCGATGGTCTCGACGGCAAAAGAAGGCGCCGGTTGCAAGGAAAGCCTGGAACGCAGGTCGGCGCACAAACCCTCGCCGGACCTCAGCCCGGTCACGGTATCGCGACACAGAGAACAGACGATGATGCGATGGCTCGAGCGTTTCACCGTTTCACGGAAACGGCGAACCGCTCTATCTCTTTGTTTTGACGCAATTCCAGACGGAAAACCGCTACACACTTTTCCTGGAATTGTTCTCGAGGCGTCCAACATTTCCGTCACTTTCCAAAATGGCGACGGAAGGATGCTGGACGAGCCGGCCGACAAGACCGGCGCCCGCGTCTCCTCCCGGCACACCCCGTCCGGTCAACTCATGTCGATGGCAGGTCTCCTGGCTCGCGGGTCGTTGCGCCATCCGCCTTCCCAGCCTTGCCGGCCAGTGGCGTTTCGGATGGAACTCGCCGCTCACAGTTGCGGGGGCAGCCACGGGTTCAATCCAGACCGGATCTCACCGTGTTCCCTTTTCACCCCTCGCCTTGCGGCTCGGGGACCATGACGCAGCCATCGTAGGTTGTCCGCGTGCGAGTCGCAACGGCTTCTGTCCGCCCATGGCGCGAAAGACATGGCGGGATCCTCGTGTCGGTGCCGCAAGTCGCTTGCTTCGTTTTGATATGTAATAACATTACCAAATAGAATACGCTGCCTTGGCTTGTCAACGTCATTCGACTTCGCTCGAAGCGCAATTTCGATCAAACTGGCCGCCGGTGCGGGGACTAGTGTCGCCCCGCCAGATGCGAGGAAACATGAACCCGACCGAGAAAGCGCTGTGGTTTGTCGAAAGCCATCTGCCGGACGCGATCAGCCTCGACGAAATAGCGGCAAGCAGCGGCGTGTCGCGCTTCCATGTGACGCGCGCCTTCGGCGCCGCCACGGGACGATCGGTCATGGGTTATATGCGAGCGCGCCGCTTGAGCGAAGCGGCGCGCAAGCTGGCCGGCGGCGCGCCCGATATTCTTTCGGTCGCGCTCGATGCCGGCTACGGCTCGCATGAGGCTTTCACGCGGGCCTTTCGCGAGGCGTTCGGCACCACGCCGGAATTGGTGCGCGCGCAAGGCTCGACCCAAAACCTCGACCTCGTGGAGCCCATTCTGATGGACAGTTCGCTTCTCACCACTCTCGAGCCGCCGCGCTTCGAGACCAGCCGCCCCTTCCTCATCGCCGGTCTCGGCGAGCGCTACAGCTGCGAGACCAGCGCCGGCATTCCAATGCAATGGCAGCGCTTCGCACCCTATATCGGCAACGTTCCAGGCGAAGTGCCTGGCGTCTTCTACGGCGTGTGCACGAATGGCGACGATGCCGGCAATTTCGACTATGTCGTCGGGGTCGAGGTGACGGATTTCTCCGATCTGCCGAAGGATTTCTATCGCGTGCGTGTGCCGGCGCGGAAATACGCGGTGTTCTCGCATCGCGAGCACATCTCGGCCATCCGCCGGACCATCAACACGATCTGGAACAGCTGGCTGCCGCCATCCGGCCACGAAATCGCCGACGCGCCGGAATTCGAGCGCTATGGACCCGAATTCGACGCGCGCACCGGCAATGGCGGGTTGGAGATCTGGTTGCCGGTGAAGGGGTGAGCGCCTTCCCCTCACCTTGTGGGAGAAGGCAAAGAGCTAAAGTTCCAGATCCCACGTCTGCCCGACAAGGTCCTTGCCGAACGAATGGTGGCGTTCCTCGTCGACCAGCTTGAAACCCACTGCTTGATAGATGCGGCGGGCCGCGCCCAGTATGTCATTGGTCCATAAGGTCAGCGTCTTGTAGCCCTTGGCGCGCGCGAAGGCGATGCTTTCGTCGACCAGGCGCGCACCGATGCCAAGGCCGCGCGCCGATGGCTCGACATAGAGCAGCCTGAGCTTCGCCACCTCCGGCGACTTGCGCACGACGAAGACGGAACCGACAACCTCGCCCGCGCGCTCGGCGATCCAGGCACGCTCCCACTTCGGATCGAACTTCTTGACGAATTCGCCAAGGATCTCGGCGACCAGCGCCTCGAAGGTCCCGTCCCAACCATACTCCTGCGTGTAGAGCATGCCCTGGCGGCGCGTGATCCAACCGATGTCGCCGACCTGCAGCGGCCGCAGGATGTAGGCTTCCGTCGGTTCGGGTTTGTCGCCGAGCAGCTCCTGTACGGTGCGCATGGCCTTGACCAGCCGCTCCTGGTCGACAGGCGCCAAGCGATCGAGCAGCGCCCGCACCTGGTCGTGCGAATCCTGGTTGAGCGGCGCGAAGGCCTGCCTGCCCGCGGGCGTCAGCGCGATCGAGGCGCGGCGCGCATCCGCCTCGGTGGCTTCGCGCTCGACCAGGCCGCGCTCCTCGAATTTCTTGAGAAGACGGCTGACATAGCCGGGGTCGAGGCCAAGCTCGCGGATCAGGTCGCTGGCGACGAGCCCGTCGCGATGCGCAAGCTCATAGAGCACCCGCGCCTCGGTCAGCGAGAACGGGCTCCTCAACAGGCCCTCGTCGAGCAGGCCGATCTGGCGGGTGTAGAATCGGTTGAAGGACCGGACCGTGTCGATGCGCTCCTTGCCGGGGCGGTCGTGGATCGTCATGGGGATTTCCTCCTGTCTTGGACAGGATCAATTATTTAGTTGACTGAGTCAATGAATAGGTCAGACCTTACGATGTCGCGAGGGGCGGCGCCGTAGATTTCCCATTTTGGTAAATAGCACTTGTTCCCAATATGGGAAAAGTCTATATGTGGCCATGCAAATCGTCAGCAATAAAACGCTAGTGGCATTCTGGACGAAACACCCACAGGCCAAGGCGCCGCTTACCGCTTGGTTCAACGCTTCGAGCAAGATCGAGTGGAAAACATCGGCTGACGTCAAGGCGCAGTTTGGCGCGAGTGTGGACTTCGTAGCCGACAACCGCGTCGTATTCGACATCGCCGGCAACAAATACCGGCTGGTTGTGCATGTCAGCTACACATTCAAAAGGCTGCTGATCAAATTCGTCGGGACCCATGCCGAGTACGACAAGATAGACGTGGAGAAGGTGTAATGGAAAACATTCGACCCATTAAGACCGAGGCCGATTACGATTGGGCGATTGCCGAGATCACTCACTATTTTGACAATGAGCCCGCCATTGGCAGCCCTGAGGCCGATCGGTTCGATGTCCTGGCCGCTCTTGTCGAGGCTTACGAAGCCAAGCACTACCCTATCGAGGAGCCCGACCCCGTGGACGCCATTGTCGCCCATATGGAAATGGCCAACCTCAATCGAGGGGCACTCGTGCAATTGCTGGGTTCCGCTTCGCGCGCCTCCGAAATCCTGAGCCGCAAGCGCCCGCTCACCCTGGAAATGGCATTCAAGCTCAATCGCGAATGGCATATTCCGGCGGAGATACTGATCCATCCGTACCATTTGGCCAAGGGATGACAGAGAGGCTGCAGTCGGATAGTGCCGCCTGCTTTCGAGGCATGGAGACGCGCCCTCACCCCATCGGCAGCACCGGCCAGAACTCCACGATTCGCCCGGCCGAAAACACCCCGATCGCCCCGAAATGCTGCAGGACCGCCTCGCTCTGTGTCGGCCGCAGCAAGGCGTAGTCGCCGGGCTTCACGTCCGCGCCCGCGGGCAGCCCCATGAACTGCTGGTTGGAGGACAGACCGATCAAGCCGTTCGGCTTCATGCCTTCGGGAAACACCGGCTCGGCCATCCACTTGCCGCCATAGAGATAGCAGCCCTTGCGCGGGAAGAGGCCGAGCGCCCGCAACGTGCGCGACACCGCCGGTGGACCGGGCAGCATCGGATCGAGCGCCTTGAGGATCGGCGTCACGATAAATGCCGCCGGCTGGAAGCCTCCCAGGCCGGGCGTGTCGAAATCCTTGGGCAGCACGAAAGCCGAGCCGATCGACACTTCGTTAGCGGCGCCCGAGCCGTGCAGCAGCGCTGTCTTCGAGCCGCCGATGTTGAGGATGCGGCGCTGGTCCGGGTCGAGGGCGCCGGCGAACTCGGCGGCCTTGGCAGAGGCCCGCTTCAGCGCCTTGGCCGCACCGCCAAACAGGCCAGGTATCTCCGGCGCATGCGCCTCATAGGCCATGATGCCTTCGCAGCGCAGACCTTTTGGAATCGTGAGCGCGTTAATCTCGGCAGGACTGGAAAAACCGCCGCGATGCAGGCCGACGTCCACCTCGAAAGCGAAGCGCAATTCGGTGTCGAGCGCGGCAGCGAGCGCGCCATATTCCGCCAGCCGCTCCTGCGTATCGATCAGCCAGCAGACGCGCGACCACCAGCCGGCGCCGCCTCTCGTCAGCGCGGCCCGGGCGGCGCGCACCGGCATCGGCTTGCCATAGAGCAGGTCGCCCTCGGGAAAAGCGTCGAGCACGGCCTGCGTCACCGGCGGATGGAAGGTCATGAAGCGGTTGGTTTCGAGTGCTCGCGCGATGTGCGAGAGCAGCGGCATGCAAGGCAGCGACTTGTCGACCAGTCGCACCGCCAAGCCCGGCGCCAGCCTCTCCTTCACCAGCGCGATGTTGCCGTCCAGCCGGTCGCGGTCGAGCACCAGGCAGGGCCGGAAAATCTCGGCGGCCCGCAAAGCGTCGGACAGGGCAGTGAAATAGGCGCTCATCGTCGGATGCCAAAAGGGCTGGGTTCGATGCCGAACAGGCCGGCCATGTAGGGCGACACGAAACGGTTTTTGGGGTCGATGTCGCGGCGCACCGCCATGGCGTCATCCCAGCGCGGATAGAGTTTCCTGAAGTCCGCCGCCTTCAGGCCGTGCATCTTTCCCCAATGCGGCCTGCCGCCATACTTGCGGAAGATCGGCTCGGCGGCGCGCATGAAGGGCAGCGGGTCGTTCGCCGCATCGTGGTGGATGGCGATCGAGCAGGTCAGCCGTTTGTAGAAAGGCGAAAGCCAGAATTCGTCGGGCGCCACCGAACGCACCTCCATCGGGAAATAGACTTCCGGGAAGTGCTTCTCCGTCAGCGCGATGATCTCGGCCAACGCCTTGGGACCTTCCTCGTAAGGCAGGTGGTACTCCATCTCGTTGAATTTGGTGCGACGGTCGCTGGCGTAGACGTTGAGCCAGTCCTGCACATAGTCCTCGGAGGGCATTTTCTTCACCGCGCCCCTGATCAGCGCGCGGCGCAGCAACGGCAGCCAGCGCAAAGTGGTGCGCAGCTTGCGCAGCGTCGCCAGCCCTTCCTCGTCGTCCTCGGTCGGCCGCGGCGTCGGCGGCGCGTCACTGAGATCGCTGGCAATGAACTGCACATAGTCGGCGAAGGGGATGTAATAGAACTCGGCCGAGCGATGCGCGGCCATCATCGTTTCGAAATCGCGCAGCATGTCGCCGACCGGCAGGACCCATTTGCGGCGGCGCAGCCGATAGGTAGCGATGTTGTTCATCGTCACTTCGGTCAGCACGCCGAAGCTGCCCAGCGCGACGCCGGTGGCGTGGATCATGTCAAGGTCGTCTGCCCGGCTGTATTCGCGCAGCTTGCCTTGCCCATCCACCAGCTGCAGCGCCTCGAGCTGCGTATGATAGGCGCCGAGCGAGGAGCCCGAGCCGTGCGTTGCCGTGCCCAGCGCGCCGCCGATCGCCTGGCGGTCGATGTCGCCCATGTTCGGCAGACCCTGGCCGATGTCCTGCAGGATTTGCATCAGGGCGCCGAGCCGCGTGCCTGCCCTCACCCGCGCCCGGTTGACCGCCGCCTCATGCGAGACCAGCCCTTCGATCTTCTCCAGCGAGACGATGGTGCCGTCCGACTGCACCAGCGGCGTGAAGGAATGGCCGGCGCCGGCCACGCGCAGCGGTCCGGGCGCCGAGCGCACCAGCTCGACCAGTTCCCCGGCATCGGCCGGGGTCGCGATCAATTGCGGGGAAGCCGTGACGAAGCCCGACCAGTTGCTCCAGGCGGCTGCCATCCTAATCCTCCCGCTCAGGCCCGGCCGCGCCGGCGCGCGACCAGCACGAAGACGCCGAGCAAAAGCACGCTGGCCAGGGCGGTGGCGGCGGCGAATTCGGGCACGGGCCGGAAATTTTCGCCATCAATCAGCAGCGAGGCGGCAATCGGGCCGATGGCGAGGCCGAAGAGTTGCGCGGCCGGCACCAGGAGTGCCGCGGTGCGCGTCTCGTCGGCGGTGATGGCGAGGCGGATCTGGTAGGGCACGATGAAGAGCAGGATGAAGCCCATCACCAGCACCACGGCCCAGAACGTCGAAAGCCCCGGGCCGGAGGCAAGCAGCACCGAGCTGATCGCCGCGATGACCCCGATGGCGGTGATGGCAAAACGATAGTCGATGCGCGCCTCGAAGATTGTCGCGGTCATGGCGCCGATCACCTGCGCGGCAAGGCTCGCCGAAACCATCAAGCCGACGGTGCGGCCATCAATGCCGAACTGCGCGCCGATGGGCTCGAGGAAAGCCCAGACGGCGCCGAAGAACATGAAATAGCAGAAGATCGACAAGAGCGCGGTGATCGCCGGCACGGTCGCCACGTTGGCGAACTGCTCTTCCTTGGGCAGGTCGGCATAGTCGTCCGGCACGGTCCAGGCCACGACCAGCGACAGCAGGCAGACGATGCCGAGCGCGATGAAGCCGCCGGCCGAGCCGGCTCGCGGCACGGCATAGAGCGCGAGGATCAGCGCCAGCGCGCATTGCGCCAAGGTCTGCAGCGTCACGAAATAGCCGCCGATGCGCTCGGCTCGACGCGAGCGGGCGATCAATTCGGTGGCCACCGCGACCAGCCCTCCCTCTGCCAGCCCGGCCAGCGTGCGAGCGCCGATCAGCGTATTGGGAGTACCGGCATAAGCGGTCCAGAAATTGGCGAGCGCGAGCAGCACGAGCAGCACCGCGCTCTTCCAGCGCATGTTCCTGGCAGGGAGAAGCATCGCCACTACGCCCGAGCCGATGGCGATCGCGATCATCTCGGCGGTGGCCACCAGCGCGAGCTCGTCGCCGGTGACATGCCCTTCGGTGTAGAGCGCGCCGAGCAGCACCGGCTGAAGGCCGAGGATGAGCAGGCCGACCGAGCCGAGCCACAGCGCCGAGGCGAGCTGCAGTCCGGTCGGATTGCCGACAAGCCAGTCGTCATTTTCCGCCTGCGCGGCTTGCGATGCGGTCACGAGTGCCCCTCCCTTGCAGCTCGATCGAAAAACTGACAAGTTGTCAGTATTTCACGAAACTGATACTTGATCATGTTTCTTGTCAACCACGAATTCGCGGCTTTCACGAGATTTGGTGCATGACGCAGATCAGGCGAAGGGCGACGGAACCGCGGCGCAGGCCGAAGCAGGAGCGCAGCCGCGAGCGCATCGACGCGATCCTCGCCACCACCATGCGGCTGATCGGCGAAAAGGGCATCGACGCGGTGACGATGAAGGAAGTCGGCGCGCTGGCCGGCGGGCCGATCGCCACCGTCTATCACTATTTCCCGTCGAAGTCGGCGATCCTGGCGATGCTCTATGAGCGGTTTTCCGAGGAAAGCCGGGCGCGATTCGGCGCCACCATCGCCGAGATAGGCGGGCTGGGCGACGTGACCGCGGCGGCCGACCGCCTACTCGACGACTATTATGCCCGCGTCGCTGCCGACCCGGCCATCCAGGACCTGCAGAACGCCATCCAGGCCGACAAGGCGCTGCAACATCTCGACATCGCCGAGACGCGGCACCAGGCGAAGATGTTCTGCGACCATGTCGGTCCGATGATCGAGCCGGAGCGGCGCGAGGCGTTCGGGCGCGTCGTGTTCCTCATCTTCCAGCTTGCCGGCGGCGTCGTGCGGCTGGCGCTGACGCAGGACAAGGAAGAAGGCCGGCGCACGATCGACGACTATCGGTCGATCATTCACACGCAGTTGCGGTTGTTTCTGTAGGTCTCGGCTTGCTGAAGAATGGAACCGTGGAGTTCCTTCGCGCCCCCCTCTGTCCTGCCGGACATCTCTCCCACAGGTGGGGAGATTGGCAGCTTCGCCGGCGGCGCCCTTTCTTCAACGTCGGAGAGTAGCGAAAGCCGGCGCGACAGCTGATCTCCCCCCTCGTGGGAGAGATGGCCGGCAGGCCAGAGGGGGCGCTGTCCCGCCAGCATTGCGAAGATCTCCTAAGACACATCCAGCTTCGGCCCCAAAATCTCCACCAGCCAGTCGACGAACACCCTTACCCTGGGCGACAATTGTCGGCTGCGCGGATAGAGCACCGAGATCGGCGTCGGCGTCGGCGGGTTGCCGGGCAGCACCTCGACCAGCCGGCCGGCCTCGATGTCGGCGGCGAAGCGGCGGCGCGGCGCCTGATAGAGGCCAAAACCCTGGCGCACCAGCGTGGCGGCGGTGTCGGAATTGGAGACCGTGACGCGCGATGGCAGCAGGATCTCGCGGATTTTGCCGTGGACGGTGAACTCCAGCGGCATCACCTGGCCGGTGCGCGACGAGACGAAGCCGATCATCATATGCACAGCGAGCTCGTCCAGGGTGCGCGGCAGGCCGTGACGCTCGATATAGGCGGCGCTGGCGAGTGTCGCTTCGCGCGCCATGCCGATGCGGCGCGCGATCATGTCGCTGTCGGGCAGTGTTCCGGCACGCACCACGCAGTCGACGCCCTCGCGCACCAGGTCGACGAAGCGATCGCCTTCGCCGATATGCACGCTGAGCCGGGGATGGCGCGCGAGCAGCGCCGGCAGTTCCGGGATGACCAGGGTGCGGGCCAAATGGCCGTTGACGTCGATGCTGAGCCGCCCGCGCACTTCATGCGCGCCAAAGGTGCCCTCGGCGTCCTCGATGTCGGCGAGGATGCCGAGGCAGCGCTGGTAATAGGCCTCGCCGTCGAGCGTCGTGGTGACGTGGCGCGTGGTGCGGCTGAGCAGTTGCACGCCGAGCCGCTCCTCAAGCTGCTTGATCGCGGCGGTGGCGCTGGAGCGCGGCAGGCCGAGATCGGCGGCAGCCGCGGTAAAGCTGTGGCGTTCCACGACGCGGGTGAAGAGCCGCATGCTGTCAAACCGATCCATCGCCAATTGTTCGCATAGACTGAATAGTGTTGCCAATCCATGCCCGATTATATCGGGCGATCAAGCGAGTATATGCATCTCCATCCCAGAAGAAGGAGATTTCGCCATGACCACTCGTCCCATCGCCCTCATCACCGGCGGCAGCCGCGGCCTCGGCCGCAATACCGCGCTCAACCTCGCCCGCCGGGGTGTCGACGTCATCGTCACCTATCGCTCTCGCGCCGATGAAGCGAAGACGGCAATCGCCGAGATCGAGGACGCCGGGGGCCGGGCCGCAGCGCTTGAGCTCGATACCGGCGCCATCGCCAGCTTCCCGGCTTTCGTCGCGGCGTTGAAGAAGACGCTTCACGAAACCTGGCAGCGCGACCGCTTCGACTATCTCGTCAACAATGCCGGCACCGGCCTGCGCAAGATGATCGCCGAGACGACGGAAGAGGAATTCGACACGCTGATGAACATCCATCTCAAGGGCGTGTTCTTCCTCACCCAGGCGCTGCTGCCGCTGATCAACGATGGCGGCCGCATCATCAACATCTCGAGCGGCCTGGCCCGTTTCGCCGCGCCCGGATCGTCGGCCTACGCGATGATGAAGGGCGGCATCGAGGTGTTCACGCGCTACCTCGCCAAGGAGCTTGGCGCGCGCGGCATCACCGCCAACACCGTGGCGCCCGGCGCGATCGCGACCGACTTCAATGGCGGCCATGTACGCGACAACGCCGAGATCAACCGCATGGTGGCCGGCGTGACCGCGCTCGGCCGCGCCGGCGTTGCCGACGACATCGGCCCGATGATCGCCTCGCTGCTGTCGGACGACAATCGCTGGGTCAACGCCCAGCGGATCGAAGTGTCAGGCGGCATGAACATCTAGGTGACCTGGCGGATCAGTCCCTCGAAGCCGTCGGCAAGGTTGGCATTGCCGGCGGCGATGAAGCTCGACAGGTTGCGGGCGCGACCGGGTGTCTTGTTGGCATCGAGCAGCACCGCCTTGCCCTCGTGCATGACGAAGTCGAATTTTCCGTAATCGAAGCCGAGCTTGCGTCTTAGCGCGCGAAGCTCATCCGGCACCGGAACCGCCTCGCGGCGGATGGTGTCGTCGCCCTTGACGAGGCTCTGCGGCGAGACATGGCGGGTGCAGCGCTCGCGCTCGCCGCAGAACAGCCAGAAGCGTGCGCCAAAACCGTCCGGCTCCGGCTCGGGAATGAATTTCTCGACGACCAGATCCCGGTGTTCGAAGACTTCGGCCGGAACGTCGGCTAGCGAGGCATGGACCTCGTATTTGTCGAAAGGTTCGACGCCGGGAAACGGCTCCGGCCTGCCGGCGCGCCGCGCGCGCTGGTTCAGTTGCTGTTCCGGCGTTCCCCAATGGTTGAGGCTGCTCTTGACGATGACCTGTCCCTGCCAGTCGTCGCCTTGGCCAATCACCGCGCCGCTGATGCGGCGTTTCGAAATGTCGGCGGCCCCAAGGTTGAGGCAGAAGGGAAAGCGCCGCGCATAATCGACATAGTCGGGCGGCGTCACGGTCACGTCGAGATGCAACACCGCGATGTCGGCGGCCGGCTTCGCCGAGGTGCCTCTCAATATCTGGACCGAATGGCCGCGGCGCTTCAGCTCTTCCAGCAGGTCGAAGAGCATATATGGGCTATCGCGGCGCATCAGCAGCCCGCGCCGGCTCTGGAAGCGGTCGAACTCGTGCGTGATCACCACGATGCGCGCCATGCCCGCCCCTCACTTGGCTTATCAAGCGTCGTCGATTATTTGATCGAATACAACGCGCTGCTGGGCTGGGGTTTGCATGACAGAGCATTGGAATGCAATTCGTAAACATTGGCAGTTGCTCGGCTCACCTCTGCGGCCGCGGGCGGAGGTGGTCGAAACTTACGACCGCGAGCTCGACCTTGCCCGGTCGCATGTCGTCATGCTCGGCGTGACACCCGAGCTCGCCGGACTTGGCGCCACGATGACGTCGGTCGACGAATCCGCCGACATGATTGCCGGCATCTGGCCGGGCGACACGGACATGCGCAAGGCGGTGCAAGGCGACTGGTTCGATCTGCCGTTTCCCGGCGCCAGCATCGAGGCGCTGATCGGCGATGGATGTCTCTCAGTCATCGGCGCCGCGGACCTCAGGCGCACACTGTTTGCGTCGATCGCGCGTGCGCTGAAGGCCGACGGCCGCGCCGGCATCAGGCTTTATGCTTCCCCCGGAACTCCAGACGACCCGAAGGATGTCCGCGCCCTGGCGCTGAGCGGCGGCGCCTCGACCTTCCACGACCTCAAATGGCGCGTGGCCATGACCGCTATCTGCGGCGCGCCTGACTACACGATACCGGTGAGGGACATCCTCGAACACTTCGACAGGATGTTTCCCGACCGCGAGGAGCTGTCGGCTCGAACCGGATGGGAACTGCCGGTCATCCGAACCATCGACGTCTACCGGAACTCGTCCGTCATCTATAGTTTTGCGCCCGTGGCGGCTATCGTCGAAGAGGCCGAGGCGTATTTCGGCGATGTCGGCATTGCCTCGACCGGCACATACGGGCTCGCTGAACGCTGCCCGCTGATGGTGCTGCGGTCGCCGAAGGGCCGGGACTAACGGACGAGATTGCTCGTCGGCGCCTCGCGACGCCCGGCGCTTTTCGGGCCGGCGTTCCGCATGAGAAAAATTTCGCGTCGCCTCCCCCTTGCGCGCGGCTTGACTCTCGCAAGGCGCCGGCCTATCTCAGCGCCACGTTAGCACTCGCCTTTGGTGAGTGCTAACCCATATCCGGCCTCGCCGGATGGAGGAACAGTTCTCACCGTTCTCATTCGAGGAAGAAAACATGGCAAAGTCCAAGTTCCGCCCGCTTCATGACCGCGTGGTCGTTCGCCGGGTCGAATCCGAATCCAAGACCGCCGGCGGGATCATCATCCCGGATACGGCGAAGGAGAAGCCGCAGGAAGGCGAGATCATCGCCGTCGGTTCCGGCGCCCGCGACGAAGCAGGCAAGCTCGTGCCGCTGGACGTCAAGGCCGGCGACCGCATCCTGTTCGGCAAGTGGTCGGGCACTGAAGTCAAGCTCAATGGCGAAGACCTTCTGATCATGAAGGAATCCGACATCATGGGTATCATCGGCTGATCATCGGCCTCACCTGAATCTTCATCTTCGGGCTCTTCCCGAGCCCCTGCCAGGAGCTAAAACATGGCTGCCAAAGACGTAAAATTCTCCCGTGACGCCCGCGAGCGCATGCTGCGCGGTGTCAACATCCTCGCCGACGCGGTGAAGGTCACCCTCGGCCCCAAGGGCCGCAACGTCGTCATCGACAAGTCGTTCGGCGCCCCGCGCATCACCAAGGACGGCGTCACCGTCGCCAAGGAAATCGAGCTTGAGGACAAGTTCGAGAACATGGGCGCGCAGATGGTCCGCGAAGTCGCTTCGAAGACCAACGACATCGCCGGCGACGGCACCACGACCGCGACCGTTCTGGCGCAGTCGATCGTCCAGGAAGGCCACAAGGCGGTTGCCGCCGGCATGAACCCGATGGACTTGAAGCGCGGCATCGACCTCGCCGTGTCCGATGTCGTCGGCACGCTGATCAAGAACGCCAAGAAGATCAAGACCTCGGAAGAAGTTGCCCAGGTCGGCACCATTGCCGGCAATGGCGATGCCTCGGTCGGCTCGATGATCGCCGAAGCGATGCAGAAGGTCGGCAATGAAGGCGTCATCACCGTCGAGGAGGCAAAGACCGCCGAGACCGAGCTCGAAGTCGTCGAAGGCATGCAGTTCGACCGCGGTTACCTCTCGCCCTACTTCGTCACCAACGCCGACAAGATGGTCGCCGATCTCGAGGACGCCTACATCCTTCTCCACGAGAAGAAGCTCTCCAACCTGCAGGCCATGCTGCCGATCCTCGAGGCTGTCGTGCAGACCTCGAAGCCGCTGGTCATCATCTCGGAAGACGTCGAAGGCGAGGCTCTGGCCACGCTGGTCGTCAACAAGCTGCGTGGCGGCCTGAAGATCGCCGCCGTCAAGGCGCCGGGCTTCGGTGACCGCCGCAAGGCCATGCTGGAAGACATCGCCATCCTCACCGGCGGCCAGGTCATTTCCGAAGACCTCGGCATCAAGCTCGAGAATGTCGGCCTCAACATGCTCGGCCGCGCCAAGAAGGTGTCGATCTCCAAGGAGAACACCACCATTGTCGACGGCGCCGGCAAGAAGGCCGAGATCCAGGGCCGCGTTGCCCAGATCAAGCAGCAGATCGAGGAGACCACCTCGGACTACGACAAGGAGAAGCTGCAGGAACGTCTCGCCAAGCTGGCCGGCGGCGTTGCCGTCATCCGCGTCGGCGGTGCGACCGAGATCGAAGTCAAGGAAAAGAAGGACCGCGTCGATGACGCCCTCAACGCGACCCGCGCGGCCGTCGAAGAAGGCATCGTTCCCGGCGGCGGCGTCGCGCTTCTGCGCGCTTCGCTGAGCATCAAGGCAACCGGCGCCAACTCCGACCAGACCGCTGGCATCAACATCGTTCGTCGCGCCCTGCAGGCTCCGGCCCGTCAGATCGCGTCCAACGCCGGTGCGGAAGCATCGATCGTTGCCGGCAAGATCCTTGAGAACAAGGGCGCGACCTTCGGCTACAACGCCCAGACCGGCGAATATGGCGACATGATCGCCATGGGCATCGTCGATCCGGTCAAGGTCGTGCGCACCGCTCTCCAGGACGCGGCCTCGGTCGCCGGCCTGCTGGTCACCACCGAAGCCATGATCGCCGAGGCTCCGAAGAAGGAGTCGGCTGGCGGCATGCCCGGCGGTATGCCTGGCGGCGGCATGGGTGGCATGGGCGGCATGGACTTCTAAGAAGTCCATAAGCACGCCCATCAACTAACATTGCTCAAGCCCGTAAACGGGCTTGAGTGGCGGCATGGACTTCTAAGAAGTCCATAAAGCACGCCCATCAAACTAACATTGCTCAAGCCCGCAAACGGGCTTGAGTGGCGGCATGGACTTCTAATCCAGGCTACCAAGCTAATATGGAAAGGGCGCCGAGAGGCGCCCTTTCTTGTTTTGCGAGGATTATCGGGGCGATCAACGTTTGATCGGCATTCCGAAACGAAATCGCTTCGCCGTGAAGATAAGTCGCCGCAACGCCTTCAGGCCGGCCGCGAGCTTTCCCTCAGCCTTCATTGCCCGGTCCGTCCAGCATGGCCTCCACCCCTTCCAGGTCGACACCAACGAAGGAAGCGACGGCCCATTCGTTAGAGGCCGCGCAGCGATCAGCTTTCCGCGAGGTCGACCGAAATACCTTGCTCGACTAGCACTTGCCCTGCCTGTCCGCCGGCAGTGCGTTGAACCAGCGATAGCCCAGCGGCCCGACGCGCGGCGGGGTCGACCTTGCCCCACAGTCTCACCCGCGAGATGCCGCCATCGGGACAGGCATCTAGCCTGACGCAGGAAACCGGCCCGCTCGTTTCCGCCACGCGAAAACATGGCGCGTATCCGGTTGCAGCGGCCGGCGCGAAAGCAGCGGCGTCCAGTCAACGCCGCCGGCAGGCACCTCCCCCGAGCCGGAAAGCGCCACCTCGGCGGAGGCGTTGTACTTGAAATGCGCGGTTCCAGTCGAGATTCCTGGCAAATAGCGGTCCGCGAACCGCCTAATCTGACTGTCTGCGCCTCAACGCCTGCGCCCGAAACCGCATCGCCGGCCGCCCCGTCGCGGCAAGACGTGGGGAGTTAAGCCGATATTTCCGGAGCCGGCAAAGCCCTTTACCCTCAGGCGGTAGCGTCCGCCTCCCGGGCTACCTTGCCGGCAAGCACCGCTTGCTCGACCAGCGCGGCCACTTCGTCGGCGACAGCCAAGACCGGCGTGCGGTCGCGGGTGGCGCGGGCGATCACCATAAGGCCTTCCAGCGAAGATTCGACCAGCAGGGCCAGCGCCTGCGCGCGCCGCTCCGGCACCCCTGCCCTGACGAAAGCCTGGCGCAGCAGTCCGATCCACTGCTCGAAGGCCGACCGGCAGATTTCAGCCAGGTCCGGCACATTGTTCGGAGCGTCGAGCACCAACGGCGCGACCGGGCAGCCGAGCGAGAATTCGTTTTCTTCCAGCATGCGGGCCACCGACTGGTAGATGTGGTGCACGGCAACGGCTGGGTCGCTTTCCTCCAACAGCGCGGCGCCAAGCCGCTCGGTCACATCGGCGACGCTGGCGCGCGTCACTTCGATGACCAGTTGGTCCTTGCCGCCCGGGAAATGGAAATAGAGCGACCCGCGGGGCGCGCCGCTGGCGCTCAAAATGTCGTTGAGCGACGTGCCGTGATAGCCGCGCTGCCGAATGAGCAGCCCGGTCGCCTCGATCATGCGGGTGCGTGTGTCCGTCGCCACGTCGACCTCTGAATGTCAACCTCTGTCAGGAGCCCGCATTATAGGGCTTGCCCATAATATGACAATCGGTCTACATAATATGTAAATCGGTCTACATATTTGAGAGACAACAATGCAAACCTATCGGCTCGAGGGGCAAGGCAGCATCGAGAAACTGGCGTTGCGCGAGGAGGCGATGCCGCACCCAGGTCCGCGCCAGATCGTCGTGCGGGTGCGCGCCACCTCGCTCAATCGCCGCGACACGATGATCCTCAACGGCACCTATCCTCTGGCACCCCGCGCCGGCATCGTGCCGCTGAGCGACGGCGCCGGCGAAGTCGTCGCGGTCGGCGACGGTACGACCCGCTTTGCCATCGGCGACCGCGTCACCGGCAGCTATTTCGCGCGCTGGATCGACGGCCACGTGCATCCCGGCATCGTCGATCAGCTCGGCTGCACGCTGGACGGCATGCTCTGCGAATACGCGCTGCTCGACGAGCAATGGGCCGTGCGGCTGCCCGACCACCTCTCCTGGCAAGAGGCGGCGACCTTCACCTGCGCCGGGCTGACCGCCTGGAGCGCGCTGACGGGCGCCCAGATTCCGAAGCCCGGACAATGGGTTCTCACCATTGGCTCAGGTGGCGTCGCGCTGTTTGCGCTGCAGTTCGCCAAGCTCATGGGTTGCCGCGTGGCCGCCGTCACCTCGCGCGCCGAGAAAGCCGAAAGGCTGCGGGCGCTCGGCACCGACCTCGTCATCGCAGCAGCCGGAACGCCGGAATGGGGCGTGAAATTGCGCGAGGCGACCGGCGGGATCGATCTCGTCGTCGAGACCGGCGGCCCGGCGACTTTTACGCAATCGCTGATCGCCAGCGCGCTTTATGGACGCATCGTGCTGCTCACCGTGCAGGATCACAACGGCAAATCGGTCGAGATCCCGGGCGCCGTCTACCAGCGCAGCCTCGTCACCATCGGCCGGCTGTTCGTCGGCAGCCGCAACGGGCTGGAGGCGATGCTTGTCGCTGTCGCCACGCACCGGCTGAAACCTGTCCTCGACAAGGTCTTCCCCTTCGCCGAGGCGCACGAGGCCTACCGTCATTTCCAGCGGGGCGACGTCTTCGGCAAGGTCGTCATCGACGGCGCGTGACCACCACATTTTCCCACAAACAGAGAGGAGACCAGCCATGACAATCCGTGAAGCCTCGGCCCAGTGGCAGGGCACGCTCAAGGAAGGATCCGGCCGACTGCGGTTGGGCAGCGGCGTGTTCGAAGGCGCCTATTCCTTCCCGTCGCGCTTCGAGAACGGCCCGGGCACCAATCCGGAAGAGCTGATAGCGGCCGCGCATGCCGGCTGCTTCTCGATGGCGCTTACCGCCATACTCGGCAGCGAAGGCCACACGGCCAAGAGCATCCACACCATTGCCAAGGTGCATCTCGGCGCGACCACGGCCGGGCCGACGATTACCCGCATCGAGCTCGATACCGAGGCGAGCATCGCCGGCATCTCGGCCGAGGACTTCGAGCGGCTGGCGCAAAAGGCCAAGGCAGCCTGCCTCGTCTCGCGGGCACTGGCCGGCGTCGCCTCGATCACGCTCAAGGCGAACCTTGCAGACCACTGAAACGGAACGAGGAAAATCCAATGACCCAGGAATTGATCATCGACATCGCCGCGGCCAAGCGCTCCGCCGAGACGGCGGAAATCATGCGGCGCTACAACGACGTCTTCCAGCGTCACGATCCGTCGGCACTTGACGAACTGGTGGCGCAGGATTGCGTGATCGAGAACACCACGCCGGCGCCGGACGGCGCCCGCCGCATCGGCAAGGCCGCCTGCGTCGAATTGTGGTCGGCGATCGCCACCGGACCCGGCACTCGCTTCGATATCGAAGAGACGTTCGTCGCCGGCGACCGCGCCACGATCCGCTGGCGCTTCTGGATGGCCGATGGCGGGTCGCTGCGCGGCGTCAACCTGATGCGTGTCGCGGATGGGCAAATCGTCGAGGCGATGGGCTATGTGAAAGGATAGGGCCTGGCGCGGAAGAGCCGCGCTCAGGCCCAGTCCGGAATCCGTCCCCGCCAGGATCTGGATCCCGGGCAAGCCGCGACCTACGAGACAACCCGGTTGAGTTTTACGAAGGTCTTCGGGCTGCGCTGGATGGTCTGGAAGATCACGCAGTAGCGATCGGTGAGTTCCATGAGCTGGGTCAGCCGGCCTTGCTCGACATCCGACTCGATGTCGAAGCGCAGGCGGATTTCCTTGAAGCCGACCGGCACACCTTCGGTGACGCCGAGCGTACCGCGAAGATCGACGTCGCCCTCGGCGGAAATCTCCGCCGACTTGATCGGAATCTCCAGCACGGCCGCGGCCGCCCGCATCGAGACGCCGGCGCAGGCGATCAGCGCCTCCAGCAGCATGTCGCCGGAGCAAAGCTCCCGCCCGCTGCCACCGGCCTTCGGATGGATGCCCGCCAAGGCAAGACCGCGTCCGGTCTCAACCTTGCAGGTCACCTTCGAGTCGTCGGCATTGCCCCTAGCCTTCAAGGTAAGAAGTGCCGCCCGCGCGTCCTTGCGATAAAGATCCTTGATCGGCTCCTGCGTGGCGCGAAACGTCGCGATATCCATTGCTGTTCTCCTGTCGCGAATTGTGCCGCGAATTGCGGTTGTCTGAAATCGTCGGCCATCGTCCGGGCCTATTCCGAGACAGCGATGCCGGAGCCGCCGAGCTCGGCGGGAAAATCCTTCAGCTTCGGCAGCCCGTCCTTCATCGGCAGGACCGTCTCGGCGTAGTTGACGTGGACTCCCGGCGTGAATTCCACCGTCGGTATGGTGGCGGCATAGACGTCGACCAGTCCGAGCGGCGGATGATCCGTCATCAGATGACCGCCGCATTTCGTGCAGAACTGGCGGTCGCTCATCTCGGACTTCTTGAAGCCGGATAGAAACTCCGCGCCCTTGGTGACCTTGACGTTCCCAGGCTTCCATAGCGTGAAGGCGTTCACGGGAGACGCCGACCACGATCGGCAGGAACTGCAATGGCAATAGCCCATTGCCTCGGCGGTTCCGTGGACTTCGATTTCCACGGCGCCGCAAAAACACCGGCCCTTATGTACCGTCATGACTTTCGATCCTTATCCAGGTTTTGGTTCGACTCTGCTCAGCGCCGGTTGAGACGGCACCGCACAGCTCTGTCGGGTTTAATGCTTCCGGCATTGAACGGAATGACGGGGCGTCCGCCTTACTTGACAGCGCGTCCGGAACTGGAAAGGGATGTCGCGCCGGGTTGCTGCGCGGCCTGCGGAACATGGTGGAATGGCCGGGGATGCCCTGTCTGACCTTTTGAAAACGGTGCGCCTCACCGGCGCGACGTTTTTCGACATCGAAGGCCACGACCCGTGGGCCGTCCATTCACCCGCGCCAGCCTCGATATTGCCCAAGGTACTTCCCGGCGCAGATCACCTGATTTCCTATCATGTGGTAACGGCCGGCCACTGCTTCGCGCGGATCATCGGCGACGAGCCGATCCCGATGGAAGCCGGCGAAGTCGTGGTCTTCACCAGAAGCGACCCGCACATCATGTCGAGTCATCCCGACTTGCGCGCCGACCCGCCGACGACCGACGTGCTCGACATAGCGACTGCAGGGCGAATGCCTTTCTACATCAACTGCGCCGGCGGCGGCTCGCGCTCGGTCAGGCTGGTCTGCGGCTATCTCGCCTGCGATGCCCTGCCCTTCAATCCGCTGCTCGAAGCGCTGCCCCCCGCCATCAAGGCCGGCGACGCCAGGAGCGATGGTGGCTGGCTCGGCCAGTTCATCAGGCTGGCGGTCTCGGAGGTGGCTGAGAAGCGGGCCGGCAGCGAAACAGTGCTCACCAAGCTCAGCGAGCTGATGTTCGTCGACGTGCTGCGCCGCTATGTGGAATCGCTGCCGCCGCAACAGACCGGCTGGCTGGCGGGCCTGCGTGATCCGCATCTGGGCAAGGCGCTGGCGCTGATCCACGACCGGCCGGCTTACAATTGGACAGTGGAGGCGCTGGCGAGGGAGTCCGCCCTGTCACGCACCGTGCTGGCGGAGCGCTTCACCAAAATCGTCGGAATGCCGCCGATGCACTATCTTGCCAAATGGCGCATGCAGATCGCCTCGCAACTGCTCAGCGCCGGCAACAGCAACGTCGCCAGCGTCGCTGCGGAGATAGGCTATGAATCCGAAGCCGCGTTCAGCCGTGCCTTCAAGAAGATGATCGGCGTTCCGCCTTCGGCCTGGCGCCTCGGCGTTCGGACCGGGGCCGGTTCCGGAAGCGACGAGGCTTCCGAAACCGAGGGCTGACCGTCCGTTAGCGATCGGCCAGCGCCAGCTTGGCGCCGAGCATGACGAAGGCGGCGGCAAAACTGCGGCGCATCCAGGTCAGCACTTTCGGCCGCGACACGATCTGGCTGCGCACCGATGCCGCGAACACGCCGTAGATGGCGAAGACGACGAAGGTCATCAGCATGAAGACGCCGGAGAGCTCCAGCATCTTGGGCAGCGCATGCGGCTCGGTGGTGCTGACGAATTGCGGCAGGAAGGCGAAGAAGAAGATCGACAGTTTCGGGTTGAGGATGTTGACCAGGACGCCGGAGGTGATGGTCCTGGCGGTCGAGCGCGGCGCGGCATCCTCGTCGATGCTGAGGCCGCCTTTTTCCTTCAACGTGTTCCAGGCCATGTAGAGCAGATAGGCGACGCCGAGATATTTCAGCGTCTCGAAGGCGATGGCGCTTGTGTGCAGCACCGCTGCGAGCCCGGTGATGGCGGCCGCCATATGCGGGATGATGCCCAGCGTGCAGGCGAAGGCGGCGATAATTGAAGCGCGCGCGCCGCGCGCGAGGCCGGCGCTCAGCGTGTAAAGGACGCCGGTGCCAGGCGAAGCCACGATGATCAGCGACGTCAACAGGAATTCGATGCTCATGGATTTCCTCCGCAGCCCTGCCCGGCGGGAAGGTACCGGGACGAATGGGTGTCGGCAAGCGGCGGAGAGCTCGATCTCCTCCAATGTGGGGAAGATGGCCGGCAGGCCAGGCGCGAAGGAACACGGCCGCTCAGTCGCTTTTCTTTGAAATCTATTCGGATGTCCGATCGAAGCTCGGCTGAGACGCCGGCGGGACAGCGCCTCCCTCTGCCTTGCCGGGCTTTCGTCCTTCGCAAAGCCAAGCAATTGGCTTCGCGTCCGCTACGCGGACCAGTCCTCAACCCCCTGCAAAGGGGAGATAGGCAGTTCGAGCCCGTGCGCCGCCCTCGCCATCAGGCAGTCGTCACCGCCCGGCATGCAGGCGCGGCAGACATCGGGGCGGAGATCATAGATGCCGCAGGCCGTGTGCTTGCCCACCTCGCCGGTGAGCGCCGAACACCGGCCGCCCTCGCAGCGCATGCCGGACTGGTCCGCGGCTACCAGCCCGGCCGGAATGCGGTCGAGCTGTTCGTCATCCTCGGTCGAAAAACGCGGCCAGTCGGCCGAATAGGAGCAGCAGGCGCCGCAGCTCTGGCAATCGAACACGGCGACCGCACCGGCATCCTCGTCGACAGACACAAAGGACTGACCGGGCAGCCCGAGCGGCCCAGCTGTGCGACCGGCGTCCTGCGGCAAGGGCGCTACTTCTTCCTGGTCTTGCGCGCCGGCGCTTCGGCCGGCGACTTGAACAGATCGGTCGCAACGTCTGCGGGCGCATTCGGCTTCGCCGCCGGCTTGGCTGGCCTGGCAGTGGCGGGCGGAACTGCCGGCTGGTCCTTGGCGGAGAATTTTATGGCCATGTCAGTCCTCGTCAGAAAAGCGCGATGATGGCGCATTCGGGTTGCGCAAGCGGCCGATCAGCGCCGAGACCGCCGTGATGTTCATCTCCTCGGGCGACCAGTTCCTGGCGTCCTCGATGTGATGCGGCGCCAGTTCACGATGCGTGCTGCCGCTGTAGGCGGCATCCTGATAGCTGGTGCGCTGACGGGTCTTGGCGTCTTCCCGCACATACTCGATCAGATAGTTCGGGGCCTCGGCGCGGCCGCGCACGCCAACGCGCACCTGGGCATCGCCATGCGCGCGCTTGCAGCGTTCGAGCCTTTCCAGCACTCGGCGAACATATTCGACCGGCTTGTCAAGGGTGCCGACCATGTCGGCGATGGTCGCATCGGCGGCGATCGGCGTTGATGGCACGCGTTTGGCGGCCATCAGCGTGTGCCTGCCGGTTTCGGCAAGGTCTGCCCACATGGTTCATTCGAGCTAGCGGTCAAAATCTTCTCCTGCCCGGAGGCTGATGCCGAAATGGCAGAGCGTCTTTCGGCCATGACCACGCATAAAGCAACATGGCGTCAGATTAAATTGCGGACGCCCGCATCCCTGGCCTTGCTGCATTCTTATCACATCGTGGCGGGCGTTTGGGGCTATCCGCAAAAAGGACAAAAAAATTCGTCGGCTGCGGAACCAATGTCATGGCAAGCCGTTTCCACTCTAGTCGTCAGCAATTCAAGAGCAATCGAGAACGGTTGACGGCAAAAGCGCCTCCCGCGCCGTAACAAGCGCGAGAGGCGTTTTCTGTTGCTCAGCGTTCCTGGTCGGTCGGACGAATAAGTATCTCATTGACGTTGACCCTTGGCGGCTGGCTGACGGCATAGAAAATGGCGTTCGCAATATCCTCGGCGGTCAGCGCTTCCATCGTGGCGAGACGGTGTTCGAGGCCGGCCTTGGATTGCGCGTTGGTGATGTGATCGCCGAGTTCGGTACGCACCAGCCCCGGCTCGATGACGGTGACGCGCACCTTGTCGGCATAGACCTCCCGGCGCAGCGATTCCGAAAAAGCCACCACCCCGAACTTGGTCGCCGCGTAACCGGCCGCGCCCGGGTTGGCGACACGACCGGCCACCGAGGAGACATTGACGATATGGCCCTTCGAAGCCTTCAAATGCGGCAGCGCCGCCTTGGTGGTCGCCATCAGCCCGATCAGGTTGAGCTCGATCATTTGCCGCCAGTCATCGAGATCGGCTTCGGCCGCGGGGGCAAGCAGCATGACGCCGGCATTGTTGACGAGGATGTCGAAGCGTCCCCATTCGGATACGACCTTGTCGACCATCGCCGTGATGTCGCCGGCCTTGGCGATGTCGGCTTCGATGGCGAGTGCCTTGCCGCCCGCCTGTTCGATGCGCGCAACCAGTGCCTCGAGGCGGTCGGTACGACGGGCAGCGACCGCGACTTGCACGCCGGCCGCGGCAAGGGCCGCAGCGGTGGCCTCGCCGATGCCGGACGAAGCGCCGGTGACAAGCGCGACCTTGCCTGTGAGTATTGAATTTGCGGTGGTCATGAGAAATCTCCAGGAGTCCGGCCCGCCCCTTCACATAGGCCGCGCCGCCAAGGCTTGAAGTCCCCATCAGAGCAGTCGACGCAATTTGCGGATCCGGCCCGCGCTCTAATCCTGCTCGTGCGGTTCCGGCTCCGGCCAGGACTCGCTGGCGGCTTCCGCATACCAGCGACGCATCGCGGGCGTCGCCAACACCGCATCGACATAGGCGCGGGTGACGGGCGCCAACTCACCGCCATAGGTATCGAAGCGCGTCACCACCGGCGCATACATCGCATCGGCCGCGCTGAAATGACCGAACAGGAAGGGGCCGCCGTCACCGTATTGCTCGCGACACCGACGCCAGATCGCTTCGATCCTCGCCCGCTGCGCCTCGCCCTCGGCATCGAGCGGCTTGTGGGATTTCGGCCGGCGCAGATTCATCGGCCAGCCGTAGCGCACCTCGCGGAAGCCGGAATGCATCTCGGTCGCCACCGAGCGTGCCAGTTGACGCGCGCCGAGGTCTTCCGGCCAGAGCTTTTTCCCAGGATAGAGGTCAGCAAGATATTCAAGGATAGCAAGCGTTTCCCAGACGATCCTTCCCTTATGATTCAAGACCGGCACCAGGCCGGTCGGCGACACCTTGGCGAGGTTGGCTGCCGTCTGCGGCGTGCGCAGCCGCACGAAGCCCTCCTCGAAAGGTATCTCCAGCTGCTTCATCGCCACCCATGGCCTGAGCGACCAGGAGGAAAAGCACTTGTTGCCGATGTAAAGCGTGAATTCCGCCAAGATTGACCTCTCTTGATGCTGGTTGCGGCGCAAACCTAACCGCTTCACCTTCGAGCCGAAAGTCATTGTCGCGCCGCCGGTTTGCGGAACCAAAAAACTCCGCGTCCGTTTGGACGCGAGATGCGGTTCTCGCATCCAGGCTCCATCCAGACCCAGGAGATGCGCGCATGGTGAACAGGGATCAGGTCGCCGGTCTTGCCAAGCAAATGAAGGGTTCGGTCAAACAGGCGGCCGGCAAGGCCACCGGCAACCGGCGGACCCAGGTCGAAGGCGCTGCGGACAAGCTCGCCGGCAAGGTGCAGAAGGCCTATGGCGACGTGAAAGACAAGGTCAAAAAGGCGTTCTGACCTCTCAGCCGTTTGCCTTGATGACAGGGCTATGGAGATCGCCGCGAGGCGGCCTTTTCATGTCTGGAATTGCCTGGCCAAGGCGTTGGTGAAGACGATCTCGCCGTGGTCGCCGGCCGCTTCGCCCAGCACCACGTCCAGGTTGTCGGCCGTCACGCGCGCCAGCGCGAAGCCTCCCATATAGGCCGCCTTCGGCTTGACGATATCGAGCCCGTCGCGCTGGTAGATCATCGGCACTTCGTGCTGGTGGCCGTGGAAGACGGCAATCACATTGTAGCCCTTGATCGCGGCCAGCAGCGCATGGCGGTCGGCCTCGCCCCACCAGTGCGGACGGCCGGAGCCGTCGTCATCATAGGTGCGTTTCACCGGATCCCAGCGCTCGGTCGAGAAACTGTCCCAGCCATAGTGCTGGAAGAGGACGACGGGACGGCCGTCGCCGGCATAGGTGGCGAGGTCCTGCTTCAGCCAAGGCAGGCTGCTCGGCGCGCCATGGCCGGTGTCGCCGGCGAAGCGGTGCGTCTGGATAAGATGCAGGCCGCCCAGTCCCAGGAATAGCAGTCGGTGTCGACGTCATATTCGGTCGCCGGCACCGGCGGCTTGAAGAACACGCCGGGGCGATGGTTGACCTCGACATAGTCGCGCAGCTCGCGGCGATACCAGTCGACATGCGGCGGCGAACCGTTCTGGTCGAGATCGTGGTTGCCCAGTCCGACATAGACCGGAATGTGGACGCGGTCCGGCCCGACGCCTTCCTGATAGCGCTGGGAGAACTGCAAAAGCTGCGTGCCTTCGCTGGGCTCGGTGACCTGGCCTCCGCCATCGTCGGTAATGTCGCCGCCGGTGACGAGGCCGAGCGGCGTGCCTATGCGGGTCCCGGCCGAATGCAGGCCGGTGGAAACGCCGTCGATCTCGGCCGGCCACCTCTTGTCCGCAATCGCGTTCAGGGCCGCGACGCTGCGCAGAAGCGCTGCATCGGTCTTGCCTTCCTGCAGGCAGTTGGGACTGAGCCCGCTTGCCATGCGGCAGGCATGGATATCGGCGATGAAGAGGAAGGTGGCGTCGATCGGCTGGATTCGCCGGCCCGTCTGGCCGGACGCCACGCGCGGAAAGACGCCGGCTGCGGCGAGGCCGCCCAACCGAGCCATGAAGATGCGGCGCGAAACGGTTGTTTGCGAAGTGCGATTCATCGTCACCCGATTAAACACCCTCGAACCGCCTCGTCCAGCTCAATGCCGGCCAGCGCCCGGAGACTTTTCATGCCAAGGCATGAAAAGCGCTTGGGTCGACAGCGCGGCGGGGGTCTGTCATTGCTTTGGCACATGCATCCAGGGGAGGAAGGCATGAAAACCCTGACAACCGGCATGGCGTTCGCCATGCTCGCCGGAGCCGCGCAGGCCGCGGACTGCGTGGACGCCAAAACCGCCAAAGCCGGCTTCGTTCTGGAAAAGGCCGGCATCCGCAGCGAATTCCGGCCGGCGCCCGGCGGCATGGTCGCGGTCGCCAACAAGTATGAATCGGACTCGCCGCAGACGCAGTATCTCTATGCCGGGCTGATCGAAGTGTTCCGCGACAGCGACACCGGACGGCTGTCGATGATCCCGCTCGGCGACTTGAAAAAGCTGTTCCCGCTGAAAGCGGGCGCCAAGAGCAAGACCGATTTCGTGCGGCTGTCTTCGAAGAAAGCGCCGAAGGGCACCGAGACACTGGCTTTGGCCGTCGAGGGCAAGGACACCTACAAGCTGGGCGACTGCAAATACAACGTGCTCGTGGTCGGCGAAACGATCACCGGCGATAACGGCAATGTCATCGACACCTTCACCGCGCTTTATTCGCCGGAACTACAGGCGGTACTGGCACGGCGGTATGATGAGGGGACGAGCGCGCAGAGCGAGGTGGGATTCGAGACGATCAAGCCGTTGAGGGAGTGAGGCGTAATTATCAAACGACACGACCCTTCACGCCGGTGCCCGGACGGCATCAACCGATCATCCGCCGCGGCAACACGCGACGCCGCCGCTTTGCCGTCAACCCGTTCTGCGATGGCTCGAAACCTTCCAATCCCCTCAAACACTCCCGCAGCACCCCTGCATCCTGTGACGTCTTGGCCATCGACATGGCGCCGGAATAAGCAGCCACCGCAAGCGCTGCGAAGTGGTCGGGATCGATCACGCCCTTTCCGCCGTCCAGTTGGTCGGCCCGGATCTTATCGGCGATCGCCTTTCGCCAGCCGGCGAAGATCCTGGCGAGCGCCATGCGGAATTCATCGTCGGCCAGCGACAGTTCATGCGCGAGGTTGTTGAGCGGGCAGCCGCGCACATAGCCCTGTTGCTCAAGCTCCTCAGCCACCGCCTCGAACACGGCCCGCACGCCTTCGCGGGCCGAGGACGCAGCCAGCACCGGGTCGATCCACGTCTCCTGGACCGCAGCCGCCACCCGTTCCTCGATCACCGCCAGCGCCAGCGCCTTCTTGGTCGGGAAATGGTGATGCAGCGCGCCGCCGGTGACGCCGGCCGCGGCCATCAGATCGCCGAGGCTCGAGGCGTGATAGCCGCGCGCCTGGAAGGAGTCCTCCGCCACGTCGAGGACGCGCCGGCGCATGCCTTCCGGGTCGTTGGTGCGCTTCTTGCGCGGGGCCATGGCGATCTCCCCATCTCCGCTTGTTGGAGACGATACCTGAACGAAGTGAGGGCGGATAAGGGGTGCTCCCGGGAAAGCCAGCGTCTCACTCCGCTGGAACACCCTTCATCCGTCTCGGCGCGGCACGCCGATCCACCTTCTCCCGCAACGGGAGATGGGAAAAACCACGATACCAGATTGACAAAACAGGACAACCGGTCTGTTTATAAAACAGGATGATCGCCCTGTTTTGAGATTCTGACCATGAACCGACCTTCCCGCCTCGCCTCACCCGTCGTCGAGCTCCGGCAATACACGCTGAAGCCAAAGCAGCGCGAAACGCTGATCGCGCTATTCGACAGGGAGTTCGTCGAGACGCAGGAAGCGACAGGCATGACCGTCATCGGCCAGTTCCGCGACCTCGACCGCCCCGACATGTTCGTCTGGCTGCGCGGTTTCGGGGATATGGACGCGAGAAAGGACGCGCTGAGCGCCTTCTATGGCGGCCCCATCTGGGCGGCGCATCGGGATGCCGCCAATGCGACGATGATCGATTCCGACAACGTGTTGTTGCTCAAACCGGCGTGGCGGGGTGCGGCGTTCGACGTCTCAGACTTACAGCGGCCGACAGCCGCCGAAGCTGAAAGTATGAACAGCGGAAGGCGTTTGCCTGATTTTGTTGAGATTTCGATTCATCATTTGCAACCAGGCACCGAGGCCGGTTTTGCCGAGCGCTTCCGGACGGAGGCGGTTCCGCTGCTCGCGGCAAACGGCGCTCGGCTGCTAGGCGCCTTCGTCAGCGAGCATGCCGAAAACACCTTTCCGCGTTTGCCGGTGCGTGCTGCTGAAAACGTCTTCGTCATCGTCACAGGGTTCGACGATGGCGATTCCCACGCCGGCCGTCGGGCCGCCCTCGCCGCTTCGCCGGCATGGCGGGCGATCCATGAAGCCTTGCAAGCCGCTTCCACAAAGCCGGCAGAGACGTTGCGTCTGGCGCCTACGAGCCGATCGCTTTTGCAATAGTCACGCGGCCGGCAACATGCCCGCTATTGCCTTGGCGACAAAGGCCGGGTCTTCCCAATGCGGGTTGTGGCCGCAGTCCCTCGCCCATACGAGACGCGATCCAGCCAGCGCCCCTGCCATCGACCGCTGGTGCGCTTCACCAAAAAGTGGATCGCGCCCGCCGGCGATGATCAGCGTTGGAACATGAACGGCCCGCGCCGCGGCGGTCAGATCGGTGCGGCGGACCTCTTCGAGAATGGCGCGCCAGCGCGCCGCGGGAATCGCGGACGCGTCCTGCGCGAGGCCGGCGAGAAAGGCCCGCGGCACACCCGGCCGGCAGGCATGCCACCAGTCATAGAAAGGATCGGACGGCGAGATCGGATCACGAAGCGCTGCCACGCCATCGATCAGTTGGTGATGCGATCCGAAATCGGGCCTCAGCGTGCTGGCCACGATCACCAGCCCACCGGCCAGTTCCGGATGCCGTGCGGCCAGCGCGATCGACACCATGCCGCCCAGCGAATGCCCGACGACGACCGGCCGGTCGAGCCGCAGGCGCCGAACCAGCCCGGCCATATCGTCGGCGAAACCGGCGATGCCAAAACCCTCAACCGCCTGCGAGCCACCGTGGCCACGCAAGTCCGGCATGATCAGCCGGCGGCCGGGAAGATGCGGCGCCAACAAAGAGAAGCTGCGGCTGGTGTCGGTGAAGCCATGCACGAGGACAAGCGGCGGCTCCGAACCGGCGACCTCGACATAGGCAAGATCGAGACCGCCGACCTCGGCGATACGCTTGCGGTCGACCCAGGCGGCCTGCTCTACCTCCTGCTCCTCAGACTCCGATAGCGCCGGCCTCACAGTCCGAGCTTTTCCTTGACCGCGGCAAGGCCGGGCTTGCCATCGAAGGTGGTGACGCCGGCAAGCCACGCATCGAGACGATCCTTGTGCTGGTCGATCGACTTCAGAGCCCCGTCCTCCGGCTTCATGCCGTCATTGATGAGATAGCCCATGCCGACATTTTCCATGTCGATGTCGAAGGCAAGGTTCTTCAGAAACTTTGCGACGTTGGAGCATTCCTGCAGGAAACCCTTGCGCACCTGGGTGGTCACGGTGGCGGCGCCGAAATTCGGGCCGAAGAACTTGTCGCCGCCGGTCAGGTACTTGAAGTCGTACATCGTGTTCATCGGATGCGGCGCCCAACCCTGGAAGACGATGAACTGCTTCTCCTTGATCTCGTAGCCGACCTCCGAGAGCATGCCGGCTTCGCTCGACTCCACTACTTGCCAGCCATCCAGACCATATTGCGGATCGGCAATGGCATCCATCATGAGCTGATTGGATCCGGGCTCGATGCCGTACATCTTCCTGCCGAACTTGTCGGCGAATTTGTGCAGGTCCGACAGGTCCTTGACGCCGGCGTCCCAGACATAAGTCGGCACGGCGAAGGTGTATTTGGCGCCGACCAGGTTGACGCGCACATTCTCGATCGAGCCGTCCTTCTTGTAGGGCTCGTAATAGGTGACCATCGCCGGATCCCAGTAGCCGAGGAACAGGTCGAGGTCCTTGTTCTTAATCCCCTCGTAGATGACGTTGATGCCGAGCACTTCGCTCTGCGGCTCGTAGCCGAGCGCCTGGAGCAGCACCTTGGCCACGCCGGTGGTGAAGGCGAGATCGTTCCAGCCGGGCTCGGCCATGCGGACCGTTTTGCAGCTCTCGGCCTCGGCGGCCCGGGCCGCCTGGGAAGCCAGCATCAGGGCCGCGACACAGACGCCATTCGCAAGCATGCGCAACATTCCGGTTCTCCTCATATCGGTTATTGACCATTTGGTCATATTATTGTCCCATTGGTCAATTGTTGATCTGAGCGGACGAAAATGTCAACATGGATTCGTCATGCATGGATCGGTCCCGTGAAACTCACGCGCCTCAGCGACATACGCCGCAAGGAGCTGCGGCAGGCGGCCTTCGCCGTTCTGGAGCGCGAAGGCATCGCCGGCGCGACGCTGGAAAAGGTCGCCGCCCAGGCCGGCGCGTCGAAGGGCATCGTGCTGCATTATTTCCGCAACAAGCAGGAGCTGTTCGAGCACGCCATGCGCGAGGCCAACGCCGTGCTCTGTCACGCGGTGGTCGCCAGGCTTCAGCGGGCGCGGACGCCGATGGAACGGCTGGATGCGGTGATCGAAGGCAATTTCGAGGAGCATTTGTTCCTGCCGCCGCTCTGCCATGCCTGGCTGTCACTCTGCGCCGAGGTGCCGCGCGACGAGAAATTGGCGCGCATCCAGAAGGTCATCCACGCCCGCATGCGCTCAAACCTCTTATCCGGCCTGCGCGGCCTCGCTGCGCCGGAAGTGGCCGACGAGATCGTGCTCGGCGTCACCGCTTTGATCGACGGGTTGTGGCTCAGGCTCGGCCTGCAGCCGGGCAGCGTCACGCGCGAGCAGGCGGTGCGCCAGGTCAAGGATTTCGTCGCGGGGCGGCTGGGCCTGCGCCAGCCCGCGCCGGTCGGGTTAGCCTCAGCCGGATAAGGTTCATACCCCCGGGAGAGCACTAGCGGTGCCGTCCCAGTCCTTGAAGCCGAGCGTTCCCACCTCATCGAGTATCTGCTCGCGGATCCAGCGATGCGGTGGCTCATCATCGCGGCGGGCGTGCCAGTACATTCTGACCGCCGGCGATGGTATCGGGATCGGCGCCCGATAGATGCCGATCGGCAGGGATTTTGCCGCCGCTACAGCGAACTGCGTTGGAACCGCAGCCAGATAAGGCCCGCTCGCCACGGCCAGCGCGACGGCCTGGAAGTGCGGCAAAGCAAGCATGACGCGACGCGCCCGGCCCATTCTGCCCAGCGCATCATCGGTGAAGCCCGACATCGATCCATCGATGGAGCGCAGCGCATGCGGCAGCGCGCAGAACAGGTCGAGTGGCACCTCTTCGCCCTCGGCGATGCCGGCCTGGCCGAGCGCCGCATTGTCCTTCGCCGCGACAATGGCGAAGGGCGAGCCGAACAGCGCCACGCTTGAGACCCACTCCGCGACCTCCAGCGGGCGCTCCAGCGCAAGGTCGACCCGATCGTCCTGCAACAGCTTCGAGACGTCGCCGATGGCGCTGTCGAGGAAACGGAACGATACGCCGGGCGCCACCGCCGCAATGCGCGCGGCGAAGGGCGGCATAAGCAGCATTGAGAAGAAATCCGCCCCCATGAAGGTGAATGTCCGTTCCAGCCTTGCCGGATCGAAATCGGTCGCCGGCTGAAAGGCGCGCTCGATCTCGCGCAGCGCCGCGCGCACCGGCTCCGCCAGGCTTTCGGCGCGAGGCGTCGGCACCATGTCGTTGCCGCGGCGCACGAAGAGCTGGTCGTTGAGCGCATGGCGCAGGCGGTTGAGCGCGGCGCTCACAGCCGGCTGGCTGAGGCCGATCTGCTCGCCGGCGCGCGTCACGCTCTTCTCGCGCAGCAGCGCGTCGAGCACCCTCACCAGATTGAGGTCGAGCGCGTTCAAATTCATCGCATCAATCCGCCCCATACGATCATTCGATTTCCATCGCCGGCTCGTCCTTGCTTAGGTCGCCGTCGAAGCCGCTTTGTCGGCACTCAACAAGGGAGAGCAATGATGACAATGATCAACACGACGATCGCAGGCAAGGAACTCCTCTGGTTCAACAACACGCTCGTTGCCATCCAGGTTTCGTCGGCCGACGGCGAGGACGGCATCTGCATCATCGAGCACCGCCAGCCCTACGGCGATTCCGCGCCGCTGCACGTGCACCGCAATGAGGACGAGGTGTTTCATATCCTTGAAGGCCGGATACGTTTTGTCGTCGACGGCCGCGAGCGGCTTGCCGGCGCCGGCGAAACGGTGCTCGCTCCGAAAGGCCTGCCGCACACTTACAAGGTCGAGTCTCTCGAAGGCGCCCATACGCTCACCGTCACGCGCGGTTCGGATTTCGAGACGATGGTGCGCAAGGCTAGTCGCCCTGCGGAGCGAGCCGAACTGCCGCCGGCGGCAGCGCCGACGCCGGAGATGATTGAGGTGTTGACGAGCCTGTGCGCCGAGAACGGCATCGATATTGTCGGGCCGCTGCTGGGGTGCTGATCTCCCCCCTTGTGGGGGAGATGGCCGGCAGGCCAGAGAGGGCGCTGTCCCGCCAGCCTTTCGCTCCTGTTCGAAACAGTCCGAAGGATTTCCAAACGCCGTGATCCTTCGCGCCCCCCTCTGACCTGCCGGGCATCTCCCACGAGGGGAGATTGGCCGTCACCGCCGTCTCGCCCAGAGCGAGAAGGAAGAGGCGCGCCCTTCAACCGATTTGCATCTTCCCCGCCCGCAATCTCCGCTTGATGCGGTTTGTGCAACGCGATACGCCCTTGCCCAAATCGACAGACGGAGACTTGCCGTGAGCGCTGAAAAGACCAGAACCGAAACCGATACGTTCGGCCCCGTCGAGGTGGCGGCCGACCGCTATTGGGGCGCGCAGGCACAGCGTTCGCTGGGCAATTTCAAGATCGGCTGGGAGAAGCAGCCGGCCTCGATCGTGCGCGCGCTCGGCATCGTCAAGCGTGCCGCGGCGGAAGTGAACATGGAGATGAAGCGGCTCGATCCGGCCATCGGCAAGGCGATCGTCGACGCGGCGCAGGAAGTCATCGACGGCAAGCTCAACGATCATTTCCCGCTGGTTGTCTGGCAGACCGGCTCGGGCACGCAATCCAACATGAACGCCAATGAGGTGATCTCCAACCGGGCGATCGAGATGCTCGGCGGTGTCATGGGTTCGAAGAAGCCGGTGCACCCCAACGACCACGTCAACATGAGCCAGTCGTCCAACGACACCTATCCGACGGCCATGCACATCGCCTGCGCCGAGCGGGTCGCGCATCACCTGATCCCTGCGCTGCATCATCTGCACAAGGCGCTCGACGCCAAGGCCCGCGCCTTCAATCACATCATCAAGATCGGCCGCACGCACACGCAGGACGCCACGCCGCTGACCCTTGGCCAGGAATTTTCCGGCTATGCCGCGCAGGTCGCCTCCTCGATCAAGCGCATCGAGCAGACGCTGCCCGGGCTGCAGGAACTGGCGCAGGGCGGCACCGCCGTCGGCACCGGCCTCAACGCGCCGGTCGGCTTCGCGGAAAAGGTGGCGGACCGCATCGCTTCGATCACCGGCATCGCCTTCGTGACCGCGCCGAACAAGTTCGAGGCGCTCGCAGCACACGATTCCATGGTGTTCTCGCATGGCGCGATCAACGCGGCGGCGGCGGCGCTGTTCAAGATCGCCAACGACATCCGCCTGCTCGGCTCCGGACCGCGCTCGGGCCTCGGCGAGCTGTCGCTACCGGAAAACGAGCCGGGTTCCTCGATCATGCCCGGCAAGGTCAACCCGACCCAGTGCGAGGCGCTGACACAGGTCTGCGTGCAGGTGTTCGGCAACAATGCAGCGCTCACCTTCGCCGGCAGCCAGGGCCATTTCGAGCTCAATGTCTACAATCCGCTGATGGCCTACAACTTCCTGCAGTCGGTGCAGCTGCTGGCCGACGCTTCCGTCTCGTTCACCGACAATTGCGTGATCGGCATCGAGGCACGCGAGGACAACATCAAGGCAGCACTCGAGCGCTCGCTGATGCTCGTGACGGCGCTGGCGCCGACCATCGGCTACGACAACGCCGCCAAGATCGCCAAGACCGCGCACAAGAACGGCACCACGCTACGCGAAGAAGCCTTGGCCACCGGCTTGGTCAGCGAAGCCGATTACGATCGGCTGGTCCGGCCGGAGGACATGACGCACCCGGGCTGATATTTGGCGGCGGGACAAATTGCTCTTGCCGCCAGATCTGACGACATCAATTTTGCGCTGCTTGCGCAATCGCGAAAATATAGGTTCTGTGAACAATGTGTCGCCACATAAGCGGCTTTGGTGAACAATATCCATCGTCTATCTGACTGGGCATTCAACCCATTCGGAGACTCGCCATGTCAATCAACACTTCCACCGCTAACGCCGGCACCGCGTCCAACAGCTCCACCACGATCCTGCTCGGCCGCATCCTGCTCGCGGTCATTTTCTTGCTTTCCGGCTTCGGCAAGTTGACCGCCATTTCAGGCACCGCTGGATACTTCGGCGCCCTCGGCTTGCCCGTGCCGACCGTGACGGCCGTTGTCGTCGGCCTGATCGAGCTGCTTGGCGGCCTTGCCATCCTCATCGGCTTCCAGACCCGGATCGCCGCCTGGGTGCTCGCGATCTTCACGATTGCCACTGGCCTCGTCGCCCACACCGGCTGGGCCGACCAGATGCAGATGATCCAGTTCCTCAAGAACCTGGCCATCACCGGCGGCTTCGTCCTGCTCGCCTCGTCCGGCGCCGGCGCCTATTCGATCGACGCCAAGCGCGCCTGAAGCACTGTTGTTTGACGCAATTCCAGAGGGAAGGCGACGGCGAAGTCGCCGCGCCTGACCGCATCACACTTTTCCTGGAATTGCTCCCCTCCCAAGCCTTAAATGCAAGCGGCGCGGAATTTTCCGCGCCGCTTTTTCGTTGCAGGCGTAGACTGCAGCGGCGGCCGGCGTCATGCGCCGGCAAGGGAGGTTTGACCATGTTTCGCAACGCATTGCTTCTGGTCTCACGGCTCCTGTTGGCCGCGCTCTTCGTGCCGTCGGGCTTCCAGGCGCTCACCAATATCGGCGGCACGATCAACTATTTCATGGGACTCGGCCTGCCGCTGCCGACTTTAGCAGCCTGGGGCACAGGCCTGTTCGAGCTGATTGCCGGGCTTTTGATCCTTGTCGGTTTTCAGACGCGGATCGTGGCGCTTTTGCTTGCGGCCTTCTGTGTGGTTGCAGGTTTCATCGGCCATTACGGCCAAGGCAGTGAAGATGCGACCCTCGCCTTCCTGCACCAGCAGATGCTGATGAAGGATATCGCCATTGCCGGCGGCTTCCTGGCGCTCGCCATGGCCGGCGCCGGCGCATGGTCGGCTGACGGGCGTGGGTTCGGGATCGGCGCCGACGTCACCTGATCTGTTACTTCACGGAAACGCTCGGCCCGCCCTCGACCGCCAGCATGAGCCGGCGGTTGGTGATACGTGCCAGTTGCGCCAGCCGGCCGGCCGGGCGCTCGCCATAGAGATCGGAAAGCGAGGCCGGCAACACCAGGGCCAGCGCGCCGTTGCCGCGGCTTTCCCACTTCAGCCGCGGCATCACGCCGGGCATCGCCGCGGTGAGCAGATAGACCACGCGCATCATCGCCGCCAGGACGCGGGCGCGCTCGAGCAGCCTGGGCGGCGCCAGTGCTTTGATCTCCGGCGCGATGCCGTCGTTGAAGATGCCGTCATGGCGATAGGCGTTGGCCAGGGCCAGATAGGCGCGGCCGGGATGGTCGACGCCGATGAAGGAAGCGTGCGCGATGATGTTGAGCGACTGCCTGCCGCGATATTCGGGATGCGCACGCCAGCCGATATCGGCTAGCAGGCAGGCAGCATGGCGGTAGCGCGCCTCGTCCTCGGTCTCGTCGATGCCGAAGGCCTTGAACGCCTTGCCGGTCCATTCGACCAGGTCATGCGCATGGTGCACCGAGCGCGAGCGCAAAAGCGCCAGTTCCTCCGCGGCCGAGATTAGCGGATCGGATTTCTGCTCCTCGGCGTCGAGCAGCGAATAGAGGAACCCTTCGCGCACGCCTTGCGCCGAGACGATGATCTTCGAGGGCTGCATCGCCGTCATGATCTCCTGCAGCACGACCGCGCCGTAGGGCAGCAGCGAGCGGCGGTTCTTGGAGACGCCCTCGATGCCCCTCACCTTCTCGACCTCGCCCTTGGCCACCTGCTTCAGGAAAGCCTGCGCGCTGTCGGCCGAAATCTCGTAGTGGTGCATGACGCCAAGCGGGTAGTTGGTCATCTCCATGTGCAGCCTGGCGAGGTTTCGCCAGGTGCCGCCGACGGCGTAGAAGACCCTACCCTGCCCGCCCTTGAGCAGCTTTGCCCGCGCCAGTTCCTGGCGCGCGATCTTCTGCGCCTGGACGAGCGAGTTCCTGGCCATATCCTGCAGGCGCAGGCCGCCGAGCGGCAGCGTGATGCCCTCGCCGATCGTTTCGCGATTGATGTCGATCAGTTCGAGGCTGCCGCCGCCAAGGTCACCGGCGATACCGTTGGCCGGATGGAAGCCGGAAATTACGCCGAGCGCCGAATAATAGGCTTCCTGACGACCGGTGAGCACACGGATCTCGGTCTTCAGAACGTCCTCGGCGCGATGGATGAAATCGGGGCCGTTGCCTGCCTCGCGCGCCGCCGCGGTGGCCAGCACATACATATGCTCGGCTCCAGCTTGATCCGAAAGCGCGCGAAAACGGCGGAATTCCTCCATCGACCGCGTCACCGCCTCGGGGTCGAGCTTGCCCGTCGAAACGATGCCGCGGCCGAGGCCGGCCAGCATCTTTTCGTTGAACAGAAGCGTGGGCGAGCGTGCCAGCCCCTCATAGACGACGAGGCGGATCGAGTTCGATCCGATGTCGATGATCGACAGCGGTCGCCGGTCCTGAAGCCGGCCCTGGGAAACTGCAATCACGCGGCGCCGTTCTTCTTGCGGCGCTTGAACTGAGCGATGCGTTTGGGCGCATGCGATTTCAGCGCGTCGCCCCGTCCGGAGAGGCTCGGATTGGTCATGAAATATTCCTGCGCGTTGAACGGTTCTTCGCCTTCCTCCAGCACAACGCGCCGGGAGGTGCCGTCAGCCAATACGTCGAAACTTTGCTGGTTGTCCATGATATTGCCCAGCATGATCTGACCAAGCACCTGTTCATGCACAGTTGGATTGGTGATCGGCACCAGGGTCTCGACGCGGCGGTCGAGATTGCGCGGCATCATGTCGGCCGACGAGATGTAGACGACCGCCTCGTCCGACGGCAGACCGTGGCCGTTGCCGAAGCAGAAGATGCGGCTGTGCTCGAGGAAGCGGCCGACGATCGATTTCACCCTGATATTCTCGGAAAGACCCGGCACCTGCGGCCGCAGACAACAGATGCCGCGCACGACGAGGTCGACCTCGACGCCGGCGCGGCTGGCGTCGTAAAGCGCGTCGATGATGGTCGGATCGACCAGCGCGTTCATCTTCATCCAAATGCGCGCCGGCCGTCCTTCGCGGGCATGGACGATCTCGTCCGAGATGTGTTTCAGGATGCGGTTGCGCAGCGTGAAGGGCGATACGGCAAGGCGCATCTCCTCGGCGGGCTCGGCATAGCCGGTGATGAAGTTGAAGAGCTGCGCGACATCGCGCGCAATCGTCGGGTCGGTGGTGAAGAAGGACAGGTCAGTATAGATGCGGGCGGTAACCGGGTGGTAGTTGCCGGTGCCGAGATGCACATAGTTGCGCAGTTTGCCGTCCTCGCGGCGCACCACCAGCGACATCTTGGCGTGTGTCTTCAGCTCCAGGAAGCCGAACACGACCTGGACGCCGGCGCGCTCGAGGTCGCGCGCCCAGCGGATGTTGGCCTCTTCGTCGAAACGCGCCTTGAGCTCGACCAGTGCCGTGACCGACTTGCCGGCCTCGGCGGCATCGATCAGAGCGCGCACGATCGGGCTGTCGTTGGAGGTGCGGTAGAGCGTCTGCTTGATCGCCACCACTTCCGGGTCGGCGGCGGCCTGGCGCAGGAACTGCACCACCACGTCGAAGGACTCGTATGGGTGATGGACGACGATGTCCTTCTCGCGGATGGCGGCGAAGCAGTCGCCGCCATGCTCGCGGATGCGCTCGGGAAAGCGCGGATTGTAGGGCGTGAATTTGAGATCGTCGCGCGGAATGGCGACGATCTCGGAGATCTGGTTGAGCGCCAGCGGACCGGTGAGCACGCTGATGCGGCTCGACGAGACGCCGAGCTCGCCGGCGACGAAGTCCCGCAACGCGGCCGGCATCAGCGTGTCGAACTCGATGCGGATCACCGAGCCGCGGCGGCGCCGCTTCAGCGCCGTTTCGAACAGGCGCACCAGGTCTTCCGACTCTTCCTCGACCTCGATGTCGCTGTCGCGGATGATGCGGAACGTGCCGGAGCCCTTGACCTCGTAGCCGGGGAAAAGCTTGCCGATATAAATGCCGACCACTTCCTCCAGCGGAATGAAGCGGACATGGTTCTTGCGGTCGGGCAGGCGGATGAACCGCCTGAGCGCCACCGGCAGGCGAAGCAGCGCGCTCATCTCCTCGCCGTTCTTGCGATGGCGCAGTTGCAGCGCGATCGAGAAGCCCAGATTGGGAATGAACGGAAACGGATGCGCCGGGTCGATCGACAGCGGCGTCAGCACCGGGAAAACCTGCTCCTGGAAATGCTCTTCCAGCCAGGCCTTCTCGTCCTTGGTGAGCGCATCGCGGGTGATGCTTTCGATGCCTTCCTTGTTGAGCAGGACCATCAGCGCCGAGAGGCTCTTCTGCTGGTCCTCCTGCAGGCGCTCGACCTCGCGCAGCAATTGCTCGAGCTGCTGCTCGGGCGTGCGGCCGTCCGGGCTTTTCAAGGCGATGCCCTCGCGCACCTGGCCGGCAAGGCCGGCGACGCGGACCATGAAGAACTCGTCGAGATTGGCGGCCGAGATCGACAGGAAGCGGACGCGTTCGAGCAGCGGGTGGTGCTCGTTCAGCGATTCCTCCAGCACGCGGCGGTTGAATTGCAGCCAGGAGAACTCGCGGTTGACGAAACGGTCGGGATTGCCGCCGTCCGGGCTGGCCGCCTCGACGGTGATGAACTCGCTCTGCACAGGCTTCAATTCGTTCATGGTTTCCCGCTCTTGCCCGCAACCGTCCCACGGAACGCCGCATATTGCCGTCAGGCGACGCTCTAACACGTCTTTGTGACGCATGATCGTCACGGAATCGATCCGTGCCAGTCCCATGCGCTTAACCGGCTCAACTTATCCTCTGCCAGCCTTTTGCGACAGTTTGATTTCATCGATCTTGCAAACTGGCCTGTTATGCTCCAGATGCAGACGGGTCACACCCACTGGCCGAACCCAATTGGAGACGACGATGGCAGGCGGTAGCATTCCCCATTTCCAGAACGACGCGGGCCATCCGGTCATCGAGATCGGCGTCAGGGAATTCATGTGCACCGGCGCCAATCCGCCTTTCGACCATCCGCATGTGTTCCTCGACATGGGCGACGACAATGAAAAGGTCTGCCCCTACTGCTCGACGCTCTATCGCTATTCGCCGTCGCTGAAGGCGACGGAGACGCAGCCGGCCGGCTGCCTCTATATCGACCAGGCCGCCTGACCCTGCAGATCATGAATGACTGCTAGATCATGGCTGAAACACGGTCCCGGCAAATCGTCATCGCCGGGGCTGGCATTGCCGGACTGACGGCGGCGCTTGCCTTTGCCGAGCGCGGTTTCCCGGTAAAGTTGTTCGAGCAGGCAAAGCAACTCGAAGCGGCCGGCGCCGGCCTCCAGCTTTCCCCCAACGCGACCCGCATCCTGCGCCGGCTCGGCGTGCTCGACCGCCTGCTGCCAAACGCGATCCGGCCGCAAGCGGTGGTGCTGAAGGACGCAAGAAGCCTGCGCGAGCTGGCGCGCGTGCCGCTTGGGGAAGCCGGAGAAAGGCGCTGGGGCGCGCCCTATCTGGTGGCGCACCGCGCCGACCTGCAGGCAGCGCTGATGGCCACGGCGGCGGACCGGCCAGATATAGAGCTTGTCACCGGGGCGCGCGTGACCGGCATCGCCCTCGACCCGCAAAGTGTTGCCGCAGCGGTCGAGATCGACGGCAAAGCGACAAGTGTCACAGGCGGCCTGCTTATCGGAGCGGACGGTGTTTGGTCTTCGCTTCGCGCGGGGCTTGCCAGGACGGCCGGCTTTGTGGCGAGCCGCTTTTCGGGCGAGCTCGCCTGGCGCGCGACGGTTCCTGCGGAAAGCGCGGCCGGCAAGGCCTTCGCGCAAATCGGCGCTACCGACAGCGTCACCACCTTCCTGCATCCCGGCTTCCACATGGTCGCCTATCCGGTGAGCAAGGGCCGCGCCTTCAACCTTGCGGCCTTCACCAAGGGCGAGCGCATCGCCGAAGGCTGGTCCGGTCATGCAGACCCCGCCCTTCTTTCCGATGCCATGCGCGGCACGGCGGCAACGCTGTCGAACCTGGTGGCGCTCGCCGGCCCCTGGACGGCGTTCCCCATCCACACGGTCGAGCAGCGCCGCTGGACGACGCCGGACGGCGTCGCGCTGATCGGTGACGCCGCGCATGCCATGACGCCGTTCGCGGCCCAGGGCGCGGCGATGGGGATTGAGGACGCCTCGATGCTCGCCAATCTGGTCGCCCATTTTCCCGGCGATCCGAAGCAGGGCCTGACGGTTTGGGAGGATCTCAGACGGCCGCGCGTCGAAAAGGTGCTGAAACGCGGCGCGCTCAATCGCCTGGCCTGGCATGCCAGCGGACCGGTGGCGATCGCCCGCAACCTGGTGCTGGCGACCCGGCCGGCTGAGCGGCTCGCCGCGGACTTGGACTGGCTGTATGGCTGGGAGGAGCGGAAGGTGGTCAGGCGGTAGGAGGCGGACGACCGGATAGGCTGGCGCGAAGGAACGAGGCGCTCGCCAATTGCTACTAAAGCGCGTCGCGCTGAAGCGGATTCAGGCGACGCGCTTTAGCCTTTGTTTCCATGCATGTCGTTATCGCAAAACCGCTGCACACTTTTGCGCGACATGCATTAATCATACAACCGCAACGACCACCACAGCGTCACCGGCAGCGGGTTCCACCATCCCGTGCGCAGACCTGCGGCGCGCAGCGCAGCTGCCGTCCAAGTATTGCAGCCGACCAGGGCGTTGAAATGGCCGTTGGCGTCGTAGAAGCGGTCGTAGGTTGAATACCCAGCATTCTCGATCGCCATCGGGCCACCCGGCCCCTGCCGAAAACTCGCCGCGATATGGTCGAGCAGCGCCGCAAAATGCGCTTCGTCGATGTCGAAGCCGGCGACGGCGGGATGCGGCTCCTTGATCGCGCCGGCGACATCGACATGCATCACCGAAGCGTCGATGGTGAGCGCTTTCAACACCGGCGCGGCCTTCACCTGCGACCATGTCGGCGTCTGCAGATAGAAGGCGCGGCCGCCCCAGCCGAAGACGATGTAGCGCGCCTCCGGCGCTTCGATCGGCAGGCCGGCATCGGCCAGGAAGTCGAAGCGCCGGCGTACGCCATCATCGAGGGGCACAGCGATGTCGGTGTGGATCGGGTTCCTCAGCACCAATATGTGCCGCGTCCCCTCGCCTCGGGCGGCGGCTGGCCAGAGCGGGCGCGGCACCAGCGTGCCGAGCGCGGCGGCAAGCACCACCGCTGCGACGAGCATTGCCAGATATCGCAGGAATTTTCGCATCAGGCGCGGTAAGCTGGCCGCATTTGTCGCAGCTCTCGAGATTGGCCGAACCCGTTCGTGACTTCGTCATCCTCGGGCTTGACCCGAGAGTCCATGCCGTGCCCTCTGCCGGAGGGCGCGACGGTGCAGAATTCTGAACCGCAGCAACACCTCGATGTCACGGCATGGATTCTAGGGTCTGCGCCGCGTCGCTTCGCTCCTTGCTTCGCCCTAGAATGACGAAGCCGAGGGGTGGTTCGAGCAACCTCCGAGCAACCTGTTACCGGGCTCCGCCTCAGTGCAGGATCTGGCTGAGGAAGAGCTTCGTGCGCTCATGGCGCGGATGGTCGAAGAACTCGGCCGGCGTGTTCTGCTCGACGATCTGGCCCTGATCCATGAAGATCACGCGATTGGCGACCTTGCGGGCAAAGCCCATCTCGTGGGTGACGCAGAGCATGGTCATGCCCTCTTCCGCCAGCCCCACCATCGTCTCCAGCACTTCCTTGATCATCTCCGGATCGAGCGCCGAGGTCGGTTCGTCGAAGAGCATGATGCGCGGGTTCATGCACAGCGAGCGCGCGATCGCCACGCGCTGCTGCTGACCGCCCGAGAGCTGGCCCGGATATTTGTTGGCCTGCTCCGGGATCTTGACGCGCTTGAGGAAATGCATGGCAATCTCCTCGGCCTGCTTCTTCGGCATTTTGCGCACCCAGATCGGCGCCAGCGTGCAGTTCTCGAGGATGGTGAGATGCGGGAACAGGTTGAAATGCTGGAACACCATGCCGACCTCGCGGCGCACCTCGTCGATCTTCTTCAGATCGTTGGTGAGTTCTTTGCCGTCGACGATGATCTTGCCCTTCTGGTGCTCCTCCAGCCGATTGATGCAGCGGATCATGGTCGACTTGCCGGAACCGGACGGACCGCAGATGACGATGCGCTCGCCGCGCATCACCTTGAGGTTGATGTCCTTCAGCACATGGAACTCGCCATACCATTTGTGCATCCCGACGATGTCGATGGCGACATCGGTGGTGGAGATGTGCATCTTGGCGGCGTTGACCTTGATTTCTTCCGCGCTGACGGCGTTTTCGGTGGCCATAACCTGTTCCCTTTTTATCGTTTATAACCGGTATCGAGCCGGCGTTCGGTGTACATTGAATAGCGCGACATGCCGAAGCAGAACAGCCAGAAAACGAAGGCGGCAAAGATCAGGCCGGACTTCGCGGTCTGCGGGGTCGCCCAGTTGGCATCGGCGAAATTCTGCTTCACCACGCCGAGCAGGTCGAACATCGAGATGATCAGCACCAGGCTGGTGTCCTTGAACATGCCGATGAAGGTGTTGACGATGCCGGGGATGACCAGCTTCAGCGCCTGCGGCAGCACGATCAGGCCCATTTTCTGCCAGTAGCCGAGGCCGAGCGAGTCGGCACCCTCATACTGGCCCTTCGGGATCGCCTGCAGGCCACCACGAATCACTTCGGCCATATAGGCGGCGGCAAACAGCGACACGCCGATCAACGCACGCAGATATTTGTCGAAGGTGACGCCCACGGGCAGGAACAGCGGCAGCATGACGCTGGCGAAGAACAGCACCACGATCAACGGGATGCCACGCACCGTCTCGATAAATATGACACTAAGCACCTTGATGATCGGCATCTTCGAGCGCCGGCCGAGCGCCAGGATCACACCGAGCGGCAACGACACCGCAATGCCGACAAAAGAAAGGCTGAGCGTGACCAGCAACCCACCCCAGCGCGCAGTCTCGACAGCCGGCAGGCCGAACACACCGCCGAGCAGCAGGAAGAAGGCGACGACCGGCAATCCCGCGAAAAGCAGGATCGCGTTCAGTCTTTTGCCCGGCACGCGCGGGATCAGCATCGGCACCAACAGCGCCACGAACAGGATGGCGACCAGGATCGGCCGCCAGCGCTCCTCGATCGGATAGGTGCCGAACATGAACTGGCCGAACTTGGCGTTGACGAAAGCCCAGCAGGCGCCGGTCCAACCGTCGGGCTGGATGCCGCCTTGCGTGACGGTGGTGCAGACCGTGCGGTCGGGCCCGGTCCACTGGGCATTGAGGAAAGCCCAGTTGATCACCTGCGGCAGGACCCAGAGCACGATGGCAATACCGAGAATTGTGAGGACGGTGTCGCCGACCGAACCGACCAGGTTCTTGCGCACCCAGGCATAGGCGCCGCGTTCGGTAGGCGGGGCCGGCTGCGCAAGCGCCATCTCGGTGCGCACCCAGGACATGTCGTGTTCCTGCATGGCCCTACCTCTCCACCAGCGCCATTCTGGCGTTGACGATGTTCATGACAAAGGACGTCACCAGGCTCAGCACCAGATAGGCGATCATCATGATGAACACGCCCTCCACCGCCTGGCCGGTCTGGTTGAGGACCGTGCCGGCGGTCGCGGTAAGGTCCGGATAGCCGATGGCGATCGCCAGCGAGGAGTTCTTGGTCAGGTTGAGATACTGGCTGGTGAGCGGCGGGATGACTATGCGCATCGCCTGCGGGATGACCACAAGCCGCAGGATCGGACCGGAGCGGAGGCCGAGTGCCGCCGCTGCTTCGCTCTGGCCTTTGCTGACGCCCCTGATGCCGGCGCGCACGATCTCGGCGATGAAGGCCGCCGTGTAGAAGGAGAGCGCCAGCAAGAGCGACAGGAATTCCGGCTTGACCCAGAAGCCACCGGTCAGGTTGAAGGTCGACTGCTTCGGAAAATCGAAGGTGAGCGGCATGCCGCTAAGCAGGTAGGCCAGCACCGGCAGGCCGACGATAAGCGTGACCGATGTCCAGAAGACCGGAAATTGCTGACCGGTCGCCTTCTGCCGCTGTCGCGCCCTGTGGGCGACGAACCAGGCCATTGCAATGGCGAGCAGCAGTGCGACGCCGATCAGCCAGGAGCCATCCCCCCAAACGGCGCGCGGAAAATAGAAGCCGCGCTGGTTGAGGAAGGAGCCGAAAGGCAGATGGATGCTCTCGCGTGGCGGCGGCAGCACGGCCAGCACGCCGGAATACCAGAAGAAGATGACCAGCAGCGGCGGGATGTTGCGGAATATCTCGACATAGACGGTGCAGATCTTGCGGATCAGCCAGTTCTGCGACAGGCGGCCGATGCCGATGGCGAAGCCCACGATGGTCGCAAGCACGATGCCGGCGACGGCAACGATGATCGTGTTGAGCAAACCGACGACCAGCGCGCGGAAATAGGTCGAGTCCGACGTATAGGCGATCGGCGTGTCGGAAATGTCGAAGCCGGCCCTGCTTCTGAGGAATTGGAAGCCTGAAGCGATGTGGAGGCGCTGAAGGTTCTCGATGACGTTGTCGACGATCCACCAGATCGAGCCAAAGAGGAGGATCACGACCAGCGTCTGAAAGAACAGGCTGCGTATTCTCGGGTCATTGATGAAGGAGCCGCGACTCGGCTCCCCGCGAAGAATTTCCTGCGAAGCCATGGACCGTCCCCTGGAAAGAGAAACCGGGAGGCAGACGACCTGCCTCCCGGATCACGTTTCAATCAGCGGATCGGCGGACCGTATTGCAGGCCGCCCTTGGTCCACAGCGCGTTGATGCCGCGCGCGATCTTGAGCGGGCTGCCCGAGCCGACATTGCGCTCGAACATTTCACCGTAGTTGCCGACAGCCTTGACGATGTTGACAACGAAGTCGTTGGAGAGGCCGAGATCGGCGCCGTACTTGCCGTCGGGTTCAGTGCCGAGGAGGCGCTGGATGTTCGGGTCGGTCGACGTCTTCATCTCGTCGACATTGGCCTGCGTGATGCCGGCTTCCTCGGCATTGAGCAGCGCGAAATACGTCCAGCGCGCGATATGCGCCCACTGGTCGTCGCCCTGGCGCACGGCCGGGCCGAGCGGCTCCTTGGAGATGATCTCGGGCAGCACGACATGGTCGGCCGGCGAGGAGAGCGTCAGACGGATGCCATAGAGGCCGGACTGGTCGGTGGTATAGGCGTCGCAGCGGCCTGCATCATAGGCGGCGTTGACCTCTTCCAGTTTCTCGAACACGACGGGGTTGTACTCCATCTTGTTCTTCTTGAAGTAGTCGGCGAGGTTGAGCTCGGTGGTGGTGCCGCTCTGCACGCAGACGGCGGCGCCCGAAAGCTGCAGCGCGGAGTTCACGCCGGGCAGCTTCTTGGCGTTGATCATGAAGCCCTGACCGTCATAGTAGGTGACGCCGACGAAATCTAGGCCGAGCGCGCTGTCGCGGTTGCTGGTCCAGGTGGTGTTGCGCGACAGGATGTCGATCTCGCCCGACTGCAGGGCGGTGAAACGCTCCTTGGCACTGAGCGGCGTGAACTTGACCTTGGAGCCGTCACCGAAGACGGCGGCCGCAACGGCGCGACAGAAGTCCGCGTCGATGCCCTTCCAGTCACCCTTGTCGTCCGGCGCCGAGAAGCCAGCGAGGCCGGTCGAGACGCCGCACTGGATAAAGCCCTTCTGCTTCACGGTATCGAGCGTGCCGGCCGAAGCGGCGGACGCCATGAACCCGAGCGCGGCGGCGCCAAGAATGCCGATTGCAATGTGTTTCATGACCCACAGACCCTTTTCTGTTACAGGCGCCCCTATCGCCAGGCGACGCTTGATCTTTTTTCGTTTGTGAATGCAGCTCCCACTTCAAGGCCCACTCCCGGACCCGCATCGGTTGCCGATGCGCTGCCTCCCATTCACGAAACGCATCGAAGGCGATTATTCCTGTGAGGTCAAGGGAAATGACCGATTCCAGAGAGGTTTGAAAAGCAATTGCCGCAAATGCCTGAATTGCGGACAAGAGCACATGAAACCGGCAGGCGATGCGAACAAATCAGCCAAGTTGCGCCGCCGCGAATCCGTGGTCCGGCGCCAGAATCCGCAGCGGCGATAGCGGTGCTTTACTGGGCTTGCGCGCCTTTGCATTGGCCCAGCGGAAGATCGGCTTTTGGTGGGCCCGGCGCGGTTGCGTCGGCATTGCCGCCGCTTTATGGCTGGTCCCCTGACATCCTTCGACGGGCGACCAACCATGGCTAGAGACGGCATCGAAATGGGCATCAACACGCTGCTTGCCCATTCCGGCAACAACCCACGCGACTATTTCGGCTTCGTCAACCCGCCAGTCGTGCATGCCTCGACGGTGCTCTATCCGGACGCCGCTTCGATGGCAGGGCGCAGCCAGAAATACACTTACGGCACGCGCGGCACGCCGACGATGGACGCGCTGACGCTCGCCGTCGATGCGCTGGAAGGTTCGGCCGGCACGATCGCGGTGCCTTCCGGGCTGGCGGCGGTGACGGTGCCGCTGCTCACCTTCCTTGCCGCTGGCGATCACCTGTTGATCGTCGACAGCGTCTACCACCCGACGCGCCACTTCGCCGACACGATGCTGAAGCGGCTCGGCGTCAAGGTCGAATATTACGAGCCGCGCGTCGGCGCCGGCATCGCGTCGCTGATCAAACCAAACACAAAGGTAGTGTTCACCGAATCGCCGGGATCGAACACCTATGAGGTGCAGGACATCCCGGCGATCGCGAAGGCTGCACATGCGGCGAACGCCATCGTGATGATGGACAACACCTGGGCGACCCCGCTCTATTTCAAGCCGCTCGACCATGGCGTCGACATCTCGATCCACGCGGCGACGAAGTATCCGGCCGGCCACTCCGACGTGCTGCTCGGCCTGGTTTCGGCCAACGAGACCCATTGGAAACAGCTCTACGAGGGCTTCTGCACGCTGGGCTGTTGTTCGGGACCCGACGACATCTATCAGGTGCTGCGCGGCCTGCGCACCATGGGAGTGCGCCTTGAGCATCACCGCAAGAGCGCGCTCGATATCGCGCGGTGGCTTGAGGAGCAGCCGGGCGTCGCCCAGGTGCTGCACCCGGCTCTGGAAAGCCATCCCGACCACGCGCTTTGGAAGCGCGATTTCTGCGGCTCGACCGGCGTCTTCTCGATCGTGCTCAAGGGCGGTGGGCAAAAGGCGCAGCACGCCTTCCTCGATGCGCTCAAGACCTTCGGCCTCGGCTATTCCTGGGGCGGCTATGAGAGCCTCGCCGTTCCGGTCTTTCTCGGCGACCGCATGCTTGCCAAAGGTTCGTACGCCGGCTCGCTGATCCGCCTGCAGGTCGGGCTCGAGGATGTCGGAGACCTCAAGGCCGATATTCTGCGCGGGCTGGCCGCGGCGGCTGCAGCCGGATGACAGGCTGATCGGCGCAAGATTCCGAACGGCAGACAAGCCTCGCATCGCGCGCGGCGTCGTGCGCAACGACGCCGCGGCCGCCCTTTGCGTGGCCGGCGATTGCCGGGCCGATTCCGCAAACGGCCGTAACGCCTTGGCGCGATTGAGAAAGCCGAGGCCGCTGGCGACATGTCCTATGCAGTTGGCGGCGCAATAATATTCTCCCAGGCTGCGAATATACGGATTGGCTTGGCTTCCAAATCCGTGGTTTCAACGGCATTGCGAGCAACGCAATTCCACCCCAATCGATCCAGGACCTGCCATGGCGTTCCGCCTCTTTGTTCCGATCCTAGCTGGCGCCACGTTGCGCGAACGGTTGATCGCCTGCATCGGTGCCGTGATCGGCATCGCGCTGACCGGCGTGATCAGCGGGCTTGCGATGGGCAAGGGCGCGGATGTAGCAATGCTGGTGGCACCGATGGGTGCTTCGGCGGTGTTGCTCTTTGCCGTTCCCTCGAGCCCGCTGGCGCAGCCCTGGTCGATCATCGGCGGCAACACGATCTCGGCGCTGGTCGGCGTGACGGTGGCGCATTTTGTGCACGACACGGTGATCGCCTCTGGCCTTGCGGTGGCGCTGGCAATCGCCGCCATGTCATTCTCGCGCTCATTGCATCCGCCGGGCGGCGCGGCAGCGCTTACCGGTGTACTCGGGGGGCCGGCCGTTGCCGCCGCCGGCTTCCTGTTTCCTTTTGTGCCGGTGGCGCTGAACTCAATCATATTGGTGACGCTCGGTTTTCTGTTCCACAAGCTGTCACGACGCAGCTATCCGCACGTGCATCAACCCGCGGCCGGCCACGGCACCGCCGACCGGCCGCCGGCCGAGCGTGTCGGTTTCCGGCCCGAGGATGTCGATGCGGCGCTGTCCGCGCTGGACGAGACTTTCGACATCGACCGCGACGACCTGGAACGCCTGCTGCGCCAGGTCGAGTTGCAGGCGATGGTGCGCTCGCAGCGCACGCTGCTGTGCAAAGATATCATGTCCCGCGATGTGATCTCCGTGCCGGAAACCGCCTTGGCCGACGAAGCACGCAAACAGCTGATCGATCACAACATCCGCACTCTGCCGGTGGTCGACACGGACGGCAGGCTCACTGGCGCGGTAGGCCTGCGCGAGCTGACGAGAGCCACCGATACGGTGAAAGGGGTGATGTCGAAGGCCGGCACCGCCTCACCCGAGACGCCGGCGATGAGCTTGCTGCCCGTGCTGACCGACGGGCGCAGCCATGCCGTGGTGATCGTCGATAGCAGCCGCCATATACTAGGGCTGATCACCCAGACCGACCTCCTGGCTGCGGCAGCACGCGTACAGGCGCCGGCGCAGTTCAAAGCGGTGGCATAGCGCTGGACCAATCACCTGGCATGCCTCCCGCTCACCGTTCGATCGCGTTACCGCGCCGCTCGTCTTGCCCCGGCCGGCCGGGTGATATGCATCCATGTGCCGTCATAGATCGGCTTGCGTCGCTCCATCCAGGCACTCATGCCTTCGCGCAGATCGGCCGTGGGAGCCATGCGCGCGAACTGCTCGGCCTCGACGAGCAGGCCTTCGGCAATGCTGTGATCGAGGCCGCGCGCGACAGCGGTGAGGATGCTCGCCACTGCCGCGCGCGAGTGGCTGACGATGCGCCGTGCGAGGTCGAGCGCGGCCGGCATCAACTGACCGTGCGGCACAACCTGGTTGACGAGGCCGAGCTCTAGTGCCCGGGTGGGTGAGAACGCATCACCGGTGAGCAGCAGCTCCAGCGCGCGCTTGCGGCCGGCCAGTCTCGGCAAGCGCTGCGTGCCGCCGAACGTCGGCGGCATGGCGAGTTTTATCTCGGGCTTTGCAAACAGGGCGCGATCACTGGCAATCGCCAGCGGCACCGCTTCGGTGATTTCGCAGCCGCCACCAAAGGCCACACCGTTGACGGCGGCGATGACCGGCTTGCGAAATGCCTCCAGCCGCGCCGTCAGGCGCTGGCCGCGCGTCACGAAATCGCGCAGCGCGACATCGGTGCCTTCGGCCACGCTCAACGAGAATTCGTGGATATCGGCGCCGGCGGAGAAGGCGCGCTCCCCTGCCCCGGTAAGGATGACGGCGCGCACGCCATCGTCCGTCTCGATCAGATCGAGAAGCGAAAGCAGGCGGTCGATCAGCGCGTAATTCAGCGCGTTCAGCTTGTCGGGACGGTTGAGGGTGAGGATGGCGACACGGTCGCGCGTCTCGCTCAGCACAAGTTCGGTCATGGCTTTTCCTTTCCGGCGGTTCGGCGGGATAAGGAGCAGGCTTTCGATTGCTTGTATATTCACTAGTCGGTATACTTACGCGATGAGCGAAGAAGCCAACCCTACTCGAAAACGCCTTGTCGACGCGGCTACCAAGCTGTTCTATGCCGAAGGCATCGGCCGCGTAAGCGTCGACGCAGTGGCCGAAAAAGCGGGGCTTACCAAGCGCACGCTCTACTACCATTTCAAGAGCAAGGACGACCTGATCGCGGCCTATCTCGACGGCCGCGACCAGCCCAATCTCGAGCAGATGGCCGGCTGGTTCGAAGCGGCGGAGGGCGGCACGGATAAAAAGGTCGAGGCGATCTTCACCAACCTGGCGCGGGTGGCCCGCCATCCCAAATGGAAGGGCTGTGGCTTCCTGCGCACGGCCGCCGAGCTGGCGGCGACACCCGGACATCCGGCTGTGAAAGCTGGAGCACGCCACAAGACCAATTTCGAAAAGTGGCTGGCAAGCGCGCTTTCAGGCCACGATGTCGCCGAGGCGAAAATGCTGGCGCGCGAGATCGTGCTTTTGATAGACGGCGCCTTTTCCAGCATGCTGATCCATCACAATCCCGACTACATCGCTGCCGCCGGTCATGCCGCCGCGACGCTGATACGGGTAAGGATGACGGGCAAAGGCTAAGCCGGACTTTAGCGCTCCCTGCGGCCGGATAAGGCGCTCCGAAGGGACCTCAGGCCCAGGCCAGCCAGGCCGTGCCGACCAGGAGCGTCACCAACGTCAGCGGCAGGCCGACCTTGAAGAAAGCGGAGAAGGAAAGCTCCTTGCCGGCCGCCTTTGCCTGCTCGGCGACAATCAGATTGGCGACCGAGCCGAGTAACGTGAAATTACCGGCAAGCGTCGAGCTCATCGCCACGACCAGCCAGGCTCGCTCCGGGTTTTCCAACCCGGGGATGAAGGGCCGGAGCGCCAGCACCGCCGGCACATTGCTCATGATGTTGGAAAGCACCGCGGTGAAGCCGGAGAGCCGCCAGACATCGTCGAGGCCGATGCTCTTCGCCCAAGCGATCATATCGGGCGTGAGCAACGTGCGCTCGGCTCCGGCCACCACCACGAACAGGCCGGCGAACATGAAGAGCAGCGGCCCGTCGATCTCGCGGTAGATGCGCCGCGGCTTGATTGCCCGGGTGACCAGCAGGAAGGCGCCGGCAATCAGTGCTGCCTTGGCAACGGGAACGCCGGCAAAGAAGGCGAGCGCCAGCAACACGCAGACGATGGTGGCCTTCAACACCTGCCCGGGCAGCATGCGGCCGCGATAGACTTCCGGGCTGAGTTCGGCGGGGCGGGAGAATTCGGTGCGGTAGACGATGCGCACGATGACGATGACGCAGAGCAGGCCGAACAGCGCCACCGGCGCGAGCGCCAGCGTGAAAGCCGGATAGGAAATGCCGGACAGCGCGCCGATCACCATGTTCTGCGGATTGCCGGTGATAGTGCCGACGCTGCCGCAGTTCGAGGCCGTGCAAGTGGCGATGAGGTAGGGCACCGGGTTGCGGTTGATGACCCGTGTGACGTGGACGACGATCGGCGCCATCACCAGGCAGATCGCGTCGTTGACCAGGAAGGCCGAGAGCAAGCCGGTCAACAGCGTCACCATCACCAAAAGCATGAAGGGTGCATGGGCATGCTCGATGGCAAAGCCGCCGAGCGCCCGAAACGCGCCCGAGACCTTCAGATGCGCCACGACGATCATCATGCCGAGCAGCAATGTGATGGTGTCGAAATTGATGGCTTTGTAGGCATCCTCAATGCCGATCGCGCCGATGGCGATCATGGCGGCGCCGCCCAGCAGCGCAATGCCGGCGCGGTCGAGGCGCAGGCCCGGGACACGGCCGACAGCGACGCCGGCATAGGTGAGCACGAGGATGAAAAGCGCGCCGGCGCCAGTCCAAGTCATTGCAAGAAGGTTCCCGTTGCCTGCCCTGTCCCCGCCAGAATCCGTCGACGCATCGGGCGGCACCACATTTAACAAGGCCAGCGCAAAGGGAAAGCGCGCAAGCGCGTGAAAGCCTTAGTTCGCTTTCATGCCTTTCACATTCATAAACCCTAATGTAAAGAATAGTGAATTAACATATATGACCGATAATCCAGGCGGTGGGGACTAAACGGATGAACACGGTCGTTGAAGCGGAACATCGTGTCCCGTCAGGGGAGGAATTGATGCGTCCGCAGGAATGCTCCCGCTGTCACGGAGCCAAGAAGGTTTTCGTTTGCGCGCGCTGGCTGAGCTCGAACGGCCATTGCTGCCCAGGGGGCACGCACCGGCTGAACTGTCCGGGACACAGCATCGTCTGCCTCCAATGCAATGGGCGCGAGAGCTAGCGGGATTCAAGCATCTGCCGCCGGTCGACCGCAACGCCGCGGAATTCCATTTAATGGCATCGGCCGGGGCCGCTTTCATTAAAGTTTAACATAGCCAGGCCTGCCTTGCCTGCTGCAATCATTACCTTATGGACCTGGCTATTGCCTTGCGCTTTGCCGCCGCCTACGACTTGGCGAATTTCATGATTTCCTCAGGCCTGCAAAGCAATGATTGTCCGACTGCGACGCGCCCTGCGATGGCAAGCGCTTCCGCTCCTTGCCGGCTTTGCGGTCGTCGCGCTGATCATCGTCTTGCGCGCCATCCTCGCCGAGGCGCAGATTGCAGACCGCGACGCCAGCCGCGAAGCGATCGAAGCCCAGCAATTGCTCTCGAGCCTGCTATCGCTCGCCCAGGACACCGAGACCGGCCAGCGTGGCTATCTGCTGACGGGCGAGAAGAGTTACCTACTGCCATATCAGCATGCGGTCGATGCGCTGCCGGCGTTGCTCAGGCGCATCGACGAGATGTTTCCGGCCGGTAGCGACAGGGCGCAGCAGGTCGTCGGCATCAAGGATGCGATTACCCGCAAGCAGGCCGAACTCGCGGAGACGATCAGGCTCTACGACACGGGCAACACGGCCAAGGCCCTGGACATCGTGCGCGGCGGCCGGGGCAAGCTGGATATGGAGCAGATCCGCGCCAATATCGACGCGATCCGGCGCATCGACGGCGCAAACCTCGCTTCCCGCGCGGAGCGCATGGAGCAAATCGAAGGCTGGTTGCGCGCCGGCTCGTTCGCCGCGCTGCTGGGCATCTTCCTGCTCGGCATCTACACGATCCGCCAATCCAGCCGCCGCTTCCACGAGGTGGCTACGGCGCAAGACGCCTTGAGGGCGAAGAACGCTGCGCTGCTCAACGAAATCGAGACGCGTGAAAAGGCGGAGTCGCAACTTCGCCAAGTGCAGAAGATGGAAGCGGTTGGCCAGCTCACGGGCGGCATTGCGCATGATTTCAACAATATGCTGGCCGTCATTACCAGCGCCATGAACCTCGCGCAGCGCAAGCTCGCCCGCGGCGAGCATGACGTGCAGAGCTTCGTCGAGGCTGCCGCCGACGCCGCGGCGCGCGCCGCCAATCTCACGGCCAGGCTGCTTGCCTTTTCCAGGCAGCAGCCACTGGCGCCGCAGATCGTCGACGCCAATCGCCTCGTCGCTGGCATGTCGGACCTTTTGCACCGAGCGCTCGGCCATGCGGTCGAGATCGAAACGGTGCTGGCGGGCGGACTCTGGAAAACGCATGCCGACCCGAGCCAGGTCGAGAACGCGATCATCAACCTGGCGGTCAACGCGCGCGACGCGATGGACGAAAAGGGCAAGCTCACCATCGAGACGGCCAATTGCTATCTCGATGAAGCCTATGCGGTGGCGCATCCGGAGGTGAAGGCTGGCCAGTATGTGATGATCGCGGTGACCGACACCGGCGCTGGCATGTCACCCGATATCATGACCAAGGCTTTCGAGCCGTTCTTCACCACCAAGCCCGCGGCCAAAGGCACAGGGCTGGGGCTCAGCCAGGTGTTCGGCTTCGTCAAGCAATCCGGCGGTCACGTCAAAATCTATTCGGAGCCCGGCGAAGGCACGACGGTCAAGATCTATCTTCCACGTTTCACCGGTTCAGAAGAAGCGACGATGCCGGCAAAGGTAGGCAGCCGGAGCGATACTCCGGCAACCGAAACCGTCCTGCTCGTCGAGGATGACGCTCGCGTGCGCTTTTCGACGGCCGCCGCGCTGCTGGAGCTCGGCTACACGGTCGTCGAGGCTGCCAGCGGTGAGGAGGCGCTGCGCAATCTCGGCGAGAATGCGGCCATCGCACTGATGCTGACGGATATCGTTATGCCGGGCATGAACGGCCGCCAGTTGGCCGAACAGGCACGCAAGCATTCCCAATCGCTGAAAGTGGTGTTCATGACCGGCTTCACCCGCAACGCGGTCGTGCACAATGGCGTGCTCGACCATGATGTGCACTTCATCGCCAAGCCGTTCACGCTGGAACAACTGGCGGCAAAGCTGAAGGATGCGCTGGCTTGATTGCTGGGCGGCTATCAGATCCGTCCGAGCACAACCAGAATGATAACAATTACAAGAACCAGGCCCAGACCACCGCCGCCATAGTAGCCCGTGCCGTAGAACGGCCCGCCGCCCAAGCCGCTGAAGCCGCCAAGCAGGGCAAGGATAAGAATGATGATAAGAATTGTGCCGAGACCCATGGACTTTTCCTCTCTCTGAAGCTCGAACCCAGCGCCGTTATGACCAAGTCAACTCGCAAGCGGCACGCATGTTCCGCTCACCTCTGGGCCGATGCTATTCGGACCTGGCCGAGTGAGCCGACACCATAGGCTGCCCGGGGTTGGCCTCAAGTTTGATGGGAACCAAAAGCATAAGCGCGACGGCGATCGCGATCGAAGCGATAACGGTAGCGGTGCAGAATACGTCTTTCATGTTCTCATCCTTAATATTCAAAGATGCTGAACAACGTCTCCGCCAAGTCTCCTGTTCCACTTGACCTTCGTGGAACCATTCTCCCGTCCGCAACGTTTGAGGCAGCCCGATCTGGGCAACCTTGGGATAAAACGGAGGCAGGCATATGGGCGCGTCGGTTCTTGTCGGCATATTGATCACCTTCCTGGTGGTGATCCTGGTGCTCTACCTCGTGCAACGGCTGCCGCTCGATGCCCGCGCGCGGCAAATCGCGCAGATCATCGTCATCATCATCGGCATCATCTCGCTGCTCAAATATCTTGCGGTGTTCTAGCCGCGATCCATATTCGGCACCCGGAAACGTCAAAAACCCGGTGTCCCATGAGAACCCGGTCGATCGCACTTGCCGCAGGCAAGATATTGTTGGCCGGCACAATGTTGTGCGCCGCGAGCGTTGCCTATGCCCGGCCAGATACGCGCGCCATGACTTGCGCGCGGACGCAGGCGCTGATCAAAAGCGACCATGCCGTGGTCTTGACCACGGGCCCGAACACCTATGACAGGTTCGTTCGGCAATTCGGCAATGAGTGCGACTGGCCGGAAGTGCCTGTCTCGACGACGGTTCCGGCCAAAGATGGCGAGTGCCGCGTCTATCGGTGCGAGGAGCCGATCAACCTTCCCGACTGACCGATGCTTCTTGCGCGCCGGCGGAACCATTGCCAGCTCCTGCGGGTTTTAGCAGCCGGCAGCGGGACTTGCCGGGCGCGAGAGAAACGCGGCTCCGTGCACCACCGCGGGAGGAACGGCAATGGCTGAAATCGTGCGCAGCGGCAGTTGCCTGTGTGGCGGTGTGCAGTTCCGCGTCACCGGCGAGCCGCTTCGAGTCGGCCTCTGTCACTGTAAGGACTGCCGCAAGACAAGCGGATCGGCCTTCCATGCCTACGCCGTATGGCCGCTAAGAGCGTTCGAAACCACGGGCATCACCAGCAAGTATGGCGCTCGGAGTTTTTGCCCCACCTGCGGAAGCCGCGTTCCGTTCATCGGCGATGACGAGGCCGAGGTCACGATCGGTAGCTTGGACGTTGCGCCAACCGAAGGGCTGGCGCCGAGCTACGAGCTGTGGATCGGACGCCGCGAGCCCTGGTTGCAGGCCCTCCCCGCGGCGCGCCAGTTCGAGCATGACCGGATCGCCGATGATCCAGCGGCAGGCGCTGAAGCCGGCCCGGAGCCACTGCAAAGGTCGGCCCAGGTTCTTGGAGGACTTTAGTCGGAACGACGATCTTCAGTCCAACGGTGCCTCCGGCGCGTTCGGAAAACGCCCGGCCTTGGACTGATATGCGCGGCTTTTCTGGAAGTTTCGCATTTTCAACCACCGGTCGGTTTGCCGGCCAATCAGCGTCAGCATTCTGCTAGGCGGCGAACATGAGGCCGTAAGCCGACCGGGCTCCAGCAGCACGCAAAGAGTTTTATCGTTTTACAAAATATAAGAATTTTCAGCCATGCTTCTTGCGGAAATACAACCTCCGGGATTGTTTTTCCCGCCTGTCCGCCGCGCTTACCACGTAAAATACCAAACTCCAGTTGCAATACCAAAGTGAAAATTCCTTCGGCTCAAGAAATTTTCTTCGCACCCTCTTTCTGGTATATCAAATATGACATCCCGAAATGCCATTGATAACAGGCCTTATGACTTCCGGCCTTGTACAAAAGGCCATCTTTGTTTCTTTCGGTTTTTGCTACATAGTGCCGGCGAATCTTGAAACCGGACGGGGCGGTTTTCATGACGTCGGCGATTGAACACGGCCGCAACATGCATATGCGGTATCCACCGATCGACGGGTTCTGGACCTGGGACATCAAGCGCGACCGCGTCTATGGCGATGCCAATCTTTCAGATTATTTCGGCCTGACACTTGATGAGTTCTGCCACGGCGCCTCGTTTGAACGATGCATGCAAAGCATCGATCAGGACGACCGCTCAAGGGTTCGGCTGGCTATCCGCAAGGCCGTGGAGCGCAGGGCCGGCTTCAGGGAGGTCTATAGGGTCCATTCCGAAAAGATGGGGTTGCGCAAGATCCTGGCCGTCGGCCAATGTCACGTCGACGGGGTGGGCGAGGCGGCGCTTTATCCTGGCTGGTTCGTCGACTTGACGAAGGATGCCGCATGCGAGGAGCAGGCGTTGCGCGATATCCAAAACCATGTTGGGCAAGCCAAGGACATAGCGCGATCGATCGGACACGATATGCTGTCCTATCTTCTGGACAACATCGAGGAAGAGGTGGAGCAGCGGCTCGGTGCAAGGCTGAGGAGGCGAAGATCATCCTGAAGAGGCTTTCGCCGATCGTTTCCGGGCTAGCTTCCAGGCCGCTTGCCGCGCCTGCCGACTTCAGCCGCGACCATACGCGCGAAATGCGACTGGGGCGATCGGCGCTCGATGAGCTTGGCCCGTTCCAGGGCCGCATCGCCGTAAAATTCGATCAGCACGCCGGCGGCCTTGGCGGCGTCCGCCCTCAACCGGCCGAAATCCGCCTGCCCGCTCTCGCTCGAGGGCTCGCTCCTGGCAATCACGTCAAGCATGGCTTGCAACTTATCAGCAGTGCTGCCCTCGTCTTCGTGCATGGTCGCCATCCGATTGGGCGCGTAAAATATCGACATTTCCGCGCACTGTCCAACAGGTTCGTTGATCGGGCATCAGTGCAACCGAGTACAGCTTCGCCGCGAGCGTGGTGACAATGTTCGTACAAGCATAGTGAGCCAAACTTACCGCACAGACATTGGGGGCATCCATGGACCAGCCTAGCAAAATGGAAAACCTGCAGTTTGCGCAGGGGATCTTGCGAGAACTTCGCCAGAAGGCGGAGGCCGATGGCGAGAAGCTTCTGACCTATCTGATCGACATGGCTTATCTCGAAGCCAGTGACCGCATCCGCGCCCACTGGATCGGCAGCCACGAACACGAAGGCCGCCGCGCCAAGGGCTGAGGTTGCCCGCCCGGGACGGCGGCCGGAACGCAAAAAAGCCCGCCATGCCTTCCGGCACGGCGGGCGGATCAAAGCGCGTAAAGACTGTATGAAACAGCCTGGCCTCTGACTATGACGCGACCGCCTGTTGGCGGGCCGGAAGCTTCCAGCCCGGCCGCGCGAAATGGCAGGTGTAGCCGTTGGGATAGCGCTCGAGATAGTCCTGATGCTCGGGCTCTGCTTCCCAGAAAGGCCCGACCGGGGCGAGTTCGGTGACGACCTTGCCAGGCCACAGGCCGGACGCGTCGACGTCGGCTATCGTGTCCTCGGCGATCCGCTTCTGTTCATCGCTGGTGTAGAAAATTGCCGAGCGGTAGCTCATGCCGATATCGTTGCCCTGGCGGTTCCTTGTCGTCGGATCGTGGATCTGGAAGAAGAATTCGAGCAATGTGCGAAAGCTTGTCCTGGCCGGATCGAAGTTGATCTCGATCGCCTCGGCGTGGGTGCCGTGGTTGCGGTAGGTGGCGTTCGGTACATCGCCGCCGCTGTAGCCCACTCGCGTTGAGATCACGCCGGGCAGGCGCCGGATCAGATCCTGCATGCCCCAGAAGCAGCCGCCCGCAAGGACCGCGCGTTCGGTGGAAGAAGCCATGTCACACCTCCTTTGGATTGCTCCATAGATAGGCGTTGCGGCCGGGTTCTTCCAGCGGTTCGAGCGGCTAATCGCTGACACCGGCATCGAAGTATCCGGCGTGGACGGTCTGCCCCTGTCTGTTTCGAAAATATATGCTTGCACGGCTTCGACGCTGTCGCGATCACGAATCCGGCGTTTGCCTGAATCTCCGCACCACCACCTCGAAGACGATATCCGAAATTCACATCGCACAAACGCCGATGAGGAAAGCGGCGGCAAGCGTGGTGGTGTCATCGGCTGTATCGGGTATCGGCAGGCTGCTTGCCCGGACCCAGGCGACGACAGGCAATGTCAGATAGGCGGCGGCCAGGGCGCCGCAGATCGGCGAGGCAACCATTTCGCGCAGCTTATAGCGATGGCGCGACAGCGCCCGCAGCACGCCGCCGGCGAGCCCCGCCGCCACGACCTGGCCTTTGATGCCCAGAAGATCGAAAATGTCGTGCATCACGGCCTCCAGCCGCAGAGTTCTTCGCCCTTGCGGTTGTGGGCGAGCAGCGCCCTCGCCTCCTGGTCAGACAGGCTGTCGACCGCGCTCGCGGAGAGGCGCATCGGCGAGGCGACGACGCAGAAGCCGCCCCTGGCCGTCGTGCAGCCGGCAAGCGCGGCGGCGATGGCGGCGACGATCAGTCCCTTGCCCATGACTTCAGCTCCTTTCTGACCGCCTCAGCCGGCAAAGCGCCGATATCGTTGTCGACCTGGTCGGCGACATTGCGGGCCGCGACCTCGGCTTCAGCCTGCTTGCCGCGCTCGGCCCGCGCGCCGGCGAGGCGCTGGTGGAAGCCCCAGCCGAGGGCGCCGACAAGGCCGGCGCCGATGGCCAGGATTGTCGGGTTAGTGAGAAGCCATGCCAGCAGCGCACTCATAGCAGCGCTCCGATGAGAAGACCGGCGACGAAGCAGATGGCGCCGACGATCACATACGACCTCGTCTGCTCGAGCAGTTGGGCGAGGACAGACTTGAGATTTTCCATTATCAGTGCTCCCAGCCGCACCGGCGCGCGAGCAGGTGCCACCATTCGGCCGCGGCGGCGATGGCAAGACCGAGACCGGTCTCCAGCGCCATCTGAATGTCGGGATCGGCGGAGAACGCCGAGGCTTCGTCGGCTCCCAGAAGGCCGCGGGCGACAAGCACGCCCGCGCCATAGCGCAGGGCGATGCGGATGATGACGGCAATCATTGGCAGAGCACTCCGAAGAGATTGCAGAGAAGATGCATGGCCCAGGCAGCCAGGGCGCCGAACGCCAGCGCGATCAGCGCAAGGATGCCGGTTGCTTTGGTGGGCGATGCGGATTTGGGTGGCGCGGCGGGCGCCTCACCGCCGGCATGCGACCCTGCGTGCGCGGGCGCCGCGGTTGGCCCCGCACCATCGGCGGATGCTGGCGCCGTCGGCACGGATATCGTCGTCGTCAGCGGCGTGGCCGACATCAGCAGCGCCTGCCGGCGCACCGAGGCGACACGCGCGCTCCAGCCCCGGCCGAAGCTCGGCCACGTCGGCAGCCTTTCGAGGAAGGCAAGCCGCGCATCGCAGAGCGCGTCGATGACGACACCGGCGGGTTTTCCCCTTGCCGCGGCGAGCGTGGCCGGGCCGATGCGGCCGTCCTGGGCAACGCCGAGAACAGCTTGAAGATATTTCGCCGCCCTGCCCGGCCCACTGTTCACGGCAAAGTCGAAGACGGCATAGTCGACGCCGGCAGGAAGGCCGGCGCCGACGACCGCATCCCAATAGAAACGACGGTAAACCGTGGCCACCTGATCATCACTGATCTTGCGAAGATCGGCCTTGGTGGCGTCGGCTTTGACGTAGCGGCGGAAATTGGCGAGCGTGACGCCCTTCATGGTCGCGCCGCCCGGATCGGCGGGATTGTCCGACCAGCCGCCTTCGGACGAGAGGACGAGCGAAAGGGCACGCGCGAAGTTGCGGTCCATGGGTGTTCCTTTCCGCCCGGGGGGGCAGATTCTTGAGGATTCAGGGGTGCGAAGGAACATGCGGCGAGACGAAGCGCTCGCGCACTCCGGTCAGCGACCAAAACTAAAGGTGCAGTGGCGAGAACTACGCGGCTTCTAAACGCGGTGCGCCTTTAACTATGGCGCGAGAGAGTTTTCGCCCGAGCGCAATTCCGGGCAGCTCAATCAATCGGTAGCTGACGGCTGCCAAGAAGACGCTCGGGGGGATAATGACGAGAGATACCAGAATGCCCGCCAGCACTGCATCCGACGGAAGCCAACTTGGCGGCACATTGTGAAGTGCGTTGAGAAAGAGGACATTCCACAGGTAGAGGCCGAAGCTCACACGCCCGAGAAATGCGGGAAGAGGCGAAACTAAGACCGGTGACGAAGCCACCCTGTCATCGTGGTACAACAGCGCGAGCAGCACAAAACCTAACGCTGCCGTCAGAAGCTCAAGGCCGTGCACGAATTGCCTAAGCAACAGGAAAGCGACGAGAAGTAGCGCCCATCCTATCGGCCTTGCCAACTTGGCAGCAAAGGCACCCAGCCCGCTCGGCACCAAGGCACCAAAGATGAACAGATACCCGTAATCTGAGAGCAATTGTACTCCGAGCAGTTCGGGATTTTTCCGAGCGATGCATGTGTAAACGAGCACTGCAAGAGTGCCCCACATGCCCCACCGAAGCGTAAACACTCCAGCCAGCAACATCAGTGGGACGGCGAGCATTTCCACCTGCAGTGTCCAACTTGGTTGGATGACTGCATAGGACCACAGGGCCATGTTCGCACAGGCTTCCGACCACGAGATAGGCCATGCCTGAAGCAATGCCGCGGCCAGCACACAGGCTATGAGCCCTGGATAGATGCGAAACACGCGCTTCACAGCAAACGATGCGCCAGCACGCCACGGATTACCAATGTCAGAAAGGGAACGGATCAAGACGCAACCACTTAGGAGGAAGAACAACTCGACCGCCGCCGTGCCGTTGAAAATCGAGAGCCAGAGCTTGGGCCACTGGTCCGTTGCAGTTACCTCCCAGAACGTCTTGAACAAAGCGCGCTGGATCAACCCCTCATCAAAATGAAGGATACCGTGATAGAAGATGACCGCGATTGCCGCGTAGGCGCGAAGGCCATCGAGCGCCAACAAACGCTGTCTGTCGCCCGTAGCAAATCCCATTCTGATTATGTCCCGCGCAAACCGCCGACGTTAGTACGCGCGGCCGATGCCAGATGTCCAGATGAACAATTAGTCGTAGCGATCAAATGCAGAACCGCCCGGTGTGAAGTTGGCGGTGTAGCGGGCAAGATTGTTCGAGATCCGAATCTCGTCCATATTCCCTTTGTATTTGTGATCCGGCCCGCCGATGTCCCGCTCACCGACGAAAGTTCCGATGTTCAGCGACGTGCTATCCCAGGCAACCGAGGTGGAGAAATTGCTTCCAAATTGCGTGCCGTTGAGAAAGCAGCGGATCACACCCGAGGCGCGGCAGATTGCCCAATGATACCAAGTGCCAGCGGTGAGCGTGCCGGACGTGGCGCGCTTGACGCCACCGGCGCCATCATTTGCATCAATGTAGATATCTAACTGCTCACTCGGATTGAGATTGACGAAGAACCCGGCATTGTTCGTGCCGCCTCGCATATCGAATACCGGGCGCGAGTTTGTAGTTTCCGCAGTGCATCGCATGCGACCCTCACACGTGAAATCCCCCGGCAATTTGAGTGCCGTCGGATGGTCGCAGTAAAGGTAGTCGCCAACCCCATCAAAGGTGCAGCAACTTCCTCCGAAGACCGACGTAGACGTGTCGATTTGCACGTTACCTCCAAACCCCATGGCGAGATTGTTGAGCGAGCTATCGACAAAAACCTGCGAGCCGTTGGCCCCGTCGAAATGCAGAAGCATGGTCGCCTTCTTCTGCGGCGGCGCGACGATCTTTGGGATGATACCGGGATACATTAGATGCCCAGCCCGAGGATCGACTTCAATTCGCTGATCGAAAGATCGTAGCCAGCCAGCATAGCACCGACCTTCTCCTCTGCCGTCGGCGGTTCCGGTGGCGGCGGGGTATCCTCGACCTGATAGACCTGTTGGATCACTTCACCGGTTTCCACATAGGACGGTGCGCCGACGACCTGTTTTCCTTCCGGCGCTTCGAAGGGCACAGCAATCCTGCCGCCCACCGCCTCGACTTCGTCGATCGTCCAAAGGCCCTGGTCGTAGAAGCCGCGCAGGCTGTCGCCGTTCATCTGGATTTCGACAGGATAGGGATCGCATGGCGTCTCCACCTGCCGGCCGTCACCATAGACAGCAGTGTAGGTGCCGACCGTCTGGGTCACGATCGAGGAGCCGTGCCACTCCTGCCAAACGTCATTGATCTTGCGGACGAGAATGGACATCGAGTTCTCCTGTTAGGTTCTTAAAACACTGGTGATGACAAGGCGGCTCGTCGTATCGACAAAGCCGGCCAGGAAGACGGTTTCCGTTGTCTGGATGGTGATCGGAAAGCTCTCGACGCCCGCAGCGGGCACGAGATTCGCGCTCAGGCTCACGGTGCGAGCGGACGTCACCGCGGTGATCTTGAGCACGAAGCCGAACTGCGGCACCGCATTTGTCGGATTGCCGATCGTCACGTTCGTGCCAGCCGCCAACGAAGCATTGTTGCCGAGCGACATATCCCAAGAGACGGATGCGCCGGACGTAAGCGTCTGATAGGCTACGGCCGACTTTAATGCGGCCGCCGTCAGAAGCTTGCTTGCCGTTCCAAGCTGGAACTCGCTGTTGGATGCGATGGCACCGGACGCGAGCATGGCATAGGTCACCAGCCCGGCCGGCACCATGCCGGCGGTGAGCTGCCCAAAGCCGAGTGCCGAGGACACGCGCCGCAGGATCGTGTCATCGGAGCCAGCCGCGATGTCCGCCCGTGCGCCGATCGAATTGGCCGAACGACCAAGGACCGACACAGCGGTGCTATCAGCGAGGGTGTTCAATGCAATGGCATTGGTTGGCGGGCTAAATGTGCCGGTGAAGGATGCATTGGCCTTCGGCGCCAGGCTAGCCACCGCCACGCCGCTGTCCTTCACCACCTTCCCGGTCGTGCCGTTGAACGTGGCGATGTTGTCGGTCGCGGCCGAGGCCGGCCCGACGACCAGGCTTGCCACCGCAACACCGCTATCCTTTCCGGTCTTGCCCGTGGTACCGGCGAAGGTCACGATATTGTCAGTCGCCGAGGAGGCCGGGCCGGTGAAGTCACCGCTGCCCAGGCCGTCCGCGCCCTTGTCGCCGGCGCGGGCGAAAATCAGCCAGATGCCGTCGGTGGTCGTCGGCAAGGTGCCGGCGCCGCTGACATAGGCCAGGGTCAGTTTTCGATAGCCCGTCCCATCCACCACCGAGCCGGTGACGTTGTAGACGTAGGCGATGGCGGCTGACGCTTTTGAGCGCAGCGTCAGTTGGCCCTTGATGACGTTGGTGCTGTCGTCGAAGCCGTCGACCACGCCGCTCACCGTGGCGCCGCCGGAGTCCAGGTTGTCAATATAGGCCGCAGTGGCGGAGGCGGCGCTGGCGTTGTTCAGCCGCAGCGTGCCGTTGCCGGGATCGGCGTCGGCGGTGCTGGTGGAAAAGGTGTAGCCAAAAGCCGCCACCGCATTGGCCGCCGCAACGGCGCTCGCCGCCGCGTTGGTGGCCGACGTCGCGGCGCTGGTGGCGGATCCGGAAGCGGCGGTGGCGGAGCTCGATGCGGCGGAAGCCGAGCCGGCAGCTGCGCTTGCCGATGTGCCGGCGCTGGTGGACGAACCTGAGGCCGCGGAAGCGGAGCCGGCCGCCGCCGTCGCCGAATTGCCGGCATTGGTGGCGCTGGTCGCGGCATTGGTGGCGGAAGTGGACGCGGCGGTGGCGGAGCCGGCCGCCCCGGTCGCCGAGCCTGCCGCATTGGTGGCGCTGGTGGCGGCGGCATTCTTGGAAGTCAGTGCTGCGGCCGCGCTCGCGGCGGCGGCATTGGCGGCATTCACGGCGTCGCCGAGCGTGTCCTGCGAGAGATAGAAGCTAAGCACAATCGGGTCGGCGCCGATCGCTGGATCCTGCGTCTCGAAGGCATAGACGCGATCGGCCGAGACGGCACCCTCCTGCACATGCACGGTCGTGCCCTTTTGCATCGTGCGCGCGGTGCGGGCATCGGCGGCGCGGAACCACTGGCCCTCGCTTGCGGTGTAGATGCCGTTCTCGGTCGGGTCGGCCTGGTCCTTGACCAGCACGCGGACGCCGACTTCCGTCAGCACGCTGTCGATGGTCTGCAGGCCGTAAAGGCTGATGTTCGCGGTCGTCGCCAGGCGCACGGGTTCGCGTTCGTGACGTAGACGACATCGGCCTCGGTATCCCAGGCGAGCTCGACCGCGGCGGAAGGATGGTCCCAGCCGAAATCGAGCGCGCCGATCCGTGGCCACCAGCGCGGCAACTTGAAAGGCTCGCAGGCGATCATCTCCTCCGGCACAGGAAAGATGCGACCGGAGCCCAGCACTGGAATGCCTTTCGCGCGGGCCACTCGCTCATGCTCGGGATAGGCGGCGACGATCGCAGCGCGCTGCTCTGGGCTGTAGTGCCCGGCATCATCGATGGTCATGAAGGTGACGTGTTGGGACATGGCAACTCCACTTCCTCGCCCCGCGAGAGCGGGGAGAGGTGGCGCGGCGAAGCCGCGACGGAGAGGGGACGGCGCCGGCTTTCGACAGAAGAACGGGAGGCTAAACGCCCTACGAAGGCCCCTCTCCGGCCGCTGCGCGGCCACCTCTCCCCGCTCTCGCGGGGCGAGGAACTGGAGCCATCACGTCGCGATGTTGTTCACCGGCGCCAGCGGCGCTGGAAGCGCGGTCTCGCCAAGCCCCCGGCGCAGCTCGATCTCGATGTCGCGGCAGATTTGCGAGATCGGCACGTCGTTGGCGTTGCCTTCGAACGGATTGGCGCTGCTTTCGCCGACCAGGTCGAGCGACATGTAGACCCAGCCCAGCAGCGCGCTGAAAGGGATGGTCAGCCAGATCGAAATCCAGCCGAGCACGCCGCCCAGCTTGGCCATATCGGCAAAGACCGGAACGACCCCGAAGGGCAGCAAGGTGCAGAAGATGATCATGAACATCGAGCTCACGATCGCGTATTGCCGGGGATAGGGATTGTTCTTGATGCGATCGCAACGGGCCTGCTGGTCCTGAAAGTCGCGTATCAGCTTGACCAGTTCGGAGTAGACCTGCGTCGGAACGGCTGAACTCTTCAGCAAGCCGTTGACCTCGGCCAATTGCAAATCGAGGAGTTCTATCGCCGGGTGCGGCGATTTCAGCACGCTTTCGGCTTCCTCGCCCAGCAGCCTACGCAGTTCCTCGGCAAGCGACGTCTTATCCTCCTGGATGTGATAGCGGCGCCGCCGGAACTCGATGTTGGCTGCTTTCGCCAGCGATTCCCAAGGCATGGGCCGCCGCAGCGAAAAGCGCAGCGCCGTCAGCCAGGCAAGATGGCGATAGATCAGCTGCCGGGCGGCGGCAGCATCCATGAAATCGCGGCAGAAGCCGGACAGCATCCGGCTGCTGGCGGTGATCTGTGAAAAGGCTTGCAGGGCCTCGTTGGCGCGGGTGAAGACCTGCGAATTCTTGAACCCGGCGACCAACGACACCGTGGTGCCGAGCACCAGCACGACCGACCATGGCACCGAGAACCCAGCTGTCGCCGGAAGGCGGTAGGCGGCGATCGCCAGCCCGCTCACCACGACCATGTAGATGACGCTGCGCCGCGACCAGAGCGCGAAGTCCAGCAACCGGTAAGAACGGCCTACATACATTCCTGAAATCCCTTACGGCATGCAAATCCCGCGACCGCGCATTCGCGCACCATAAGCGGTGGAAATCGTTTTGAAAGCTCCAGTTCCTCGCCCCCACGTGAGTGGGGGAGAGGTGGTGCGGCGAAGCTGTGACGGAGAGGGGGCAGCGCCGGCTTTGGTGAAGGAGCGGACAGCAACTCGCAAGGCCTGTCGCCCTACGAAGTCCCCCTCTCCGGCCGCTGCGCGGCCACCTCTCCCCCGCCTTGCGGGGGCGAGGAACCCAAGCCTTGAACCGCCTCCGCGCTCAAAAACCTGAGCACCACATCGCTCATCCCCAACAGCGGCGTGAACGTCACGATCGTTATGCCGTCGGTCGCGTTGGTGCGGGTGAGGCCCTCCGAATAAATGTCCAGCGGCGGTTCCTCGTCGAACCACACGCCGTGCAGCGTCTCGCCCTGCCATTTCTCGCGACCTTTTTCGTAACTCTTGAACGAGAGCACGCTTTCGCCGGCCTGCACGTCGCCGCCACCGCCCCAGCGCACGACGACGCTGTCCAGCGCTCCCGGCGCGCCGCGCCCCATCACCGTATCGGTGATGGCATCGGCCGGGATCATGCCGGTGCCCCATTCGGCCTGTTGCTGCGGCGGGCCGACCAGCACGCGCTGCGGATTGTCGCGCGTGCCTTCGCCGGTGACGCCGGCGGCCCAGAGCCTGACAGGCTGGTCGAACACCTTGCCTGCCCACCAGTCCGGATAGCGGCCGGTGAGATGCATGGCCCATTCCGCGCCCCCTGCCCTGGTCTTGCCGAGCTGGTTGCCGGCCATGAACAGGCGCTCGCGGTTCGTTGCCCCTGCCGCGTGAAAATCAGCCTGCCGCTCGTACGGCGCATAGGACGCAAGGCGATTACGACGACGCCTGCGGTCCAGTTCCTCCAGCAAGGCCAGATAGGTCTGTAACGCCTTCAAGGAGCGGGCGGATGTTCGCTTCGAGGCCGCGGATGCGCTTGCGGATCTCCTCATCGCTCAACTGCCCGAGACTGTTTTGATTGGCATCGACACCGTCCGAGAATTCCTTGGCCGAAAAATCCTTGGGCAGCATCGTCAGCACGACCTTCAGATACTGCTCCGGTTTTTCGGCCCGCACCGCGGCGATGACGCCGGCGCCATGGGCGCGGAAGTCGGCGCGAAGGGCTGCCGCGAAATCGTCGACGAGCGTTTTTCGCGGGCGCTTCGGGCGAGTGGCCAGAGCGGCCCCGGCTTGGGGGCCCTTCGGCTTTCGGCTTGCCCGCTTCGCGCCGGCGCGGCGCCTGCTTTCGTCAGCCATGGATGGCCGCTTGCGATGGCGCGGCTTTCGCCGCCTTGACCTTGCGGACCTTGCGCGCCGGTTTCCTGCGTGGCTTGGCGCTGGCCTGCTTGGCGGCCCGGGCATCGGCGGCAGGTGCGGCCATTGCTTTCAGCTTCGCCGTCGCGGCGCGGACTGAGGACGGGCCGAGGCCGTGGCCCGGAAAGCCGAAACCGGCGACGGCGTCGATCGGCCCGCCACGCACCATCCCGATGCGCACGCCCGGCGCGACCTGCTCGACGCGGCCCGAGTTGCGCGGCAGGCTCGAGCCCTCGAATTCGCCGATCGCGCTGACGATCTCGGCGCCGTCATCGGCGGTGACGATGGTGGCATAGCGTGGCATCTGGGCCTCGAGCAGAATGTTGAAAGCGCCGCAGGAGAGAGGAGCGCCGCCCCGCTAGCGCTTCGAAAGAATGGACGGTGAGAAAAAAACCCGCCGGGCGGCGGGTCGTTGGCGCAAATCAGCACCATGGACAAAATAGTAGCATAGCTGCCTTCACCGGGCAATAGCTTATAGGTATATTTTCCTACATTCCTCAAAACCGCAGCGCCCGGCGCGCCACACTCATAAATTGAAACGCCGGGCCAGGGCATAGCAAATTTTTGCCGGAACCAACCTTGGTCCGATGGGTTCCACCCTTAGTCGCAACGCGACAGACGACCGTCTCTAAAAGAGGAGAAAATCATGCTTACGAGGATTCTTGCGGCTTCGGCCCTGACCATCGGCCTCGCCACGGCGGCGATGGCCCAGACCGCCGGCACCGCCGGAAATGAGGGTGGCGGCAGCGGTCAGACGATCACCGTCGACCCGAAGACGCCGGGCAGCCCGCCGCCCGACCAGGCCGCGCCCGATACCGGCACGACCGGCAGCGTTACCGGCGGCGACATGAATTCAAACGCCGACAAGAACTGCCCGGACAGTCCGCAAGGCGCGGTGGGCGATGCCAACAACAGCACCGCCGGCACGATGCAGCCGAACGTGAACGACAAGAACTGCGGCAAGTAAGGGCATCGGGCTTGCGGCACGGGGCCGTGGAGCACGCTCCGCGGCCCCGGTGTTTTGGCCGCGCGGCGCGCTCGCGGGAACAATGAGGCGTCATGGCCGTTCCAGGATGCAAAAAGGAGAGACCGAATGGCAGACAATGACACCAGCACCACCAATTCAGCCAACGGCAACGCGAAAGCCACCGCCGCGCGCAACCGTCCCGCGTCACGTAGCAGCGCGCGAGCCACGCGTGCATCGGACGACGCGATGAAGAAGCAGATCGCCGAGTTGAAGCGCGAGGTGAGCCGTCTGAACCGCGCGCTTTCCGAACAGGCCGAGGAGGCCGCCGAGACCGCGCATGGCTGGTACCGAGGCGCGGCCGACCGCGCTTCGAACCTCTACAGCGGCGCCTCCGACCGCGCGTCGCGCGCCGCAAGCCAGTTGCGCAGCCAGGCGCATAGCGTTTCAGAAACGGTGCAGCAGAACCCCGGCACCTTCTCGACCGCGATGTTGATCGGCGGGCTGGTCGGCTTGCTGGCCGGCATGGCAATCAGCAGGAATTCCGACCCCGAGCCGGACTGGCTGCATCGCTGGCACAGGTAGACATTTCCGGTCCGGCTGCACCCCAGCCGCGACCGTCCAAAGTAGTGAGCCAGGCTGCTTGCGACGGCCGCGCAGAAAGAAAGGCCGGGCCACTGCGCCCGGCCTTTTCTTTCCAGCTCTTTTCGTTTCGAAATTGTGTCTTGCCGCTCTTGGTCGCTCTCTTGCTGTGGGCGGTTGTCCCCGGGCTGGTCATTAGCCGGAGCTTATGGGATCATTCCCTTGGGGAATCGCGGAGAGCGGCATGGACAGACCTGCCATGGCATCCGTCTTTCGGATGCGGCATGTACCTGCAAGCATTTCGGGCGTTCGCAGCCTGGGCCGGGGCCAGGCCGATCCGATCTTCCATTCGAGGCCGCTCGGCGAGGCGATCCGCTTCATCGCCCAGGCCGAGGGCCAATACGACCTCAGCGCCGTCGCCGTCTTCTATGGCGACCGCCAGACGCCGCCGCTCGGCAACCGCGAGATCAGGCAGCTCTGGAGCGAATATGGCGAGCGGTGGATGGAGGTCTGAACCGCGCCGGCTTTCCCCGTCCGGATCGGAAACGCCGCTCACGCGTTCTTGAGGCGAGGTCAATGGGAGGAACGCCATGAACGTCGCCAATCTTCAGCTCGAGGGCCTGCTGATGGCTGTCGCCGCAATCAACCATGTGCTCGTCAAGAAAGGCGTGCTCAGCGTCGAGGAGATCGACATCGCGCTGCGCAAGGCCGAAGCCGGCGAGACCGGCGAGGAGCGCTCGGAGGCGATCTCGGCGTCGAACCGCGACGCCATCAATTTCCCGATCCGCCTGCTCGAGCTTGCCAACCAGTGCCAGCCGGAAGCGGACATGCCGTCCTTCTCCAAGCTGGCCCGCATGGTCGGGCAGATGAAGGAGCCGTATAACGACCAGATGTGAGGCGGCGGGAGGCTGCCTTGCCTGGAGATACAGGCGCCGCCCCTCATCCGCCCTTCGGGCCTTCTCCCCGTAGAACGGGGAGAAGGAAGGGTCATGCCCGGCCCGGCCAGCCCCGCTTGAGCGCGAGCACGCTGCCCGGGCCGTGGACCGCGGCGTAGAGCAGGCCGGCGGCGAATGGGAAATGCGACATGAAGGCGCCGAACTCGGCCTGGTCCGCCGTCCAGTGCGACGGACCGTGAAAGGCAAAGCCAAGGAAGACGACATAAACCGCGCCGATCAGCGCCAGCGGCGTCATGAAGGCGCCGGTGAGGAAGGCGACGACCAGGAGCGTTTCAAGGATCGCCGCGCACCAGGCCAGAAACAACGGGAACGGGAAGCCGGCGGCGGCGATGTAGCCGGCGGTGGCGCCCATGTCCATCAGCTTGAAGGCGACGCCCATGGCGAACATGGCGGCGAAGATCAGGCGAGCGACGAGAATGGCGGCGGTCTGCCAGGTCGATTGAGTGTTTTCCACGAGTATCCCTCCGGTTTGTCTGTCGATGGCCCAAGGACGGGCGGAGGGAGCGGATTCCGACAGGGGTGGGGAAATTGTTTGGAGTGCCCTCTTCCTCGCCCCCGCCGCAGGCGGGGGGCGAGGAAGAAGGCTCAGCCCGGATGGCTGATCGATTCCCGCACGGTGCCGTATTCGGCGCCCCAGCGGTCGGTCATGTCGCAGCGGATGTCCCAGAGTTCGGGGAAGAAGCGGTGGCGGGCGCCGCCTTCGAGGATTTCCACCGGCCTGCCTTTCAGCGACTTTGCGCCGAGCCCGATCGAGCGGTGGATCAGATAGAGGTGATTGGCGCGAAACTTCTGGAACAGCTCGTCGAATTCGATCAGCGCCTCGGCCACGACATAGGGATCGCCGTGGTCGTAGTGCTCGTCATAGATGTCCTGCACGGTCAGCCCGCGGCCGTCGAGATAGGCATGTTTGAAGGCCCGCCAAAGATCCGGCGGCAGGCGCAGCAAAAGCTTGAAGCCCGGCGATTCCTGGCCGCTGCCATTGCCGAGCTGCAAGCGGATCTGCTGGTACTCCTTGGGCGACATGGTCTCCAGGAGATCGAGCTGCGCCGTCATCATGCGCATTAGCCGGTGGACGCGGCCCATCAGCGTGACGATGCGGTGCGTGTCCTGTTTCTCCAGATGGTCGAGGACATCGACCAGCGTGTAGGCGATCAGCTTCATCCACAATTCCTCGACCTGGTGCACGATCTGGAACTGCAACTCGTCGGCGTTGACCATGTCGGAGAGCGGTTTCTGGCACGCGAGCAGCTTGTCGCATTGCAGATAGACGCCGTAGTCGCGCATCTCCGGCGCTTCGATGCGGGCGTGGTAGTCCGTCTTGTCCATGGCTCATCTCCTGGCCCGGGCATGGCTGGGCAGGCGCCGAGGATAGCGCGTTCGTGCTTGAACATTGTTCCTTTCTGTTATCCAATATGCCTGGATTGGAGGACGATATTTCGTCTTTTATGGGTATTTGGAGAACGGTTCATGCTAGATATGTTCGACCGCAAGATCGTGGCGGCCTTGGAGCGCGACGCGCGCATCTCCTTCGGCGAGCTCGCCGAGGAGGTCGGCTTGAGCAAGACGCCGTGCTGGAAACGGGTGAAGGCGCTGGAAGAGGCCGGCGTCATCCGCGGCTATTCCACCCGTGTCGATCCCGCTTCGATCGGTTTCGGCATCGAGGCTTTCATCCAGGTGTCGATCGACTTCGAGGTGTCGGACGCCTTCGAGGCGGCGGTGAGGAAACATCCGCTGATCCGCCGCTGCTACGCCACGACCGGCGAGGCCGACTATCTCCTGCAGATCGTCACCGTCGACATGAGGGCGCTGGACAGGATGCTGCGCGAGGAGCTCAGCCGGCTGCCTGGCGTTCGCCGCACCGTCACCTCGATGGCGATGCGCGAGATCAAGGGCGACATCTCCTTTGCCGAGGCGGCGGCGCGTGCGTCGCTTTAGGAGCTGCAAGGTGCCCGACGGGCTCTCCCCAAACCGAACCGTGGATGCCAGCCGCACGGGCACCGCCGACCCTGACTTTTTCTGGCATGGTCGAAGGACGGGCGTCGAACCGGTCTATAAGTCGGGATCGGGGGGTATGCGGGTGGCTGATATCATCTCAAGCAGAATCGGTGCGGAGCCTGCCTTGTCGGCTGGGCGTCCGCGGTTCACATCGGCGGCGAATGCCGACATCGCGCGCCGTATCTTCCCACAGTTCAGAAGCAGCTTGGCAGCGGTGCTGCTTGCGTCGACCATGCCGCTGGCGACGGCCATGGCAACCTATGCCGCGCCGGTCCTGCCGGAGCCGCGCGACGGAGTCCACCGGTCGATGGACCCGGCTGCGCTCATCCAGGACGCCAACCGCGCTCTTCTGGCTCAGGCCGCAGGTGGCAACGGCGGAAATGGTGGCAATGGGGGGAATGGCGGCAACGGTGGAGCCGGCAATGGCGGCAACGGGGGGAATGGCGGCAACGGTGGCGCCGGCAATGGCGGCTCCGGCGGAAATGGCGGCGACGGTGGTAACGGCGGCAATGGGGGGAATGGCGGCGACGGCGGCAACGGTGGAACCGGCAATGGCGGCTCCGCCGGGAATGGCGGCGACAGCGGCAACGGTGGCACCGGCAATGGTGGAACCGGCGGCAATGGCAGTTCGGGCGGCGGTGGCGGCGCCGGCCATCACAGCACCGGTTCCGGTCATTCCGGCAACGTCGGTTCCTGCGGCGCTTCCTGGCGATCGTCTTGCTGACGCGGCTTGACCTGGAGGCGCGGCGCGCCGAAGCGGATCAAACGGACCTGCAGCAAGCCTTTGTTTGCGCGCGGACGGAAAACCGCTGCGCACTTTTCCTGGAATTGCTCTACGGACCGGTGCGGTAGGCGAAGTCGTCCATTGCAGCCTGCCAGGAGTGCTGCGTCCGGATCTCGAGCCGTGTGATGCGCGTGTAGTCGGCCGCGAAATAGACCGGGCCGCTCGCGGACAGCACAAGCTGATCCTCATAGGCCGGCTGGTCGCCCCGCCAGGCCTTGAGAACAAGCGTCTCGCCCTCGGCGTCGTTCCAGCCGACGCCGAAATAGGCGCCCATGAAATCGAACGGCTTGTCGCTGAACACCTGCCCGGGGTGGCCTGAGCTGTTATAGGCGATGAATTCGCCGGACGTCGTCGTGTTGATGTAACCCGGGCCGTCGGTGAAACGCTGGTGCATGACAACGAGATTGTACCAGTCGAGCCCGCCATAGCCGGACGGAATTTCGAACACGCCCGACGTCGTCAAAAGGTCGTCGAAGCCGACGACATGCTCTCGGGGCAGCGGCGCCTCGGCGAGCCCGCCCTTGCCCGAAAACGCGGAGAGCACGACCGGCGCCTCGCCGACCGCGATCTTGCGCCGTTCGGTCGCCCCGTCGGCCGAAACCTCGACCAGCCATTCGCCTGATGTCACGGGCGCGCTGAAGCGCCCATCCGGATCGACCTTGGCGGCGGCGCCTGCCCCGTCGGGCCCGGTGAGGGAAATCCGCGCCCCGGGGGCGGCCGCGCCGCTGATCGTCAGGTCCGCCGCAAGGCCGACCGGATGCGTCGTGCGTTGCGCGGTCATGTCGCCCGGCGCGCCGGGGGAAGCCGCATAATCGCTTTCCTGGAACGCGTTTGCGGTGGTGACGGAAAAGCCCGGCGGAGGCACGACCCGGAACGAATAATGTCCGGGATCGACAACCTCGAGATTGCGCTGGAGAACCGACATCCGGAAGTTGGCAAAGCCGCTGACATTGCTCCATCGCATGATGGTGTCGCCATTGGGCCTGCCGAGCTCGACGGCAACATGCGACATCGGCCGGTCGCCGAGATCGTAGATCCCGTTCCTGTTGCGGTCGCGGAACACCAGGATCGATGTGTTCATCTGGCCGCCGTTGAAGGCATCCCACGCGCGCCTGGGATAATAGTCCGCCGCGCTGCCGGCACGCGCCGAGCCGCAGACCATGGCCAGGCCGGCGGCCGCGACGACGGCGCCGGGGAGCGACAAACCACGCTTCACGAAATTCCCCCTCTGGCAGTCGGTGTCGGTCCGAGGCCCTGGAGCCGCGCGATGATCCTGTCCACGGCATCCGCATCGAAATAGGCGAGATAGAGCAATGCCATGGTCGCGCTGAACGTGTAGACCGGGAGCGTCAGATAGATGATGGCGTGAAAGGCCAGGCCCGGCGCGATTAGATAGCGTCTCGTCGCACGGAACGGCAGGCCAAAGGCAAGGCCATATTCAAGCGCGACCACGCCGAAGGATATGATCGTGGCGGGCAAGGCAAGGCCGGCCGGGTAATCCGAACCCGCATAGAACCAGAGGAAGATCTGCTCGAGCCGCGCGCCGCTCAGAAAGGCATGGTTCGACTTGTCGAAGGCGGCGAAGAAATAGAGCACCGAGAGCTGCACCACGATCAGCCGCAGCCCCCACAGATTGCCGCGCTCCGCCGGCGGCGAAACGCCCACGCGCTCGGCGTGCGCCACGGCCAGGTAGCGGTCCAGCGAATAGGAGCGGCCGCATGGGGTGAGCGCGACCAGAAGTGCCGCGACGGCGAGCAGATAGGCGTGATGGTGGGTCCAGGGCTCGCGCCCAAGCTGGTGGCCGAAATAATAGTACATCACCAGCCCGACCGAGCCGGCCCAGACAGCAGCGGCGCGGCTCTGATAGCCGACGAACAGCAGCGCGGTGGCGACGAAGAAGTTGGCTGCCAGAAACAGGCCGATCGCCGACTGGTCCCTGTAGAGCAGCAACTCGCCCGCCCAGCGCGACCAGAACAGCATGGCCAGGCCGATGCGGATCAATGCGGACGAGCGCGACGATCCCTCCGTATCGACCGCCCAGCCGACGAAGCACACCGCCACGGCGTGCGCCGAACGCCAGCCCATCCAGTCGGCGATCGCGTCAGCCGGCGCAGGCATTTTCGGCATCGGTATGAATGATCTGCCAGCCATTGCGCGTGCCTAGCCGGGCGTGGACACGGATGTCGGCGCCCTGCCCGGCGACCGTGCAGAGCCGCTTGACGACGGATGCCAGTTCCTCGCGGCTTTCGATCCGCTTCAGCCCGCCGTCGCGAGGAGCGCCGAGCATCTCGAACCGGTCGAGCGGGATGAGCACACCGTCCGGCTGGCGGATTTCGAAGGAAGCGTCGATGACGCCCAGCCCGATCGCGCTGAACATGGTCCAGGAGCGCAGCCATGGCGTCTGCACCCCGAAGATTTGCTCCGTGGCCGGACCGGCGATCATGAATGCGGCGATCGCCGTGAAGGCGACCAGCCGCAAGCGTCCCGCCGACAGCCGTCCGGCAGGCTCCGCGCCTGTTCTGATTGAGATGATGTCCGCCACCCGCGCACCCCCGTCGCGACTATAGACCGGATCAACGCCGTTCCGTGACCATCCCAGAAAAAGTCAGGGCGCGGCGCGCGGGCGCCCCACCGTGCCTCGATGGCGCGAGGCAGGATCAAGGGCAAGATTTTTTGCGGAGGCTGCGGAGGCATTCCCGAGCGGATGAGTGCTGGAGCGGAACAACGCGGATCTCGGCGGGACTGCGGGCGCGAAGGATCGCGGCCTCAGGATTTTATCGATACATCTTCGCTGGCGAACAAAGGCATGGCGTCAGCCGCCCGCGCCACCTTTTCCTTCTCCGCGTCCGCCTTGCGTTTCGGGCACTCCTCGAAATCATGGTCGCGGCCGCCGCAATAGGAGCAGCATTTGGCGGGGGTGTCGGGGTTGAGCATCGAGGCCATTCCCAAGAATGCACGAAAAGGTTTCCGGTTGCAGCAATTACGTGAAGACGCCGCAATCACCGCCCAGCCCGATACCCCGATACCGCAATATCAGGAGCCCGCCGCTGGCGCGGCGGGCTCCCGCCCGGTCACCGCTCACGCATGCGCGTGGGGATGACGGAAGTCCCACACGGCCCAGGCCGATGCCGCGACCACCAGCACGCCGAGCACGACGTGCGTGGCCATGACATGCGTGTCAGCCGCAAAGCCCAGCAGCCAGGGTGACACGATCAGCCAGAGCCAGAGGACGACGTTTACCCATTCCTCCCATTCGGCGAACACCAAAAGCGTCGCCAGCGCCAGCGCGCCGAGCAGAACGCCGACGATCCAGGCGTTCCACGCGGGCACCATCGCCGCGGCGAATCCGATGACCCAAGGTGAGATGAACAGGCAGATCGCGAGGACCAGAGTGATCCAGTCCTGGCTCTTTCTTGCTTCCATCAGTTTGCTTGCCATGACAACCTCCATGGATGAAGCTTGACCAAAGCAACAGCGTTCGCGTCGACATCGCACGCTTAGTTGTTGATGTAATTACGCTTTTATGAAGCTGCAAGGTGCCGGCCGGGCGGACAGTCCCGCGCGCCGGGTGGCGCGGGCTCTCAGACGCTGAAGTCGGTTTCGTTCTCCGCCCCCAGCTGCGGCACGACGATCGCCTCGAGCGGGGCGTCGAGCTCCCACTTCACGCTGCCGGGAGCGCGTTCGAGGCTCGAGGAACCGCTCAGCGACTGCGGCGCCACCCGTTGCAGGACCACCGTGCCAAAACCCTTGCGATCGGCGAAACCCTTGCGGTTGCTCGCGTTCCGCCCGGCTTCGCTTGTTGTCGCCCCGGAGGTCTCGTGCCACAGAAGATGAAAGCGCCGCTGCGCCTCTGGGCCTGCCTCGACCTTCCAGGTGATTTCGACACGGCCGCCCTCGGCCGCCAGCGCACCGTATTTGGCCGAGTTGGTGCCGAGCTCATGGAAGGCCATGCCGAGATTCTGGACCGCATTCGACTGCAGCGTAAGCAGCGGCCCCGAAAGCGAGATGCGCTCTTCGTGACCGAAGGGCTTCAGATGCTCCTGGATCAGGTCGAAAAGGCTGGCGCCGGCCCATTCCGAGGTGACAAGCAAATCGTGCGAGCGCGACAGCGCCATGATGCGCGAGCGGATCATCTGCTCGAACTCGACAGGATCAGTCGAGCGTTTGCTGGTTTCCCTGACCATCGACAGGATCACCGCGAACTGGTTCTTCACCCGATGGTTGACTTCGCGCATCAGAAGCCGGATGCGGCGCTCGCTTTCCTTGGCGGCGGTGATGTCGCGGGCGATTTTCGATGCGCCGACGATGTCGCCGGCACCGTTCTTGATCGGCGAGATGGTCAGCGAAACGGCGACCAGCGATCCGTCCTTGCGCCTCCGGGTGGTCTCGAAGCTGGGGATGCGCTCACCCCTACGGATCCGAACAATGATCTCGTTCTCCTCGTTCTGCATATGCTCGGGGATCAGCATCAGGATCGACTGGCCGATGGCCTCTTCAGCGCTGTAGCCGAAGACGCGCTCGGCCGCCTGGTTCCAATCGGTGATGATGCTGTTCAGATCCTTGCCGATGATGGCGTCATAGGAAGAATCGACGATGGCCGCCAAGCGTGCGTCAGCGCCTGCGTCCTGACGGATAACCCCCCCGATTTTTGTCATGTGCTGAACGTAGCGCCGGACTGCATAAAGGCAACATCCTAATCGGCCGAGTTCTCGGCGTCGCCATTCGCTCTCGCCGACGACAGCACGACGCCGAAATCCTGCGACTTGATCCCGGCTTCCGCCGTCAGGAACCCTTCGGCGGCAAGGCCGCGGCGCAAAAGCTCGCGCACCGCCGCGGAGCGGCTAGGCATGCGCTTTTCAAAGCGCCAGTTCTCCAGAGCCGCGAGTTCTTCGTCATTGAGCATGATCTGCAACCGCTGAGGACGCTCGAGTTCAGCCACGTGTGCCACCCTTCAAAGGCTACAAATGCAACGAGTTAGTATGTGTCTTACTTTACAAGTAGTTAGGATTCGTCCAATGAAACGTCAAGGTCGCCCTGTGGGTCAAAAACGCAAAAGACCAACGATGCCAACGATGCGTCTACCAAGCATTACGTGCTCTATGATAACTTACTGATATCATTGCGATTTTTTTTACTTTCCACTTGCCATTCCAGGGCCAGGGGAGCATCATCGAACCAGAGGGACAAACCGTCCGTGAAAGGGAGGGTTTTCCATGCAGGTGAGATATCCAAACAAGCTGAGAGACGACGCGCATTGCCGGGTACAGACGGCCCTGCGGGCCCACGGCGTCGTGAACCTGGTCGTGGTGGCTGAGGAGATAAGGCTCCGAAATCTCGCCGAAAACATCGCTCGCGAGGACATCGAGGAGTTGGTTCTGCAAGTCGCGCAGTTCTATGGGGCAATCGTGGAATTCGATGAACTGGCGCTCACCGCGCTCGACCTTCCCGATGCCAGCGGCCGCGACAATCGAAACGATCTGGAAAGAGCGCTCAGCGAGCGATCCTCACCGGGCGGGTCCATGGAACACCTGCTTCAGGTGGATCGCGACGGGTAAGAGCCTCGCCCTGCCCTGTCACTCGCGTCACGCGATTGGCGAACTTCGGTGAGGCCGCTGCGTTCAACCAATCGAGGCGCCCTGGAACCTTCCTCCTGCCTGCTCTCGCAGTATGACCTGCCGGCCAGCCTTTGCCGGCTAGCGCTTGCGGGCTGGTTTCTTCGGCGCGACGGGAGGCGCGTCGGCCTCTTGCGCCAGCCTGGCTTCACGCAACCGCTTTGTCTTGGCAGCCCTAGCAGACGCTTCCAGGTCCTGTATCTGTCGCGCGACGCGGGACGTCGTGTCGGTCTTGGCTTCCGTGCGGGATGGGACCGGCTTGAACAGGCCGGTATCCGGTAGCGACTTCATTGTTTTCTCCTTGTTTCACGCAATTCCGGACGAAAAAGCGCGTCGCTTTTCCAGGAATTGTCTAAAGCGCGTCGCGTCGAAACGGATTCACGCGACGCGCTTTAGGTCGTTGCTTGATGCATGTCGTTGTCGCAAAACCGAGGTCACTTTTGAGCGACATGCATTAGAACAAAAAAGGCCGGGCACAGCCCGACCTTCTCCAACGCGCCTGTGCGGCCGATGCCAGTACATCCGTGGTCAAAGGACCCCGAGGCGCTGCGATCAGGCGGCTTGCAGATTGTCTGCCGAGCTCTTGCCGTTGCGGGCATCTTTCACGATGTCGAAGCTGACCTTCTGGCCCTCGACGAGAGAGCGCATTCCTGCGCGCTCCACGGCCGAGATATGGACGAACACGTCCGGCTGGCCGCCGCCCTGCTCGATAAAGCCGAAACCCTTGGTGGCATTGAAGAACTTAACCGTTCCAGTAGTCATTGCGATCTCCTTACAAATCGACGCAAAATTATACGCGCCCGACAACCGCCGAGCGACGCAATCTTCGAAATTGAGAGGGAAGATCGTAAGTGCGCAAATTTGCGCGAAAACAACGTTCTTTCAGCAAGATCGATTTGGCACATATAGCGCTAAATTTCCTGATCGACAAGGCTTTTCGGAATAATACTACCCAAGATGGTTGCGATCGAGCGCCAACCAGTCGAGGGGAACGAGCGACCCGACAAGGCGTTGGACCTTGGAAGGGAAACAGCAATGGCGGACGACGACCCGATCTGGAATGAGAACCACCCTACCCTGGACGAGTTCGTGCAGCGGTTGGTGAGCGAGACTGGAATCAGCGAAGCGCAGGCGCTCGAACTCATCTATCTGGTCGGCTTGAACTGGAGCTCGCTGGTTCGCGAGGCCAAGGCGATCGCAGCGCAGCCTTGAGGGTCAGCCTCTTGCATCCAGACGGTCAAGGATGGCCAAGCCGGTTTCATATCTATCCGCCGGAGCACCCGCTTGGTGAGCCTGCCAAAGATTGTCCTTGAGGTCCGCTTCCTTTACCGGCCGTGCCAGTTCATTGGAGACGGCGCGACAGATGAAGCCCTCTTCGCTCTCGTCCAGACGCCTCGTCAGCGCATCGACGGCAGCCACGACGACGAATCCAAAACCCGCCGACTGTAGCCGGTCGAGCGTCCAGCCCTGGCCTTTCTCAATGACGTCATGCAGGTAAGCGACGGTCTTTTCATCCAGCGTTTCGACGGCCTCGGCCACGCGTCGCAAGTGTTCGATATAGGGCCGGCCGGTCTTGTCCGTTTGTCCGCGATGGGCTTCTTCAGCGATCCTTGCTGCTTCGTGGAGCATGGTCTTCCAATCTCGTCACAATAAAGCCCGCCCCGGCGAGGGACGGCCGAGGCGGGCTTGCTCGGGCCTGAGCCCCGGGTGGCGCGCTTTTCGCGGGGGAAGCGGGCTGCGCGCCATCCTGCATTCAAGAACAAAAGCGCCGGTCAAATGTTCCGCTGCTCGCGGATTTTTGAGAGGCTCCAAGACGTTCCCCGGGTTAACCTTTAGCTCCCTTGAATGTGACACCGGCTTTCTGCAAGGGTCGTTCGCATCAACGTAGGTGAACGATGAAGCGCAGGGACAAGGCAGCACCTTTCGTTCCAACCGAAATCCATGTCGTGACGGTTGATGACGACAGCGGCACGCTTGGCATCCTTTCAATCAGGACGACCGAAGGTATCCTGGAAATCGCGCTCGACAGACAGGCCGCGGACGCCGTCATGCACGCCATCGGCACGATCCGTTTAAAGCTGGACCCCGGCATTTAAAAAGAAGCCCGGCTATGAGCCGGGCAAGAGTGGTCTTGGGAACATGCTGACCGGAGGAGCCTGGTTCAGCGCTTGCCAATTTGCCGGTTCATCATGACGGCCAGATGAAAGCCCGCGGTGCCGTATGCCCATGCCTGGCGTAGAAAAGCTTTTCGGCAGGAACCTCGCGACGGCGTTGCCGTTAGCCTTCCGTGTCAACAGGAGGTCCGGCAATGGATTGGAACCGCGTCGAAGGCAATTGGAAGCAGATGAAGGGCAAGGTCAAGGAACAGTGGGGCAAGCTCACCGACGACGACCTCGACCGCATTGCAGGAAAGCGCGACCAGCTCGAAGGCAAGATCCAGGAACGCTACGGCCTGGAGAAGGATCGTGTGCGCCGCGACATCGACGACTGGTACAGCATGCAGCGCTGGTAGCAGCCGGCTTCCCGAAAACGAAGGGCGTTGCCGCGCGGCAGCGCCCTTTTCCTTTGGCCGTTCCGCCGTCCGGCCAAGGCCGAGTTCCGTCAGCGCCGCGGTGTCGCGGCGTCATCGCGCTCTCGCCTTGCGGCGTCATCCTGGCAGATCATTCGAAACTGCGCAGCATCACCGAGCGGGCGCCGCACCCGACGCGGCTGTTGTGGCTCGACACGCCGATCGACGGCGCCATCCACCGCGAGTGGATCGTCGCCATGGGGCGGCGCTCGAAGGTCTTGCATCTGGCGCATCTGTTCTGCAAGCTGTTCGTCAGGCTGCAGGTGGTCAAGCGCACCAACGGCATGGCCTTCCATCTGCCCGTTTCGCAAGCCGAGCTCTCCGATGTGCTCGGTCCGTCGGTGGTGCATATGAACCGCGTCATCAGCGCGCTGCGCAACAGCGGCGCGATCGGCTGGGCGAGCCATACGGTGACGATCCTCGACTGGCAGAAACTGCAGCAGATCGCCGAGTTCGACCCGACCTATCTCTCGATGACACGCGAGCCGCGTTAGCCGGACACCACGCGTCAAATCCTCACCGTCTTATTCGTCAGTGAAACTGCGAACAACCTGCCGGACCGCCGTGCGCCAGGCAGGCGATGGAATGATAGTCGATTGCCTTTCTTGTTTTTCGTCTCGTTGCTGGAACTATTTCACGTCAAGAACGCTATCTGGATGCGGATTTTCTGAATTAGGCAGGGAGACGAGTACCATGAAAGCCAAAGTGATCTTGATGAGCGCGTTCACGATTTCGGTCATGACATGCTCGGCATTTGCCGGCGCGGGCACCGGAACCTCCGCGCTGGACGATCCCCAGAAAATGTCGCCCTTCTTCACCGATGCCGGCATGAAAACCATGCGGTCGGGCGATGAGTTCAAGAAAGCCTGGATGGCGCTTACTGAAGAGGATCGCGCGTCCATGAAGAAAGACTGCGCAGACGAGACCATCGCGAAGTCCCACGATGAATTCTGCAAGGCGACCAGGGACCTCGCCGGCAATAACTGAGCGCCCCTCGGAAGAACGCTCGCCCCGCACCGGAGCGAGCGTCCGACACTTGCTGTACTGAAAGAGCGGCCGGGCCTATGCAAGGCCCGAGCCAAGAATAGCGGTGTCGCGACCTTACTCGTTGCAATTCGTGACGAATTAGCCGCCCCTCATATCAAATGTACTTTCAACGCCTCGCGTTGTCGCTCAAACTCGCGGCTGCGGGGACCCAGCGCAATGAGGCCTATCGCGTCGAGGAATTGGACGGCGCAAGCCACGCGGTCGAGGCGATGGCGCCGTTCGAGGCTGCCGAAAGGCGCTCGGGGTCGAGGTCACGCGCGCGGCGACGCCGCGAAATGAATCCGGGTCGTCGAGCTGACCGACAAGCCGCCGACGCGGCTTCGTCCCAGGGTTGTCGGGCAGTTTTTGCCACAGCATTGCCTAGGGTCGGCCCGACGCGCACGGCTCAACGATCCGCACCCGCCAATCTTCCGCGCAGTGGAACCTTCCCTTGTCGGTGGAAGTTCACTTTAGGCAACATGACTGGCGGCTCCCGACTTACAATGGCTGACTATCTCAGACTTCCGGCTACCTCTCGTAAGCTGTTCCGTGTGGTCATCGAGACGCCGCGGGGATCGGCCGCTAAACTGGCTTATGAACCGAGGACCGGCGTGTTCGAATATTCCCGCCCGCTTCCTGTGGGCAACACTTATCCCTACGACTGGGGCTTCGTGCCATCGACATTAGGAGACGATGGCGATCCGCTGGACGGTCTCGTCATCCATCAGGCTGCCGCCGCTCCGGGCGTGGTCATAAAATGCGACCTGCTGGGCGCGCTTAGGGTGAACCAGCATGATCCCGACGGCTCGAAGGTTCGTAACGACAGGTATATCTTCTGCCCTCACAAGGAAGACGCGCCTGACGAGCCCTTGGCCGTCACCGATGTGCCACAGGATCTTCGCCGGGAGATTGAGCAGTTCTTCTTCTCGTCGGTGCTTGGTACCGGCAAGAAGATCAAGCTGAAGGGCTGGCAGAACGCCGCCGAGGCCAAGACCTCCCTGGCGAAGGGGATGAAAACCTTCAAGCGAAAATTCTCGAGGTGAACGGACGGCGAGTGCATGCCCCGCCCGTTTCGCAGATCCAATCGGCTGCCAAGCCGGACCGCTAACAAATGTGGATGAGAAGCTGGGCTCGCGATGCCAGGATGACGATCATCGTGGGAACCTATCTCCTCTTCGCCAATTACCCTGTGTCTTTATTAGCCGATGCTTATGTGATGCGAAAAACCCACTCCTTCAGGCAACCCGTGACGCTCGCATTGCCGGCCGTTCGATGAGCGAGGTCGGTTCCCAGGTCGAGGGAGAACAAAGCAACACGCTGGCAAAGGGCCCGTTCCAGCGGTTCCTCCGCACGATCGGGCCAGGCTTCATTACCGGCGCGTCCGACGACGATCCGTCCGGCATCGGAACTTACAGCCAGGCCGGCGCCCAACTCGGCTTCAACATCGGCTGGGTCATGCTGTTCACCTTCCCGCTGATGGCCGCGATCCAGGAGATCGCCGCCCGTATCGGGCGCACCACGGGCGAAGGTATTTCCGGCAATCTCAGCCGGCACTATCCTGCCTCGATGCTTTACGCGGTCGTCATGCTGCTGTTCCTCGCCAACGTCATCAATATCGGCGCCGATCTCAGCGCCATGGCAGATGCATTGAAGCTGCTGGTTGGCGGGCCGAGCCCGCTCTATGTGATCGCTTTCGCGATCGTCTGTATCGGCGCGATCGTCTTCCTCGACTACACCCGCTATGTGAAATTCCTCAAATGGACCACCTTGAGCCTGTTCGCCTATGTCGCCGCGATGTTCGCCGCGAATGTGCCTTGGGCGGACGCGGCCAAAGGGCTGTTCATTCCGCACATCGAATGGAGCGGCGCCTTCTTCACCACGCTGCTGGCAATCCTCGGCACGACGATCTCGCCTTATCTGTTCTTCTGGCAAGCCTCGCAGGAGGTCGAGGAGGAAGAGCTCAAGCCAACCGCCAGGCCGCTGAGGTGGGCGCCGTGGCAGGCGCCCAGAGCCTTCCGGCGGATACGCGCCGATACTCTGATCGGAATGGCCTTTTCGAATCTGATCGCCATCGCGATCATCTTCACTACGGCAGCGACCCTCCACAAGGCAGGGGTGACGGACATTGCTTCGTCCACCGACGCGGCAAAGGCGCTGGAGCCGGTGGCCGGAAAATTCGCCTTCATTATTTTCTCGATGGGAATTATCGGCACCGGTCTTCTGGCTGTGCCGGTGCTGGCTGGGTCAGCGGCTTTCGCGGTCGGCGAAGCGCTGCGCTGGCCGGTCGGGCTGCAGCGCAAGCCGAAGGAAGCCGTGGCGTTCTACACGACGCTCGCCGCCGCGACCGCTCTTGGCACCGGGATCATGTTCACACCGATAGACCCGATCAAGGCGCTTTACTGGAGCGCCATCATCAATGGCATATGCGCCGTTCCCGTGATGATCGTCATGATGCTGTTGGCCGGCCGCAAGGACGTGATGGGGGAGTTCCCGTTGCAAGGCTGGCTGCTGGCGCTTGGCTGGCTATCGACGTTGACAATGGCGGCCTCGTCGGTGGGCCTCGTGGCGCAGTGGTTCCTCTAGAGGACCCGCCTCACCGCCAGCCCTGTTTCCATACGGAGCAAGGTCAATAACAATTGATGTTCGGGGCGGAATCCCCGCATAAAATTTCTTTCGGAACAAGTTCAGCCAGGCCGTGTTGGTGATGATCCAACCTCACCAGGAGATGCAGAAATGGCGACGACGAAGGCGGCCTCGAACAAGGGCCTGAACGAACTTTTCCACGACACGCTCAAGGACATCTATTTCGCCGAGAAGAAGATTCTCGCCACGCTGCCGAAGATGGCCAAGGCGGCGCAGGATGACGCGCTGAAGGCCGCGTTCGAAAAACATCGGGACCAGACCGAAGAACATGTCGCGCGTCTCGAGGAAGTCTTCGAGGTGATCGACAAGAAGCCGGTCGGCAAGACTTGTGCCGCCATTATGGGCATCACCGAGGAAGGCGCCGAGATCATGGACGAGTACAAGGGATCTCCTTCGCTCGACGCAGGTCTGCTGGCCGCCGCTCAAGCCGTCGAGCACTATGAGATTTCGCGCTACGGCACGTTGAGGACCTGGGCGCAGGAACTCGGCCTGACCGAAGCCGTCACCCTGCTCGACAAGACGCTGACCGAAGAAAAGGAAACGGACGCAGCGCTCACCCAGCTCGCCGAATCCGCGGTCAATGTCGCGGCTGAAGCCGCGTAGCGACGATCCGCGCACGGGCGCAGCCTTCCCTCGGTCCAGCTTCCAGCGAGCCCCGGCAGATTGCCGGGGCTCGCTGCTGCTTGTTGGACCCACGTTCAATCGAATGGCGACCGCCCTTGCCCACGCCACCCAACGATCACGCCGGGTTGCAGGACCGACAAAGCCGTTGCGGATAACAGAATTGGCGCGCCGGTTCTTGTAGCGACCCGGGAAGCTCTTGACGGTCAAAATCCACAAACCCATATCGCCGCAGGGCTTGGCCTCTGTCGGTCCCGAGCCTTCGCCTGAAACTCAATTGTTCGTTCGATTGGAGGACGTTATGAACGATCGGATATTCGACAGCCCTGTTTTCGTGAAGACCGAAAACAGCCTGATCCAGGAAATCGCGTGCCTGGAAGATGCCTTGGAATTTCTCTACGCGTGGCCCAGAAACAGGCGCGGAATTATATTTGAAACGGCCCTTCGTGCCTGCCAGCGGGCATTCGACAGCGGCTATCCGCTGACTGCCGCCAGAGATGCCTTTTGCGGTTTCGCAAAGTCGGTCAAAATTCTTGAGGACGTGAGTGTCCCCTTGCCATGGATGACCGGCAAAGGCGGCCGCGGCGGCGGACTGACTGCTTGAAAGTATCGCGGTTATATGGGAGTTCGCGATGCTTTCCAAACCTTTCGAGAAACCCCTTCGCGTTTGGGTCGGACTGGGCTTTCCCCGGCAACTAAACACCGTCGTCGATGCCTATCAGTTCGCGATCGACTGGTGCGGCAATAGCCCGGAGCAGAAAGCGGCGATCCGCGCCTGCAAGGCGGCCTTGGTTGGCGACGTCGACGCGGAAACCGCGCGAGGTGTTTTCGCCGCGTTCGCGCGCAGGAAGGACATCCTGGTCGAGGACGGAGCAATCCCTCCCGCCATCGGAAAAGCCCAGCCGTCACATCACCAATGATGATCGGGGCGCCCACCATCATTGTCGGGGCGCCTCGCACCAAATCTGGATAAATGATGAGGAACCTTTGATGGCAGAACTAGCCATTAGAAAACCCGTTCACGAGGTAAACGCCGCCCGATACGACAGCGATTGCCAGGAGGCGTTGGCCGGCTCTCTCGATGGCCTGCTAGCACAGGCGGAAGCTGCGGGCTGGGACAGGAATCGTGCCGCGTCGGCAGTGATGTATCTTGCGGCAAAGCGCCTCAATGCACGTGCCGAAAGCTAGTAGGACCGCGAGCAGCGAATATCGCGTATGCCGACTGCGGCCACCTGACATGCGGTGCAGCATATCATCCGGTCTCTTCCCTTGAACTGGATGACCTGTCTTCGAACGGACGCCCACCAATAGCGAATGGTGGGCGTTCAAACTGCTGACGATGAAGGGAGTCAAATCTTCGTCAAATCGTCCCACAAGAATCCGCCTCGTCGGCGTGAGGTTGCAGGGCTCGCCTTGCCGGCCACCCGGCACGTCGGTTGTTGCCGGCCCAGCTTTCGAGTTCCGCCGATAGCTGGCCAGGGTCACCGACGCCCCGCCTGAAAAGGCACATGATTTTCAGCGCAACCTGTTCGCGCTCGATCTCGCCGGCAATGCCGTGTTTCACGCAGAAAGTATCGAGTGCATTCGCCAGAATTGCCAGTTCGGCAGGTTCGGCTATTCCGTAACCCATCATGCCTGCCTCCCGGTCTGAGGCGAACACATGATAGCCGGTTCCAAACATCCTCCTTGCTCCCGCCAGCTACGACGACTGAGAGAGAATACACCCAAAAAAAGTCAGCTACGAGCAAATTCGGTTGGGCTGAGGGCCGAGTCCGGAGTCCAAGCCCGCCGCCCTGTCGAACCGGCGGCAGGCCAACAAGCGGTTACACCCGACCGCCCCGAGATGCCGCTTGGGTGCGTCATGCAGCAACTGTCGTGGAAGAACATCGGTACATGGAACATCGACCGGGGTTGTCAGTTCCATTGCAAGGCGGGCCAGCATGACCAGATCGTCGCTTCATCTGCTCAAGGGTACAGGGTATCTCATTTCCACGGTGAGCGTCACCCTGCTGGCGATCGTTAGCTGGGACGGCGCATCGAAAAGTCCGTTGCTGATCGCTTGCCTGCTCGGCGGAGCCGCCACCTCGGTAATCGGTATGTTCTGCCGCTGGCTATCCTACGAAATCGAGAAACGGCAGGAAGAACGGCGCTAACCCCCCGAGCCTGGGGACGAAGTCGTATCAGCCTCAGTGGCGTGAAACCCGCGTGACAAGCAGAGTGATCAGGCTGCTGAGGACAATCCATACGATAATCCCGCCGCCGGAAGCGGTTGGCCGAGCGGCCGTGCCGAGACCTGCGCTAGCGTTGGCCGGCATCGCCGTCTCGGGTTTGGCTACTTCTTCGGCATGGCGCTGCGCAGCCCGGTCGTTTGCGTCTGCCATGACCGGCGCGAGGTCGCGCCGGCTGCCGCGGCGCACCGAATAGGCGCGCGTGATCTCGGCGCCGAAGAGGAAAATCTGCGCCGAGTAATAGACCCATACCAGCACGACCATCAGCGCGCCCGCCGCCCCGTAGGAGGTGGCGATGGCGCTGGTGCCGATGTACCAGCCGATCAGCGATTTGCCGATGGTGAAAAGCAGCGCGGTCACCACGGCGCCGATGCCGACATCGCGCCATTTGAGCGTGCGGTCCGGCAGGACCTTGTAGATCGCGGCGAAGAGCAGCGCGATCAGGACAAAAGAGACGATCGTATTGATGCCGCTGATGATCACGCCACCGAACGGCAGGCGCCGGTTGATCAATTCACCCAGTGCCGAGATCGCCGTGCTTGCCGCCAGCGATACCAGCAACAGGAAGCCGAGCGCCGCCACGAGACCGAGGCTCGCCGCCCTCACCCGCACAAGGCGCGACAGCGACACGCCATTGGGCTCCACCTTCCAGATTTCGTTGAGCGATTGCTGCATCTCGCCGAAGACGCCCGACGCCGTGACGAAAAGCGTTACCAGCCCGATCAGCGTGGCAAGCGTGCTCGACCAGCGCTGCGCGGCGCTCTCGACAGTGGCCTTCAGAAGGTCGGCGCTTTGCGGCCCCATCACGCCCGAAATCTCGGCCGACAGCGCGATCTGGGCCGCATCATTGCCGATGACGACACCGGCGATCGCCACGACGATCAAAAGGATCGGCGCCAGCGACGTGGTGGCGTAGAAAGCGATCGCCGCGCCGTGGCTCAGCGCATTGTCATTGACGTAGCCGGTGAGGCTTTCCTTCAGCAATATCCAGCCTTCGTCGAGCCAGCGCGGCATCTTCCCCTCACTTCTGACGCGGATCCTCGAACCGGGCGCCGATGGTGGGAAAGTCGCCTGCCCGACGCTTCCCGACTGCTTCGGCCAGGGCCAAAGCGGCGTTGATCACTTCGGCCTGGATGTCCTTGTCGGCGTCGAGTTCGTCATGGCTTTTCGCATAGGGCTTCCAGTAGCCGATATAGCGGTCGAGCTCCGCCACCTCGCCGATCGCGTCGAGCTTCATCGAACGCAGCCAGTCGGCGAGCGCGTGCCGCACATTGGCGGCGCCTTCGGTGTCGCCATGGACCACGACCGAAAACAGCCGGCCGGCGAGATGGCGCGGATAGTCCCAGCCGGCCAGTTCAACCCTTTTGGCAAGCTCTGCATCCTTGCCCTGCGTCAGCGTCGGGTCAGGATTGCCCCCATCGGCGCAGACCAGCCGATCCATCATCAACTTTAGCGGCGATGACGTCTGGTACCAGTTGACGGGCGTGACAATCATCACGCCATGCGCTTCGACCCACAGCGGATAGATGTCGTTCATCCAGTCCTGCACCTGGCCGAGAGAGTGGTTCGGATAGCATGAGCACGGCCAGTGGCAGAGGGCCGCCGCCGTCGAGAAGCACGCCTTGCAAGGGTAGATCCTGCGGCCGTATTCCGAAGCGAGCCGCGACAAATCGAGCACCTCGACCGAAAAGCCCTGCCTGTCGGCAATGGAGCGTCGCGCCAGCTCGACCAGGCGAAAGCTCTTCGACATCTCGCCCGGACAGGTATGCTCGCTGCGCGAGGAGCCGTTGATGATCAGGATGCGTGAGGGCGCGGCCTTATCCTCATTCCGGCGCTGCGCGGCCTCGACCGCTTCATGCGCGGCGATCCATTCGACCGAAAGGTCGTAACCGGGGTCGTGGAAGCCCTGCCCCGCCTTCCGGGTCACCGGACTCTTGCGTTCGTCGCTATAGGCCCGCCAGGCGATCTGGGCCAGCCGGCCGATGGCGTCGGCTTCCGCCTCGAAGGCCGGGTCGTAGAACAATTTCCTGTAGCGCTGTTTGAATTCCGCCTCGCCGAGGCGCGGGCTTGGCATGCCCTTACGCGGTTCTATGGCGGCTTTGTCGGATTGTGTCTGTTCTGCCATTTGCTGCCCAAGCCCAATACGGAGCGGGCCGGGTGGGACAAGAGCTCGACTGCCTTTTTGGTTGGCCAGGGCGTGAAGCCGGAGAAACCAGGCCGTGTTCTCTTTGCCACCGGGTCCGGCTGACGCGGCCCGCTGAACACAACCCGGTGCCGGCGCGATGGTTCCGGCCACCTATCGATGAGTGGCCGCGTACGACCAATGCTCAAGCCTAGGCAAAGCAATGGCGCTCAACTAGCCTCAGGCCGGGATCAAAGGCGCGGGGGGCATGCGATGAAGGTCAATGTCGTCTACGCGCATCCGGCGCAGGACAGCTACCTGGCGTCGCTGCACCGGCGCGTCGTGGAGATACTGAAGGCCAGGGGCGACGAGGTCGTCGACTTCGATCTCTACGCCATGAAATTCGACCCCGTCATGCGGGTCGATGAGTTGAAGGGGCACGCCGGTCCGTCGCCCGCGCCGGCGGATCTGCAGGTTTACATCGACGCACTGCAATGGGCGGAAGCGTGCGTGTTCTGCTTCCCGACCTGGTGGTCGGGCATGCCCGCTGTTCTCAAGGGATATTTCGACCGCGTGTGGCGGCCGGGCGTTGCCTTCGAACTACCGACGGATGGCGGCACGATCAAACCGGCGCTTCTGAACATCCGCCGGATGGGCGTGGTCACCACCTTCGGCTCGCCATGGTGGTACACCAGGCTCTATATGCAGGACCCGGGCAGAAAGGTGCTTTTGCGCGGCTTGAAATCCATGTGTGGACGCACGGAGAAACACCTCTATTTGGCTAAATATTCGGTGGAGAACATCACCCGCGAGGAGCGGGAAAAATTCGCCCGCAAGGTAGAGCGGCGGTTCGAACGATTTTGAGCAGGTCCGTCTCCGGAATTTGCAATGAGGGACATATATTTAGCTGACTAAGTTTGTGGCGCGGTGAACCGATGGCCAAGAAGAAAAGCAGAAAGACCTCGTCCGGCGTTGCGGAAGCCTCCCGCGCCGAGATCCACGAGGCAGCTTTTTTGCCCGCAAATGCGGCCTCACCCCGAGGCACTCCAGATAACGCGCGAGGCCCACGGCTCGCCGGTCGTCAAGCCAGCGGCGGGAGAAGCGCAGCGCTGATCTTTGATGGTCTCATTGACCGGTCTGCGGTGGCACTTCGCCCGGCTTTATCACCGGCATGTCATTGCCGGTCGGCGGTGGCGTCGTCGCGTTCTGGTCGCCGGTCGGCGGCGGCTTCAGGACGCCGCCGCAATTGCCGAGCTGTTCCGACAGCTCATCCGTATCGGCCTGCTGCTTCTGTTTTTGCGCCTGATCGTTGGCGTCGGGCTTGACCTGGCAGTTCTGCGTCAGCCGATCCTTCGGTTGGGCGACGACCTGCGCCGCCGCAGGCATCGCCGGGATCAGCGTCAGGGCCGCGATAAGAAGTGCTTTCTTCATGGGATCCTCCTGATGGTCAGTAGCCTCCGATGATCGGCAGGATCTCGCCGGTGATGTAGCTGGAGCATTGCGGCGAGGCCAGGAACACATAGGCCGGCGCGATTTCCTCCGGCTGGGCGGGCCGCTTCATCGGCGTCTTGGCGCCGAATTGCGAAACGTCCTCCGCTTCCTTCTCCGACGGGTTGAGCGGCGTCCAGACCGGACCGGGCGCCACCGCGTTGACGCGGATGCCCTTGGAGATGAGGTTGCCGGAGAGCGCGCGGGTGAAGGCGTGGATGCCGCCCTTGGTCATCGAGTAATCGACCAGCTCCTTCGAGCCTTCTATGCCGGTGACCGAACCGGTGTTGACGATCGCCGACCCCGGCTTCATGTGCGGCACGGCTTCCTGCGCCATGTGGAAATAGCCGTAGAGATTGGTCTTCAGCGTGGTGTCGAAATGCGCTTCGGTGAGATCGGCGAAGTCGGCCGAGTGGACCTGGAAGGCGGCGTTGTTGACCAGCACGTCCAGCCTGCCGAAAGCCTTCACCGTCTCAGCCACCGCCTTGCGGCAGAAGCCGCGCTTGGCGACGTCGCCGCGCAAGGTGATGCAACGCCTGCCCTCCGCCTCCACCGCCTGCTTCGTCGCCTTGGCGTCGCGATCCTCGCTGAGATAGACGATGGCGACATCGGCGCCCTCGCGCGCGAACAGCACGGCCACCGCGCGGCCGATGCCGGAATCGCCGCCGGTGACCAGCGCGACCTTGTCCTTGAGCTTGCCGGAGCCTTGCCAGAACGGTGCGTCATAGAGCGGCGCCGGCTCGATCGCCCATTCCTCGCCGGGCTTGGGGTGATGCTGCCTTGGGAAAGGCGGCGTGGGATATCTTCGGGCACCGGCCTGCATGGCGCCCGGGGCTTTCGGCTTCGGCTTGCCGCGGTCCGTGGCATCGACCTTGCGCTGGACGCCGCGCTGCCTGCGCGCGGTCTTGGCCGTATCTGTCTTCTTGCCGGCGGATGATTTTTTGGGCGTGTCGGTTTTCGTTCGGCTGGTGGTCGGCATGGTGGTCTCCTTTTCAGAGGACAACGCATGCCAACGGAAAAGGTTGGCCCTCGCCGAGACGCCTGGACATACATCAAAGTTAAATGCGGCCGCCCGGCCGTGGTGCTAACCTTTTGTCATTGGGGGGACTCTTCAGGAGGAGTCCCATGGACGTTCGAACTCTCATCGGCAGCCTCTCGGTCGCATTGCTGCGCCGGCGCGGCGCCGCGCCGCCAATCCCCATCAGGGTGATCCGGGCCTCGCTGGCGGATGTGCCGCTCAGGCCGCGCCCGCGTCCGCCGCACCGGCCGGCGCCGCCGACCCGGCCCGCGAGCAATATGTAGCCTCAAAATTTGTAGCCTCGGACTGGCCGGCCGGATGCAACCGACTGGCGAAGTCATCGTTTATCGCCATCCGAAATTCTTACGGTGAAACATGAAATCCTTGTCTATCAACAGCCCGCTTTTTATCCTCGCCGCCGCCATGATCACGGCCGCGCCCTTTGTCGGCCTAGCCTGGCGCACGCGCGAATGGCTCGGATGGTGAAAGACCGATGAGCCGTTTCCTGCCCCTCACCATACGCTTCGTCAGCGGCGGCACGATGGTGGTCACCACCGTCGCGGAGGCCAAGAAGGCGCTCGGAGGCACATGGAAGAACAAGGAGGCGCCAGCCTATCTCGAAGCGGTCCGGCTGGTGGACGACGCGATCGCGGGCACCTGCCGTCCAGCCATCGCCTTTGCCGCATTCAAGAAGGTCGCCGCGCAGCAAGGCTTGCTGAGGCCTGCCCAGCCGAGTGCCGCGCTCACCATGCTGGACCAGTTGTGGTCGCGCTCCAAGACCCCGCCCAGCTAGATGCCTATCTCGGTTCGCGCGTCATGCTGAGATAGGTTGGATCGAATTCGGCGATCATAACCAGCCGCTCCCAGTCGAGGATCGTGATCATATGGCTCGTCCAGTTGATCACGTTCATGCGGCGCAGGGTGCCGATGACCCGGTTCATATGGACAACGGAGAGGCCGAGCACATCGGCGAGCTCGGCCTGCGAGAGCGGCAGATGGAAGCTCATCTCGCGGGTCTTTTTCACCACCTGCAGCCTGACGAAGATCTCGCATATCAGATGCGCGAGGTGGGAGATCTTGGAGCGCCGGCCCATGGCCACGATCCACTCGCGGTGAATGGCGCCATCGACCAGCGTGTCGAGCCACAACAGCCGGGTGAGGTGCGGCGCCTGCTCGGTGATCGTCTTCAGCTTGCCGTGCTCGGCGGCCAGCACGTGGCAAGGCGAGAGCGCGACGATGCCGTGATCCATCGTTTTAAGCAGGAAGGCGTGCAGGTCGACGAAATCGCCGGCGAGCTGCAGCGAGGTGAACTGGCGTCCGCCATCCTCCAGCACCTTGTAGCGGGCGGCGAGCCCGTCGACGATCAGCGTGCTGTAGATCGGCCGCGTGCCTTCCGTGACGATATCCTCGCCGGCGGCGACGTATCTTTCGAGCGACATGGCGTCGGCGAGCAGCGCCTTCTCTTGTTCCGACAAGGCATCATGCTGGCCGAGGTTGAGGTAGAGCGATTCCAGCATTCGGGGTTCTCCATCCGCAACAGCTAACGCCGCAGGGCGGGGCCGGTTGCGGGCGACCGCGCAGGAAGGGCGGACGCGCTTCGGATTTCCCCTCAGGATCAACCGCTTGGAACCATGATCGCGGCCAGGGATTGAACTTGCGAATCGCCTGGAGTGGATCATCGATGGAACGCTATTACTTTGACCTCTATAACGCCGAGCATGGCCAGGTTGACGACCAGGGGCAGCTTTTTGCCAACCGCGAGCGCGCCCGCCTTGAGGCGTTGCGCATCCTGCAGGACATCGCCCGAGACGAGGCACCCGGGACCGAACAGTTGAAGATCACCGTGAAGCTGCGCACCGAGAAGGCACAGATCTTCGAGGCGTCGCTGACGCTGGACTCGACCTGGAACTGAGGCCTTTGACCCTCAGCGCCGCACCCCGCCGGAGGCAAGCATGTTCGCCGATTTTGAGGCATCGGAAATCGACACCGGCGGGGCGCGTATCTTCGCCCGCCATGGCGGCAGCGGGCCGGGCCTGCTCCTGCTGCACGGCTTTCCCCAGACGCATGCGATGTGGCGCGACGTGGCGCCCAGCCTGGCGCGGGATTTCACCGTCGTCTGCGCCGATCTGCGCGGTTATGGGCAAAGCTCCTGCCCGCCATCGGCCGCCGACCATGCGGCCTACGGCAAGCGCGCCATGGCCGCCGACATGGTCATGCTTATGGAAGAACTCGGCTTCAAACGTTTCCTGGTCGCCGGCCATGATCGCGGCGGGCGCGTCGCCTACCGGCTGGCGCTCGATCATCCGGACCGCGTCGAGAAGCTCGCCGTCCTCGACATCGTCCCTACCGCCGAAGCCTGGGACCGGGCCGATGCGAGGCTGGCGCTAAGCTTTTGGCCGTGGTCGCTGCTGGCGCAGCCTGAGCCCCTGCCGGAGACGATACTGGCGGCGGCGGCCGAAGCCATCCTCGACAATGCCCTTTCCGGCTGGGGATCCGCAGCCGACGCGTTCCCGCCCGGCGTGCGGCAGGCCTATGTCGATGCCCTGCGCGATCCGGCGCATATTCACGCCATCTGCGAAGAGTATCGCGCGGCGGCTTCGCTCGACCGTGTGCACGACCATGCGGACCGGGAGGCCGGCCGGCGCATATGCTGCCCCGTGCTGGCGCTGTGGAGCGAACACGGGGCGCTGGCCGAATGGTATCGGGACGAAGACGGACCGCTGGGCATATGGCGGAACTGGGCCGACGATACCAGCGGCGGAGCGATGCCCGGCGGCCACTTCTTTCCGGAGGAGTCGCCGATCGAAACGGCGGCCACGCTCGACGCCTTCTTCTCCGGAAGATGACGCCCTCTTCTCCATCTTCTCCAGAAGATAGCGACACGCTTTCCGGCAGATGGCGCCGGCCGGCCAAGCGGCCGGCCAGCCGGGCTTATACCAGCACTAGGTAGAGCAACGGCAGGGCCGCAAGGCCGATTGCCATTGCAATGAGCGCGGCGTGGCCGAGACGCTCCGCGCGTCTGGCAATGTCGGCGACCTCGTCCTCGTCGTTGATGATATCGAGGAACGAAAGATCGATACGGGTGGTACGCTGGTTGTCGTTGGCAGGCAGGCTTTCGGCATCCTGCCGGGCGGGCTTTGCAGAGATATAGGTCAAAACGTCTCTCGCTCCGAAGCCGGCTGCGCGGCCTTCTTGTTTATGGATATTGGTGCCCGCCGGAATTGCGCGGGGGGCGACCGGCGGGCACCATTGACGGCCGGCGATGGAGGGGGCTTTTTCGTCGGCCGCTCACCAATTCCCAAAAAGAGATTTGGTTGCACAGGCCAGCCCAATGCGCTGGCCGGGTCGGACTTCAGTCTGACCGAGTCACGAAATGTTTCGGCCGGAACATCGGTTGCCGGCACCTGTTCTCCTTACTCAGGGATGTTGACGCGTCCTTGAATTCACCCTCAACAAAAATCCGAATCAACGGAGAATTCGATATGCCCAATCAAGGCGGAACCCACGAACAGCACGTCAAGGCCGGCCAGCAGAGCCACAAGAACCGCGAAGACCAGCATCGCGGCAGCGGGCAGCAGCAGGCCGAGGACCGCAACATGGGTCAGCGCAGCGCCGGCCAGCATCGAGGTGGCAGCGGCAACTTCGCCGAAGACCCCCAGCGCGCCTCCGAGGCAGGCCGCAAAGGCGGTCAGCGCTGAGTTCAAAATGGCGTCCGCGTTCGCGGACGCCATTTTTCTGTCCGGCGACTTCCAGCTGTCCCGCGACTTCAGCCCGGATGGAACCTCTTCCCCCTCCTCCAGTTCCCTTAGGGATCGGCCTCAAGCGAAGCCGTCGCCGCAGGACGTTACACGGAGGCACCGATGTCCTTGCATACACTTCATCCCGAACGCGTCGATGAGACCCGCATGCGGGCCTATTCGACCTTCGGCCCGTTGCTGATCCACTCGTTGGCGCAGAAACTGGCGCTGTGCCAGGGCACGCGCGAACTGGACAAGCTCGAACAATCGCTGGTGCGGCTGATCGAGGAGACCGACGTCGCCGCGCCGCAGGGCGAGGAGATGAAGGAATTCGCCGTCGAGCTCGTGGTGTCGACGCTGCGCAATGCGCGCGAGCATCCCGACGCCAAGCAAGATCTGGAAGAAATCGACGGACGCCGCGCCGAGGGCCGTTCGGAAGATCCGGACACGCTGGAAGAGCAGTTGCAGTCCGGTCTTGAGGACTCCTTTCCAGCGAGCGATCCGCCAGCCGTGGTCTCGACCGCGATCACCGGCGGCTCGAAGGACATCGTCGGCACCGACGAGGTGCTGCGCCGCAAGAAGCAAGCACGCCGCAAGCAGACGGCGAACTGATACGGCGGAAATCGAAGGAGCCCTGCGATGACTCAGGCGAATAACAATATACCGAACCGGCCGGGCGCCGCCGATGCGCCGGCAACCGGCAATTTGCCGACCAAGGGCGGCGACGATCCCGATGTGCGCTTCCTGGCGGAGCACACCGATCTTTCGCCGAAGCAGGCGCGGGAGTTGATACGCGAGCACGGGCACGACCGCGACAAGCTGCTCGAGATCGCACGGACCATGAAAGCGGAGGGCTGACCCTCCCTACAAATCGAAAGCGAGGCAGACCATGAGCAACGAACCACGTCCAGGACGGCCCGGAACAACCGAACAATGGCCGCGCTGGGAGGGCCCGAAGGGCAACCGCCCACCCGGTTATCTGAGGCCGAAGGACGATCCCGACAGGAACCGCGACGCGGCCGGCGAGAACAACAAGGATCCGGAACGGTCCGACCTCGGCGACGTCGCCAAGAAGAAGCGTTCCTGAGGCCGAATACACTCAGGGCAACAAGGAGCAAACAAATGCCACGTGGCGAGAAATCGAAATACACCGACAAGCAGGAACGCAAGGCCGACCACATCGCCGAAGGTTACGAGAAGCGCGGCGTCTCCGAGAAGGAAGCCGAGCGGCGGGCCTGGGCGACCGTCAACAAGGATGACGGCGGCGGCAAGAAGGAAGGCGGCTCCGGTCGCGGCAAGCACACCGGCAATCCGGCCGCGCACAAGGGCGGCAGGACGGGCGGCAAGGCCTCCGGCGAGCGCTCCGCGGCCGCGCGTTCGGCGTCGGCCAAGAAGGCGGCTGCGACGCGCAAGAGGAATGAAAGCCACGCGCATTAGCGATGGCGATTGGATTGCAGGCGTCCGCAATTGGCGAAATCGGCGGCGCCGCCCCCCATTTCTCCCCGTGACTATACGGGGAGAAATGCCCGGCAGGGCAATGAGGGCAGAACTGCCGCTCGAGTTTGTCGTTGCTGGCGCCAAGCTCTCGGGACGCCGAACGCCGCGCCACCCCTCATCCGCCCTTGGAGCACCTTCTTCCAGTTGAACAGGGAGATGGGAAAAGCCCCTTACAGCGGCATCTCGGACGTCTGCTTGATCGTCTGGCTGGGCACGTCCGTCTTGACGTTCTGCACGCCCCTGATGCGGCTTAGATGCTCCGACTGGAAGCGGCGGTAATCGTCGATGCCGGCGGCGACGATCCGCACCATGGCGTCGCAGTCGCCCAGCATCAGATAGCACTCCATCACTTCCGGGAACTTCGCCACCTCGGCGGCGAAATGCTCGATCGTGTCCTCGTCCTGCTGCTTCAGCCAGATGCGGGTGAAGAAGGTCTGGCCGCGGCCGATCTTGGCCGGATTGAGAACCGCGACATAGCGATCGATGACGCCGGCCTCCTCCAAAAGCTTGACGCGGCGCAGGCAGGGCGACGGCGAAAGGCCCACCTCCCTGGCTAGATCGTTGTTGGCCATGCGCCCGTCGCGCTGCAAGGCGCGAAGGATGCGCCTGTCGGTCTCATCCAGCTTCATGGTGTCAGATTCCAACCTTCCGTCAAAATACGCCATCTGATACCAAATATTTGCAGAAACGGCGTATCTTCGCAACCCGATTGCCGGGCGTTTCGGCTATGGTCCGGCAACCGATAACCGACAACCGACCGGGAGAACGGCGGCCGCGAAGCCAGCCGAAGGCAAAGTCATGAGCATTTCCGAGATCGCCCTTGCCGGGGAGCAAACCGGCAATGGCCGCGGCGCCGAATTCCGGCGCGGGCTCGCCGCCTCGACGCCGGTGCTGCTCGGCATCATCCCCTACGCGCTGGTGCTTGGCGCGCAGGCCTCCCAGAAAGGCCTCGGCGTCGTCGAGGTGCCGCTGATGACCGGGCTCAACTTCGCCGGTGGCTCGGAATTCGCGGCCATCCAGCTCTGGACCTCGCCGCCGCATATCCTGCTGATCGCTGCCATCACCTTCCTGGTCAACAGCCGGCATTTCCTGATGGGCGCGGCACTTGCACCGTTCATCAAGCATCTGCCGAAGCGACAGGTGTTTCCGGCGCTGTTCCTGATGTGCGACGAGAGCTGGGCCGTGGGCCTGGCCGATGCACAGCGCCGCGCCGCCGCCGGCCTGCGGCCGGCCTTCAGCCTGCCTTTCTATCTGGGCGCCGGCCTTCCCTTCTACCTCGCCTGGGTGGCGTTCACGACTTGCGGCGCGGCACTCGGGCCGGTGCTTGGCGACGTCGAGACATACGGCTTTGCAATGGCCTTCCCGGCCGTCTTCCTGGTGCTGCTTCGCGGCATGTGGAAGGGCTTTGCCGCGGCCCGGCCCTGGCTGGTCAGCCTGGTGGTGGCGGCGCTCGTCTATCTCGTCGTCCCCGGCGCCTGGTATGTGGCGGCCGGCGCGCTGTCCGGCCTGGTGGCCGCGTGGTTCCTGGCAGGTGAGAGATGATCGATCCGATGACCGTGCTCGCCATCCTGGCGATGGCCGGCGTGACGTACCTCACCCGCATTGGCGGCTATGTGGTCTTGAGGAATCGCACGCTCAGCCCGCGCGCCATGGCGGTGATGGAGGCCGCCCCCGGCTGCGTGCTGATCTCGGTGATCGCGCCGGACTTCGTCTCGAAGAACCCGGCCGACCTAGCCGCGCTCGCCATAACCGTGCTTGCCGCGACGAGGCTGTCGATGCTGCCGACGGTGGTGGTCGGGGTGGCTTCGGCCGGAGCGTTGCGGTGGCTGATGGGTGGCTGATCTCTCCCCCGACGGAGGAGACGCTTAACCAGCCCGCATTCCCAACGCGCCGCCCGTCGCCCTTGCAACGATCGCTTCCAGCGGCTCGGGCCGGTGCAGGAAATAGCCCTGGCCATAGGCGACGCCCATGCCCATGAGAATCTCCAGCGCGTTTTTCTCCTCGACCTTTTCGGCCACCACCGCGGCGCCCATCGAGCGGGCGATGCCGGTGATCGCCGAAACGATCTCACGGTCGAACCGGCTTTCGGCGATGTGCTCGACGAAGGAACCGTCGATCTTGATGGCGTCGATGGGGAAGCGCCTGAGATATTCGAACGAACTCATGCCGGCGCCGAAATCGTCGAGGCTGACGCGGCAGCGGCGTTGCCTCGCCTTGCGCACGAACTCCGCCGCGGCATCGAAATTGGTGACGGCGGCGGTCTCGGTGATCTCGAAGCCGATGGCCGACGCCGGCGCGCCACTGTCGGCGATGGCCTCGTCGACGAAATCCCAGAGCTGCGGATCGGAAAGCGTCTGCGCCGACAGGTTGAAGTCGAGCGAGATGGCGCCCGCGCGCATCGCCTCGCCGTGGCGCGTCAGCGCGGTGCGGATGATCCAGCGGTCGAGCCGGGCGGCAAGGCCGAAGCGTTCGGCGACCGGCATGAAATCGCCGGGCGGGATCATCTTGCCGTTGCGAGCCACGAGCCTGGCCAGCACCTCGACGTGGCGGCTGTCTTCCCATGGCCGGCCGAGCCGGTGGATCTCCTGGCCGAACAGCTTCTGCCGGCCGTCGTCCATCGCGTCGACCAGGTCGGCGGCCAGCCGAGCGGCGTTGAGGCCGCCGGCGCCCGACGTCGTTTCCGGCGAAAACACCGCGAAGCGGTCCCGACCGCCGGCCTTGGCGGCGTAGCAGGCATCGTCGGCGCAGGCGAGCGCGTCGGCCACCGTCATGTTGCGGTCGCGCACGAAGGCGATGCCGATGCTGGCGGCAAGCCTGCGCGAGGTGATGGCAGAGCCGAGATCGGCGTTGCGCACCGCGGCGAGCACCGCGCGGGCAAGGTGCTCGGCACAGGCGTCATTGCAGTTCGGCACCAGCAGCGCGAATTCGTCGCCGCCGAGGCGGGCCGCCTGCGCCGACACGGGCAGGCTGGCGAGTATGCCAGCCGCGACGCTCTTCAGCGCCAGGTCTCCGGCGGCATGGCCGGCATAGTCGTTGAGCGCCTTGAAGTAGTCGAGGTCGACATAGAACACGGCAAGCGGCAGCCGCCCAGCCATGGCGATGTTCTCGGCAAGCAGCCGGTCGAAGGCCGAACGGTTGAGCAGCCCGGTCAGGGCGTCGTGACGCGCGGCGAAGGCAAGCTCCTCGGCGCGCCTCTTCTCCTCGGTGATGTCGCGCACCGTGCCCAAAATCTGGCCGGCCGAGCCGACGCCGGCAATGAAACGCACCAGCGACTCGACATGGCGGACCTGGCCGTCACGCAGGACGATCCGGTATTGCGAGGCGACGACGCTGCTCGAGCCGGGCTCGATCTTGTGGGCCCGCTCGGCGGCGTCCTTGTCATCAGGATGAAGGTAGGTGTGCCACAGGTCGGCCGCCACCTCATCGGTATCGGCAACGAGGCCGAATATCTCGCGCGTGCGCGCGTCCCAATAGCTTTTCCTGGTGCCGATATCGTGGTGCCAGATGCCGGTGCCGCTGGCGGCAAGCGCAAGACGGAAGCGGACATTGACCTGCTCGAGCGCCGCCTCCGCCTCTTTCTGCCGGGTGATGTCGGTCTGCACGCCCATCAGCCTGAGCGGCTTGCCGTCGGCGTCGCGCTCGACAATGCCGCCGCGGTCGAGCACCCAGATCCAATGGCCGTCCTTGTGGCGCAGGCGCAGCTCGGTCTCGATGGAATCGACGATGCCCGCAATATGCCGGTCGCCGCTCTCCTGCGCGCGCTGGCGATCGTCGGGATGGGTAAGCTTCAGCCAGAGATCGGGCGTGTTGGCGAGTTCGCCAGCTTCATAGCCCAGCATCTTCGACCAGGTCGGCGAATAGTAGCAATCGCCGGTCGACAGATTCCAGTCCCATAGGCCGAGATGAGCCCGGTCGAGCGCCAGCGCCCAGAACTTGCCGTTGCGTTTATCGTCGTCCGCCATTCTTTGTTCTTGCCGTCCTGTCCCGGCAATACTGCATGAAAGCAGAGAAGAAAGAGTTACCGGGGCGGTTCAGCCAATCTTCCCCCTTGTGGGGGAGATGGCCGGCAGGCCAGAGGGGGGCGTGAAGGATCGCGGCGTTGCAGGAATTTCGATCAAGGCTGCTGGCAAAGCTGTTCGCCTGCGACAGCCTGAAACGCTGGCGGGACAGCGCCCCCTCTGCCCTGCCGGGCATCTCCCCCACAAGGGGGGAGATGGCTAACCGCCCAGCCGTCTCCTCACCACCGCCGCATGAAACCGCGCGCCGTGCAGCAGGCCCTCGTCGTTGAAATCATAGGCCGGGTTGTGCAGCGGCGCGGTGCCGCCATTGCCCATGAAGACGAAGCAACCGGGGACCTGGTCGAGGAAGCGGGCGAAATCCTCCGAGGCGGTCATGGGCTCGGCAGCGACGCGAACCACGTCGTCGGCCAGCACCGTACGGGCCGCCGCAAGCGCCTCGTCCACCAGCGCCGCGTCGTTGATCAAAGGCACGAACTCGCGGGTGTAAGCGACTTCAGCCGCGACGTTATAGGCCTGCGCCGTGCCCTCGGCGATGCGGCGCATCTCCTTTTCGATCGCGGCGCTCACCTCGGGCCGGAAGCTGCGGCAATCACCGAGGATGCGCGCCAGCCCCGGCAGCGCGTTGCGGACGCCGTCGGTGATGAGCTCGGTCACCGAGACGACGCCGATGTCGGCCGGGCTCAGGCGCCGCGAGACGATGGTCTGCAGGTTGACCACCAGCGCGCAGGCGGCGACCAGCGTCTCCCGGCCGGCATGCGGCCGCGCCGCGTGGCCACCGAGGCCTTTGAGCACGATCTCGAAATTATCCTCGGCCGACATGACCGGACCGCCGCGGGTTTCGAAATGGCCGATGGGCAGGCCCGGCATGTTGTGCAGCCCGAATATCTCCTCGAAGGGAAAGCGCTCGAGCAGGCCGTCGTCCAGCATAGCCAGCGCGCCCCTGCCCCATTCCTCGGCCGGCTGGAAGATGAAGCGCACCGTGCCGTCGAAGCCGCCTTCGGCGGCAAGCAGCTTTGCCGCGCCGAGCAGCATCGCGGTGTGGCCGTCATGGCCGCAGGCATGCATGGTGCCGGATGTTTGCGAGCGCCAGACTTGCGTGCCCTGTTCGGCGATGCGCAGCGCATCCATGTCGGCGCGCAGTGCGATGGCGCGGTTGCCGCTGCCGCGGGTCAGCGTGCCGACGACACCGGTGCCGCCGACGCCTTCGGCCACCTCAAGTCCGAAGTCGCGCAGCTTTTGCGCGACGAACGCGGCTGTGCGTTTTTCCTCGAAGCCGAACTCGGGATGGGCATGGAGATCGCGCCGCCACGCCGTCATCTCGCTGTGCAAAGCCTGTTGGTCGAGTTCAGCCATCGTCGCCCCTCAAGCCCCTTTTCTCGACCCAATTCCGGAAGGCTACGGCGAAGTCGCCGAGCATAACGGCTGCGCACTTTTCCTGGAATTGCTCTTTTCTCGACGCAATCCCGGACGGAAAACCGGCCCGCACTTGTCCTGAATTGCTTTCACGCAGTCTGCAGGAACACTTCTTCCGGCGCCATCCCGACCAGCTCGGCAAAGCGGCCGTGGTCGGTCGCGCCCTCCGAGTTGATGACGAGCACGCGCGAATGCGCATCGAGGCCGAGCGCCGCGCGCATGTGCCTGTCGCCTGCGGCGCGGACCAGCCCGGCGAGGCCTGCTCCGCCGCTTTCGCCGGAGACGATGGCCGGATCGTTGCCCAGAGGCCGCGCCAGCCGCTTCATCACCGCGACCGCGTCCTCCTCTTCCACCGTCATGAAGGCATCGCCGACGCGCGCCAGCACGCGCCAGGCGACCAAGGACGGCTCGGCGCATTCGAGCATCGTCATCACGGTCGACTCCTGATTTGCGATCGTTGCCGGACGTCCGGCCTCAACCGAAGCGTAGACGCAGGCCGAGCGCCGCGGCTCCACCACCACGGCCTTCGGCCGCCTGGAGCCAAGCATGACAGCCATATGGCCGGCGACCGCCGCGGCAAAGCCGCCGACGCCGGCCTGCAGGAAGACATGCGTGGGCGGCTCGGCCATGCGCCGCAACGTCTCGCGCACGATCACCGTATAGCCCTGCATGACCAGTCCGGGGACGCGCTCATAGCCCAGCCAGGACGTGTTGGAGACGATCTTCCAGCCGCGCTCGGCGCCGACGCGGGCGACTTCGCGCACCGCATGGTCATAGCCGCCTTCGACCTCGACGATCTCGGCGCCGAAGCGGGCGATGGCCGCGACACGCTCGCGGCTTACGCCGGCATGGACGAAGATCACCGAGCGAGCGCCGACGAGACTGGCGCCCTGCGCCACGGAGCGGCCGTGGTTGCCGTCGGTGGCGCAGACGAAGATCATGCTCGACGCGATCTCGCGCACCCTGGCGTCGTTTATCTCACTGATATCGACATCGCGCCCGAGCCACTTGCCGGCCTCCTCCAGCACCAGCCGCATAACGGCATAGGCGCCGCCCAGCGCCTTGAAGGAGCCCAGGCCAAGACGCTGACCCTCATCCTTGACGTGAAGCGCCGCGATGCCGAGCGTCTGGGCCAGCGCCGGCAAGGCATGCAGCGGCGTTTCCGCATCGTTGTCGCGCGCCTTGAGGTAATGCTCGGCCCGCGCGCCGCCGGCCATGCCGAGGGACTCGGCATCGGCGGCAACCAACGGCTGGTTGTGTTCTGGGCGTTGGTTGAGAAGCAGCATGCTAGTCTTCCTGCTAGGCACTGAATTCTGTTGGCGGATGCGATTCCGGCGCGATTCCGCGCGCTTTAATTGGCTAAGTGATTGAAGTTTGTTTCAATTGGATGTCGCCGAATGTTCGCTTCGGAAGGACTCGATATAGTCAACTTGACTATTTTTGGTGGTATTGGCCTGACGGCCTGCCGCCGAAACGCCGTAGACGCCCGCCCCCTGTCAATCGGCCGCCAGCCTGGCGGCGACGCTGAGCAGAATGTTGGCGCCGGCAACAAGTTCGCTGGCGGCGGTGAACTCGGCCGGGTTGTGGCTGATGCCGCCCCGGCTCGGCACGAAGATCATCGCCGACGGCGCGATGCGCGCGATCATCTGCGCGTCGTGTCCGGCGCCCGAGGTCATGCGCCGGCACGAAAGGCCGGCGGCCTTGGCGCCATCCTCGATCAGCGAGACGATGCGGGCATCGAAGGTCACCGGCTCGAATCGCGCCAGGCTTTCGGCATGGATGGTGACACCGGTGCTTGCGGCAAGCTGGTCGAGGAACGTGGCGAGCGCGGTTTCCTCCTCGCGAAGGTGCGTTTCGACCGGGTCGCGCAGGTCGATGGTGAAGGTCGCCCGCGACGGGATGACGTTGATGGCGTTGGGCTCGAAAGCGATGGTGCCGACGGTCGCGACCGTGCGCGTCGACGACGCACTGGCCCGGTCCGCGAGAAAGCCGATCACCCGCGCGGCGGCGACGCCGGCATCGCGGCGCATCGACATGGGCGTGGTGCCGGCATGGTTGGCCTCGCCGTCGATGGTGACGCCCTGCCACGAAATGCCCTGCAGGTTTTCGACCGCGCCGACGGCGATGCCTTCGCGTTCGAGCACCGGCCCCTGTTCGACATGCAATTCGACATAGGCATGCGGCTTGAGGAAGCCGGGCTCGTGGTTACCGGCATAGCCGATGCGCTCAAGCTCCTTGCCCAGCACCGTGCCGTCGGTGCCGACCGAGGCCAGCGCTTCCCCGAGGTCGCGGCCGCCGGCAAAGACCAGCGAACCCATCATGTCGGGCGAAAAGCGCACGCCCTCCTCATTGGTGAAGGCGGCAACGACGAGCGGGCGCGCCGGCGCGAAGCCGGCCTCCTTCAGGCTCTCGATCGCTTCGAGGCCGGCAAGCACGCCATAGCAGCCGTCATAGATGCCGGCGTCGATCACCGTGTCGATGTGGGAGCCGAGCAAGAGCGGCGCCCGGCTTTCGTTGGCGCCATCCTTCCAGATGCCGAAAATGTTGCCGATGCGGTCGACGGCGACCTCAAGCCCTGCCTCTTCCAGCCAGCCGACGAGGCGGTCGCGGCCAAGCTTGTCCATGTCGGAAGCGGCGACGCGCACGAGCCGTCCCTGAGCGTCGCGGCCGATGCCGCCGAGTTCCTCGATACGGCCTAGAAGCCGGTCGGCGTTAATCGTCAGATTGCTCATGCCGGCTGCCTTGCGTTTGCGACTTCGTCCGGCGCCATGCCGACCAGCTCGGCATAGCGGCCGGGATCCGTCGCGCCTTCGGAGTTGACGATCAGCACGCGGGAGCTGAAGTCGAGACCGAGCGCCGCCCGTATCTTCCTGTCGCCGGCAGCGCGGATCAGGCCGGCGAGCCCCGCCCCGCCGCTCTCGCCGGAGACAATCGCCGGATCATTCGCCTTGGGTCGCGCCAGGCGGTTCATCACCGAGATCGCATCCTCTTCCTCGACCGTCATGAAAGCATCGCCGATCCGCGACAGCACCCGCCAGGCGACCAAGGACGGCTCATAGCATTCGAGCATCGCCATCACCGTGGGCTTGCTGTGCGCGATGGCCACCGGGCGGCCGGCCTTGGCGGTGGCGTAGACGCACGCCGCCCGCGCGGGCTCGACCACGATTGTCTTCGGCCGATCCTCGCCAAGCCTGATGGCGAGATGGCCGGCCACCGCCGCGGCGAAGCCGCCGACGCCAGCCTGCAGGAAGACGTGGGTGGGCGGCCCAGGCAAACGCTTCAGCGCTTCGCCCACGATCACGGTATAGCCCTGCATCACCAGTCCCGGAATGCGCTCATAGCCCGGCCAGGAGGTGTCGGAGACGACGGTCCAGCCGCGCTCGGCGGCGACGCGGGCGGCTTCCCTGACCGACTGGTCGTAGTCGCCGGCAACGCGCGCCATCTCGGCGCCGAAGCGGGCGATGGCCGCCACGCGTTCGTTGCTGACGCCCGAATGGACGAAGATGACGGAGCGCGCGCCGACAAGGCCGGCGCCCTGCGCCACCGAGCGTCCATGATTGCCGTCGGTGGCGCAGGCGAAGGTCATTTGCGCGGCGATCGCCCTCACCTCCGGCTTGTGCAGTTCCTCGACATCGACGGCGCGGCCTAGCAGCCTGCCGGCCTCCTCCAGCACCAGATGCATGACGGCATAGGCGCCGCCGAGCACCTTGAAGCTGCCGAGGCCAAGGCGCTTGCCCTCGTCCTTGAGGTAAAGGGCGCCGATGCCGAGTTCGCCCGCCAGCGCCGGCAAGGCATGAAGCGGCGTCTCGGCATTGTTGTCGCGCGCGGCAAGGAAGCGCTCGGCCTCCCCGGCGCCGGCGAGCCCAAGCGTCGCGGCGTCTTCCTCGGTCAGCGACTGGCGATGATCCGGGTGGCGGTTGAGCAGGAACATGGGTCGGCCTTTCTCCATCTCGATGCGTTGAAATTTATTGCAAGCGAGGCGAGAGAAGCGCTCTGTTTTGGCGCTTGAAATGCAAGTTTGTTTCGTCTGGAACGCTGCCATGCCTGTTTTGCCCGACCTCGACGCCTTCGACCGCGCCATTCTCGCCATCCTGCAGAAGGACAACACCACGCCGCAGCGCGCGATCGGCGAAGCAGTGAACCTCTCGGCGCCGGCCGTGCAGCGGCGCATCAAGCGCATGGAGGAGACCGGTGTCATCCGCGCCAATGTCGCGCTGGTCGATCCGGCCAAGGTCGGCCATCCGATCACCATCTTCGTCGAGCTCGAGGTGGAGAGCGAGCGCGCCGAGCTGATCGATGCCGCCAAGCGCGGCTTTGCCGAAGTGCCCGAGGTGCAGCAATGCTATTACGTCACCGGCGAGGCCGATTTCATCCTCGTCGTCACCGTGGCGACGATGGCCGACTACGAAGCGCTGACCCGGCGGCTGTTCTTCGAGAACAACAATGTGAAACGGTTCCGGACGTTTGTCGCGATGGATCGGGTGAAGGTAGGGTTGGAAGTGCCGGTGGAGTGAGGCGCCAAAGCTGCCGACCTCCCCAACAAGGGGGAGATCGGCTGTCGTCCTGGCTTTCGCCGATCTCCAGCGTCTACTGGGTCGGCGACGCCGCGTGTTCGCACGACACTTTCGGGTTCATGTCGGCAAAGGTGCCGGTCGGGTTGCCCTTCCAGGCCCAGACATGCAGTTCGTAGAACTCGCCCAGACCGTAGCGATTGGGCGCGCTGTTGAAGTTGAACAGCTGGCCGTCGAGCGACGCCGGTCCCTTCGAGGTGATGTATTCGACCGTCACCAGCTTCAGCGCGCCGTCGGCCATCGGCTCGTACATGACCGCTTCCGGACGGGCGATATCGATCTTGTCGTCCTTCAGATACTCGCCGTTGACGTAGTGGATGCCCATGGCGCCGCCGGTGACGCCGCTGGCGCAAGGAATGGGCGCATAGCCCTCGGCCGTAGCGGCCTTGACGTCGAGAAACCGGCTGTTGGCCGCTCGCACCTTGTCGGCCAGCGGGCTGGCGCCGGACACGGACGCAGCTGCGTCCTGATGCGCCTGGGCGAAGGTCGTAAAGGCCGTCAGCGCGGCCGCTGCCATGAGAAGCCTGTTACAAAAGTGTGGTGTCATTTTCGTTCCGTTCTTCCTGAAAAGCACGGCTGGCCGGCCGCCGACAATACGGCGGCGCGACAGGCAAGCGCCGTAGCTGTTTGTGCTTGATGATCCCGGATTGGATGCGGCGGCTGCCGATCATCCCTTCGGCAGGTACGAAATCGTTCCGGCCAGGTCGGTGTTGTCGATCAGCTGGAAGCGGCTGTCGCTGCCGCCCTGGCGGGCCGACACGAAGGGGGCGTAGGCCGGATCGCTGGTGAAGGCGTGCGCCGCCGCTTCCGACGGGAAGGCCATCAGGGCGATCAGCGTCGTGTCGAGCGGCTTGCCCTCGAGCGTCTTCACATTGCCGCTGCGCGCCAGATATCTGCCGCCGTGCTTGTGAACGAGGTCGTGCACGGTCGCGGCGTAGTCCGGTATCCATTTCGGATCTTTCACCTTGATATCCGCGATAAGGTAAGCAGTCATGGTCAGTCTCCTGGTTGCTGCGCACAGGGTATCCCGTGCGTCGGCCAAAACGGCTCGCACGGCAGGGCTCGCGCCAACCAGTCCGCGATCTGTACCGGGCCGGTACAGTTTCTGTACTCGCCGCTTCATTCATGAACGTCTAATGTTCCACCCAACTTCGAGGGAGGACACAGATCATGGCCCAGCACGGATACAAGCAGTTCTGCCCGCTATCGATGGCCGCCGAGGTGCTGTGCACCCGCTGGACGATGGTGCTGATGCGCGAGCTGGTGGCAGGCTCGACCCGCTTCAACGACCTGCGCCGTGGCGTGCCGAAAATGTCGCCGACCCTTCTGTCACAACGGCTGAAGGAGTTGGAGCTGGCGGGGATCGTGGAGCGCCGGGAAGTCCCCGGCGAGAAGGGTATCTTCGACTATCGGTTGACCGAGGCGGGACGCGATTTGCGCCCGGTCGTCGAGGCAATGGGCTTTTGGGGACAGAAATGGGTCGAGTCGCGGCTGTCGTTGAAGAACCTCGATCCGTCCCTGCTGATGTGGGATATGCGGCGTAATCTGAACCCCTCGCCGCTGCCCGAGGGAAGAACCGTGATACAATTTCTGTATCAGGATCTCCCGGCTTCGAAACGCTCGTGGTGGCTGATCGTCGAGAAGCACGGCGAGGTCGATCTTTGCTGGTACGATCCGGGCTTCGAGGTCGACCTCTACGTGTCGACCGATCTCCATACGATGACCGCAATCTGGATGGGCCTGCTGACCGTCGAGACGGCCGGCGTGAAGGTCGTCCTGACCGGCGACAAGGCCATCGGCAGGAAGATGCAAACCTGGCTCGGGCTCAGTCCATTTGCGGTCGAACCGAAGCGCGCGGCCTAATTCCTGACGTCGCCAGTTGATCGCTCATGGCATCAATGCGTGTCGCTGCCGGCTTCGGCGCGCCCCAGCCATCTTGCATAAATCTCCCCGACAATCCCGCGCCTAAAGATCAGCACGCAGATCATGAAGATCAGCCCGGTGGCGATGGTCACCGGGAAGCCGGAGGTGGCAAGCGTATTCTCCAGGCCGACGACAAGGCCGGCGCCGGCCACCGGACCGACCATGGTGCCGATGCCGCCGAGCAGCGTCATCAGGATCACCTCGCCCGACATCTGCCAGGTGACGTCGGTGAGGGTCGCGAACTGGAAGACGATCGCCTTGGTCGCGCCGGCGAAGCCGGCAAGGGCCGCCGACATGACGAAGGCGGCGAGCTTGTAGCGGCCGACGGAATAGCCGAGCGAAATGGCGCGGTTCTCGTTCTCTCTTATCGAGCGCAGGATCATGCCGAAGGGCGAATTGACGATGCGCCAGATGGCGAAGACGCCGATCAGGAAGACGGCAAGCACGAAGAAATACATGTTCATGGTGACGTTGAGGTCGACGACGCCGAAGAGGTGGCCGCGAGGCACGCCCTGGATGCCGTCCTCGCCCTCGGTGAAGGGCGCCTGGACGCAGAAGAAATAAAACATCTGCGCCAGCGCAAGGGTGATCATCGAGAAATAGATGCCCTGCCTTCGGATGGCGAGGAAGCCCATGACGAGACCCATGCCTGCGGCACCCGCGGTGCCGAGCAGGATGGCTGCCTCCGGCGGCCAGCCCCAGGCTTTCACCGCGTAGGCGCAGAAATAGGCCGCACCGCCGAAGAAGGCGGCGTGGCCGAAGGAGAGCAGGCCGGTGTAGCCGAGCAAGAGGTTGAAGGCGCAGGCGAACAAGGCGAAGCAGAGCATCTTCATGACGAAGATCGGATAGACGAAGAAGGGCGCGGCGATCAGCGCCACGATGCCCAGCGCGATCAGTGCCCGTTCGAGCCTGAGCGAGGTGGCGGCGCGTTCTGCGTGAAGGGTCGCCTCGCTCATCTCAGGCATCCCTTCCGAACAGGCCGGCGGGCCTGAGCAGCAATACGATCACCATGATGACGAAGACGACGAGGTTCGAGGCCTCGGGATAGAAAACCTTGGTCAGGCCCTCGGCGAGGCCGAGCATGTAGCCGGTGACGATTGCGCCCAGGATCGAGCCCATGCCGCCGACCACGACGACGGCGAAGACGACGATGATCAGGTCCGAGCCCATCAGCGGGCTGACCTGGTAGACCGGAGCGGCGAGAATGCCGGCGAGCCCCGCAAGGGCCGCGCCCAGCCCGTAGGTGAGCGTGAGCAGCAGCGGCACGTTGACGCCGAAGGCCTGCACCAGTTGCGGGTTCTCGGTGGCGGCGCGCAGGTAGGAGCCGAGCCTCGTCCTTTCGATCAGCAGCCAGGTGCCGATGCAGACGATGAGCGAAGCCACCACCACCCAGCCGCGGTAGTTGGGCAGGAACATGAAGCCTAGATTGGTTCCGCCGGCGAGCAGCGCCGGCACGGCATAGGGATTGCCCGAGACGCCGTAGTAATAGCGGAACACGCCTTCGATCACCAAGGCGAGGCCGAAGGTGAAGAGCAGGCCGTAAAGCGGGTCGAGGCGGTAGAGCCGCGACAAGGCAACGCGCTCGACCGCCATGCCGAACAGGCCGACGATAAGCGGCACAAGGACCAGCGCCGGCCAGTAGCCGATGCCCAGATGCACCAGCAGCAGATAGCCGATGAAGGCACCCAGCATATAGAGCGCGCCATGGGCGAAATTGATGATGCGCAGCAGGCCGAAGATAACAGCGAGGCCGAGGCTGAGCATGGCGTAGAAGGAGCCGTTGATCAGGCCGACAAGCAGCTGTCCGAGCAAGGCCTGGATTGGGATGCCGAAGACCGTCAGCATGGCGCGCTCATACCCCCAGCACCTCGTGCAGCTTGTCGGTGTGCGCGGAAAGCTGCCCGATCGGGAATCCTTCCACCACCTTGCCGTGGTCCATCAGGTAGAAGCGGTCGGCGATGCGGGCGGCGAAGCGGAAGTTCTGTTCCACCAGAAGGATGGTCATGCCGCGCTTCTTCAGCGTCGCCAGCAATTCGCCGATGCGCTGGACGATGACCGGCGCCAGGCCTTCGGTCGGCTCGTCGAGCAAAAGCATCTCGACGCCGGTGCGCAGGATGCGTGCAATCGCCAGCATCTGCTGTTCGCCGCCGGACAATTTTGTCCCTTGGCTGTCGCGGCGTTCCTTGAGGTTCGGGAAGAGCTCGAAGATTTCTTCCACGCTCATGCCGCCCTTGGCCACGACCGGCGGCAGGATCAGGTTCTCGTCAACGGTAAGGGTGGCGAAGATGCCGCGCTCTTCCGGCACGAAGCCGATGCCCTGATGCGCGACGCGGTGAAGCGGCAGGCCGATCAGGTCCTTGCCGTTGAAGGTGACGGAGCCGGTGCGCTTGCGGATCAGGCCCATGATGGCGCGCAACGTCGTCGTCTTGCCGACGCCGTTGCGGCCGAGCAACGTGACGGTCTCGCCGCGCCTGACATCGAGGTCGACGCCGTGCAGCGCATGACCTTCGCCATACCAGGCGTGGAGGTCGCGCACGGCAAGCAGCGGCTCACTCATGCCCCGCCCTCTTCGTGCGCTGTCCCCATGTAAGCGACGCGCACGCGCTCGTCCTGGCTGACGGTGGCGTAGTCGCCGGCCGCCAGCACCTGGCCGCGCTGCATGACGGTTATCCAGTCGCAGAGGTCGGCAACCACGGTGAGATTGTGCTCGACCATCAACACGGCGCAGTCCTTCGCCAACGAGCGGATGATGCCGGAGATCATGCCGACATCCTCATGTCCCATGCCGGCCATCGGCTCGTCGAGCAGAAGCACTTTCGGGTCGAGCGCCAGCGTGGTCGCGATCTCCAGCACGCGCTTGCGGCCGTAGGAAAGATCGCCGGCGAGCCTATACGCCGCGTCGTCAAGACCTACGATGGCGAGCAGCTCGCTCGCCCTTGGCGTGAGCTGATCCAGTGCGGCGACCGGGCGCCAGAACTGGTAGCCGAGCCCGCCCGGACGCTGCAGCGCCACGCGCACATTGTCGAGCACGGAGAGATGCGGAAAGATCGCCGATATCTGGAAGGAACGGACGAGGCCCATGCGCGCCACTTTAGCCGGCGACGTGCGGGTGATGTCGGTGCCGAGCAATTCGATCCTGCCGCTGGTCGGCTGCAGGAATTTGGTCAACAGGTTGAAGATCGTGGTCTTGCCGGCGCCGTTCGGGCCGATCAGCGCATGGATTTTTGCATGATGGACGTCGAGGTCGACATCCTTCACCGCGACGAAGCCGGCGAAGTCGCGCCTGAGGCCGCGGGCGGAAAGCACCACCCGCGGCATCTGATCCGCGCTGTCCGGCCGGACGGCGGTAGCGGTGTCGAGCGTCACTTGGTGACGAGCGGGCAGCCGCTGTCTTCGGCCTTCATGAAGGCCTTGTCGCCCGGAATGGTCGCCAGATAGGTGTAGTAGTCCCAGTCCTTCTTAGACTCTTCCGGCTTCTTGACCTGGTAGAGATACATGTCGTGCACCATGGAGCCGTCGGCCTGCACCTTGCCATTGGCGGTGAAGACGTCGTTGACCGGCATTTCATGCAGTTCCTTGGCCACCGCCTCGGTCTCGTCGGTGCCGGCCTTGTCGATGGCCTTCAGATACTGCGTCACCGCCGAGTAGGTGCCGGCCTGGATCATGTTCGGCATGCGGTTGGTGCGCTTGAAGAAGCGTTGGGCGAATTCGCGGCTCTTGTCGTCGCGGTCCCAGTAAAAGCCTTCGGTCAGCACCACGCCCTGCGCCGCCTGCAGGCCGAGCCCATGCACTTCGGCGAGCGTGAAGAGAAGTGCCGCCAGCCGCTGGCCGCCGGCGACGATGCCGAATTCGGCCGCCTGCTTGATCGAATTGGAAGTGTCGAGGCCGGCATTGGCCAAGCCCACGATCTTGGCACCTGAAGACTGCGCCTGCAAAAGGAAGGAGGAATAGTCGGTGGAGCCGAGCGGATAGCGCACCTCGCCCAGCACCTTGCCGCCGCTGGCTTCGACGAGCTTGGCGGTCTGGTCCTTCAGCGAATAGCCGAAGGCGTAGTCGACGGTGATGAAGTACCAGCTGTCGCCGCCTTGCTTGACGAGCTCGCCGCCTGTGCCAACGGCCTGCGAATGGGTGTCATAGGCCCAGTGGAAACCGTAGGGCGAGCACTGCTTGCCGGTGAGGTCGGTGGCGGCAGCACCCGTGACGATGTCGATCTTCTTCTTTTCCTTGGAAAGCCCCTGGACGGCCAAGGCCACGGAGGACGTCGTGAGCTCCATGATCGCGTCGACCTGCTCGGTGTCGTACCACTGGCGCGCGATGTTGGAGGCGATGTCGGGCTTGTTCTGATGGTCGGCGCTGACGATCTCGATCGGCGCGCCCTGCACCTTGCCGCCGAAATCCTCGACCGCCATCTTGGCGGCCTCGACCGACCACTTGCCGCCGAAATCGGCATAGACACCCGACTGGTCGTTGAGGATGCCGATCTTGACCTTGCCGTCGGAGATTTCGCCAGCCGCCGCCGGCATGGCGGATGCCGCAAAGAGCGCGGCCGAGACGAGATAGGATGCTTTCACTGGTGGTTCCTCCCTTGTGGCCAACCACGGAAACGCGGCTGCCTCGCGATGGTTCAACAGTTCCTTCGGATTTTGGATTGGAGCCTCGATCCCGCCTTGCCGCTCCTCCTCTCGCGGGCCCTCCTGTTTTGCGGACTGGGCCGCGGCGTGCCTGGGTGCACGGGCACGAGCCTAGCACCACCTTTCACAGGCCGAGAATGCTATTTTCGTAGCATGGCGTTGGGTCACGGCAGCGTGACCTTCCGGCAGCCTCAACCGAGGCCGAGCAACGCCCTCACCCCGCGTCCGCTCATGTTGCTGTCGAAGACCTGCCGGGGTCGAAACGCTTGGCTTCGGACAGCGTGCCGACGACGACCGGGTCGAAGCCGGCGTCCGTCACCAGCCGCTCCGCAAGCGCCAGCGCTCCGGCATCGTCGCCGATGCGGTCGCCGGCGCGATGCGCCTCGTTGCCCAGCGTCGTCCACATCACCGTCGAGAAGGCGCGCCAGTTTTACCGGACACAATCCAGAAACAAGATTCAACAGTCGGGAAAAACTCGCGAAAAGAGCGCCTGTCATAAGCGGCAGCGGAGCAGCCGATGATTTGCGGCGCGCGACACAGGACATTGTTCTTAACCAAGGAATGCCGATTATGAAAAAGACCGTTCTTTCCGCGCTCGGCCTTGCCGTCGCGCTCGCTTTCGCGGTGCCTGCGCTGGGCACCACCGAAGCCAACGCCGCCGCGACGACCACCACCACCACGACTGCTCCGGCCGCGACCACTGAAGCCGCGAAGCCGGCAGCGACCGATGCCGCCAAGCCGGCCAGCAATGGCCCGCACAAGAAGCATCACCGTCATCATGCCCGCAAGCATCATCACGTGAAGAAGCACTCGAAGCATCACGCCAAGAAGCATCACGTGAAGAAGCATCACGTGCGCAAGCACCATGTGAAGAAGCATGTTGCGAAGAAGGCCGCATAAGGCCTGACGCGTTTCGAACTTCATGACCGGATGATCCGGGACCGCTTGCAAAGGGTTCAGGATCATCGCTTCCCGAAAACGCCGCCCTCCTTCCGGGCGGCGTTTTTGTTTGCGTCTACGGCTTCTTCTTCTGCGGGTGGATCATCTCGCCGCGCTTCAGCATCGCCACCAGATCGGCGATCTTCTTCTTTCGGCCCGCCTCGGTCTTCATGTTGTGGGTGCGAAAAGCGAGTGCGAAGCGGTTCTGCGCCGAAAGCTTTTCCAGCATCGCTTTCGCCTTCGGCTCGGCATCGATCGCTGCCTGCAGGTCGGGCGGGATTGTCATCTCCTTCGACCCGCCATAGGCCCGCTCCCAGCGGCCGTCGGCCTTGGCCGCCTCGACCTCGCGCAAGCCGTGGCTGGTCATGCGGCCCGCCTCGATCAGGCGCGCGACATTGTCGATGTTGATCTTGCTCCAGATGCTCTTCCTGCCGCGCGGGGTGTAGCGCTGCAGGAAACTCTTCTCGTCGAGCGACTTGCGCACCGCGTCGATCCAGCCGAAGCAGAGCACGACGTCGATCGCCTCCTTCGGCGTGATCGACGCCAGCCCCGACCCGACCTTGTGGACCTTGATCCAGACCTCGCTTTCGCAGGCGTGGTTGTCGGCCAGCCAGGCATGGAAGCTTTCGGCATCGGGGAACTCGCGCACCTTGTCCGGGTCGACCTTGATCGGAGCCATCGTCACCTCGTCTTTCGTCGCCACCAGTGTGGACGATTCCGCAGCGGTTGTAGCGACGGCTGGTGCCAGTTTCTGTCGGCAGTGACGCTTTTCGGAACGCACCGGCTCGGCGCCGCGTTCCTGCCTAATCCAAACCGAGGAAGCGCCAAATGGGTATCGAGACGATCTTCGCCCACGTCAGTTGTTCCAATCTGGAAGCCAGCGTGAAGTGGTACCAAAAACTGTTCGGCAAGGCCCCTGCCCGCCGACCGATGGCTGGGCTGGTGGAATGGCAGTTCACCGACAGCGCGGAAGTGCAACTCTTCGAGGACAAGGACAAGGCGGGCACAAGCACGCTGACCATCGGAGTGTTGCCACTCGAACCGGAGCGCAAACGCCTGACCGATGCCGGCCTGAATCCGGGCCCGGTCGAGGATGCGAAGGACTTCTACATTATGCGCATGCGCGACCCCGACAACAACCTCGTCGTTCTCGCCAGCGCGCGGCTGAACTGAAGCGCTTCAAGCCTACTGCAGCTGCGGCTTCTTCAGGAAGGAATTGCGGTCGGCGGATTTGACGCGCAGCCAGGTCTCGCGGCCGTCGCGCACGACGCGCAGCGGAATTTCAGCGCCAGCCGGGTTCTGCCAGAGTTTTCTGTAGAAATCGGCCAGGCCGTCGACTTCGCCGTCGCGCACGTCGGAGATGATATCGCCCTGGCGCAGGCCGGCCTGGGCGGCCGGGCCGCCTTCGGCCACACTCATCACCACCACCATGCCGTTCGACTCGGCCGAGAAGGCGCCGAGCCACGGACGCGGCGCCTTGGCCGCCTGGCCGCGCTTGATAAGATCGTCGAGAATCGGCGTCAGAAGATCGATCGGCACGACCATGTTGATGTCGGCCACCTCGCCGGCGCGGCTCATCTGCAGGCGCAGCGATCCGACGCCGAGCAGCTTGCCGTTGCGATCGAACAACGCGGCCCCGCCCCAGGACGGGTGGGCGGGCGCAATGAAGATCGCCTCGTCGATCAGATACTCCCAGTAGCCGGCGAATTCCTGCTTGGTGACGATGTGAGCGTCGACCTGCTGGCCGATGCCGTCGGCGAGCGTCACGGCATCGCCGATATTGGTCTTCCTGGCATTGCCGAACTGCACAGCCGGAAGGTTGAGCGGCGACAGCGCCTGAACAAGGCCGAAGCCGGTTTCCTGGTCATAGGCAAGCGCGTGCGCGGCGACCACGCGGCCGTCCTGGTCGGTCAGCCACACTTCCTCGGCCTCGGTGATGAGATAGCCGATGGTGAGCACCAGGCCATTGTCGCGGATCACCACCCCGCTGCCTTCGCGGCGCGTGCCCAGCGCATTGGCGGTGAAAGCGTCGTCCGGCACCGTGACGCGCACGGCGACGACGGAGCGCGAAATTCTCTCGATGGTCATCGATCCATCCTGCATTGCGGGGTCTTTGCCTATAAGTATGGCCGAAGGAGCGCGGCGCAAGGGCGGATTTCCCCCTTGCCCCTTGGAGAGGGTGTCGCCGAAGGCGGCTGATGAGGGGCTCTAGAGAGCACAGACGCCGCGCTCTGCTGGAAACGCCCTTCATTTGTCTCGGCGCCCCGCGCCGACCCATTTCCACAAGGGGAGAAGGGAAAGGCGCTGGCACAGCGCAAGTTCAACGAAGATTGAACTTTTTTCTTTGACGCGCGCGGAACCGCACCTAAGTCTAGCGGCATCCGTGGCGGACTTCCCGCCGCTTACGAAACACAGGGCCGCCAACATGGACGAATACACCCCACCGAAAGTCTGGACCTGGAACAAGCCCAATGGTGGTCAGTTCGCCTCGATCAACCGGCCGATCGCAGGCCCGACGCATGAGAAGGAACTGCCGGTCGGCAAGCACCCGCTGCAGCTCTATTCACTGGCCACGCCCAACGGCCAGAAGGTTACGATCATGCTGGAGGAGTTGCTGGCGCTCGGCCACAAGGGCGCAGAGTATGATGCCTGGCTGATCAAGATCGGCGACGGCGACCAGTTCGGCAGCGGATTCGTCGGGGTCAACCCGAACTCGAAGATCCCGGCGCTGATGGACCGCAGCGAGCCGAAGCCGGTGCGCGTGTTCGAATCCGGCTCGATCCTCACCTATCTCGCGGAAAAATTCGGCGCGTTCCTGCCGACCGAGCGCGCGGCGCGGGCAGAGACCTTTTCGTGGCTGTTCTGGCAGATGGGCTCGGCGCCCTATCTCGGCGGCGGCTTCGGCCATTTCTACGCCTATGCGCCGCACAAGATCGAATATGCGATCGACCGCTTCGCCATGGAGACCAAGCGGCAGATGGACGTGCTCGACCGCCGGCTGGCCGAGAGCGAGTATCTTGCCGGCCCGGACTACACCATCGCCGACATGGCAGTGTGGCCCTGGTATGGCGGGCTAGCCAAGGGCCGCAGCTACAACGACGCCGCGCAGTTCCTCTCGGTGCATGAATACGAGAACGTGCAGCGCTGGGCCGACGCGATCGACGCCAGGCCGGCGGTAAGCCGCGGCCGCATGGTCAACCGCATGTCCGGCGATCCGGCCTTCCAGTTGCGCGAGCGCCATGACGCCAGCGACTTCGAGACGAAGACGCAGGATAAGCTGGAGGCGGCGGAGTGAGGCGTTGAAGCTGCCGATCTCCCGCCTCGTGAGGGAGATTGGCTATCGCCAGCGCCCTGCTACCTTCCATACGTATACGTCACCGTCGCCACGCCGAGCGCGGAGCTCTTGGCGGCGACCGAGACCATGTCCGGTAACGGATTGTCCGGCGTGCGCAGCGTCCTTTCGCCCAGCGCATAGAGCGTGAAGACATAGTGATGCTGGCCGCTGCCCGGCGGCGGGCATGGGCCGAAATAGCCGGCGCGGTCGACGCCGCCCTTGCCGAGCACCGCCCCCTTGGGCATGCGCTTGCCGCCCTGCGCGCCGGCGCCTTCTTTCAGACCCTTGGCGCTCGCCGGGATGTTCCAGGCCAGCCAGTGCCAGAAACCCTTGCCGCCATTGGCGTCGGTGTCGAACATGGTCAGCGCGTAACTCTTGGTGCCGGCGGGCGGATCCTTCCAGGCAAGGGCGATCGAGACGCTTTGCCCACCGCAGCCGGCCTTGTCGCCGAGATATTTCGCGTCCCATTTGCCGTCCGAAACCGACGGGCTGGAGATCTCGAAGGCCGCCGCATGGCCGGCGGAGGCGACAAGGACAAGCATGGTGAAGCCGAGACGCAAGGTTGTCATTTGATCCTCCCTGGAGAACGCAGCGTAGCGGAAAAGCGGCCCGAAAAAGGGCAAGCTGCCGCGACCGGCCTGCCTGGACGACGAAAAAGCCCCGCCGGTGGAGGCCGTCGGGGCTCTTCGTTCGGACCATGGAGGTGGGACCCCAAGGTCAGGTCGATCCAGGGGGTGTTGGATCGGTCGCGACACTAGCCGAGGAATCGGCCGCGCGGACAATCACGGCTGCGCACTACCAATCACGCCTGCGCGAGAATGAGGTGATAGCCGGCTTACCCCCCGCAGCAGCTTCGCCAGTCTCGGCACGCCTTCGTTCACCGCGCGGTCGTCGGCAAGGGTGAACGACATGCGCAGCGTGTTGCGGCCGGTGCCGTCGGCGTAGAAGGCGTTGCCCGGCACGAAGGCGACGCGCGCCTCCTTGACCGAGCGCGCCAAAAGCTCGGTGGCGTCAGCGCCATCCGGCAGCGTCAGCCAGACGAACATGCCGCCGTCCGGGCGGCTCCAGGTAATGCCGTCGGGCATGTTGGCTTCCAGCGCGGAAAGCAGCGCGTCGCGGCGCTTGCGGTAGGCGTCGATCAGCTTGTCCACCTGGGCGTCGAAGATGGTCTCGGCGACGCGGTGCATGACCATCTGGTTGATCGAGGGGCTGTGGAGGTCGGAAGCCTGCTTCATCAGCACCAGCTTCTCCACCACATGGCGCGGCGCGCACACCCAGCCGACACGCATGCCGGGCGACAGGATTTTCGAGAAGGAGCCGCAATAGAGCGTGCGCGCATGATCGATGCCGCCGGAGCGGGCGCAGTCGAGCGCCAGGATCGGCGGCATGCCTTCGCCGTCATAGCGCAACGCGCGGTAGGCCGCGTCCTCGATGACGGCGATGTCGAGCTCGCCGGCGAGGTCGAGCACCGCCTCGCGCTGCTTGGCGTCCAGCGTGTTGCCGGTCGGATTGGCGAAATCCGGCACCAGATAGGCGAACTTCACCTTGCCGCCCCCTTTCGAAAAAACAGAGGGGACGGCCGCCGCGGCGCGATAAGCCTCCGGCGTCATGTTGCCGCCGGCTGTGTTCAGCCGGTCATAACGCGGCTCATAGGCGTTGAAGGCCTGCAGCGCGCCGAGATAGGTCGGCCAGGTAACAAGCGCCGTGTCGCCGGGCGACAGGAACAGCTTGCCGAGATAGTCGAGCGCCTGCTGCGAGCCGGAGGTGATGAAGATGTTGCCCTCGTCGCATTGAACGCCGAGCTTGCCCATATAGGCTGCCAACCATTTGCGCAGCGGCAGGAAACCTTCGCTGACCTGGTACTGCAGCGCGGCCCCCGCCTCCTTGCCGCCCAGCACCGCCTGGTAGGCATCGGCGATGGCTTCGGCCGGAAACAGCGACGGGTCGGGAATGCCGCCGGCGAAGGAGATGATGTCCGGCTGGTCGAGCAACTTCAACAGCTCGCGGATTTCCGAAGCCTTCATGCGCGAGGAGCGCGAGGCCAGAAGGTTCAACAGGGTCAAGGCGCACCTCCCGCAGTGCTTATTTAGGTCAGCTTGGTTGACCTATTATCAGGCCGCGCCTTTCGCGTGAATACACAAAACGGTCATGGCGCATCGTCGAGGCGACATTTGGCCCACAGATTTTCGCAAATGCTAATGGAAAGCCATTGCACGATCGGCCGGCCGCGCGCACGATGATGACCAAAGAACCGGACGTCGAGAGAAAATCAATCCGGACCAAGGGGGACGCGCATGACACTCGAAGTCATCGGGGCCGGTTTCGGCCGCACCGGCACGTGGTCGACTTTCGCCGCGCTGAACCGGCTGGGCTTTCCGAGCTACCACATGCAGGAAGTCATCATCAACAAGGCCAACAAGGGCCACCTCGACTTCTGGCGCAACGTTGCTAACAGCCCGCCGGGCAGCCAGCACGACTGGAACCGGGTCTTTTCCAACTACCGGGCAACCGTCGACAATCCGGGCTGCTGTGTGTGGCGTGAGCTGATGGCCGCTTATCCCGACGCTAAAGTGCTGTTGACGCTGCATCCGCGCGGAGGCGAAGCCTGGTATGACAGCACAATCGACACGATCTATTTCACCGAGAATGTCTGGCAATTCAAAGTGCTGGAATGGCTCACACCCTTCGGCCGCAAGTTCGGCGATATGTCGCGCAAGCTGATCTGGGGCCGAACGCTGAAGGGCGTGATGAACGACCGCGATAAGGCGGTGGCGCGCTACAATTCCTATATCGAAGAGGTGAAGGCGGCGGTGCCGCCGGAGAAGCTTTTGGTGTTCAAGGTCAGCGACGGCTGGGCGCCGCTCTGCGGTTTCCTCGGGGTCGCGCTGCCCAACGAGCCCTTTCCCAATCTCAACGACCGCGCCAGCATCAAGAAGATCATCAACGAGATGATCATGGGATCCTATCTGATGCTTGCCGGCGTTGCGGCCCTGATCGCGCTGGCGGTCGGCGGTTTATGGTGGTGGCTGGGATAGCAACCCCCTATTCGTCTGCCAGTGCCGCAGGCGGCCGCGATCAGAACGGCAACCGGATCTCGTCGAGGTGGTTAGACTGTTCCGGCCAGCCAATGTCCTTTTGGACCTCCGCCGGCAGCTCGTTCAGCTCACGCGTCGTGCGACGGCGCTTGCTGGCCTGCGCAAAGGCGGCGCGGATTCGATTAAGACTTTTGAACATGGAAACCCCCATAAATCAGCGGCGGAAACCGGTGCCGCCTCTTCCCGGTGCCGCTTTTGCGATGCGTCTGTAACCGGTGGATTGCGCGCGAACGGTGAAATGCTTCACGAAACCGGAGGGGCTTGAAACATATGCATGCAAACTAATTTGTGGGATCGACCGTGCGGCGACGCGCCAGTCGCCGGACTGCGTGCCTGCAATGTCGGACGCTTGGTCTTATCGCCCGATGTGTCGATACATGTCCAGCCGAAAGGGAGCGCGCGCTTTACTCCGGCGCCTGCGAATCCGATCCGGCCTGCTGCGCGGTCTGCGCTGAGAGCCGTCCTTTGCGGACGAGCGCCGGCTTGGAATATTCTTTCTTCACGGCAAAGTCCCCAACCTTTCGCGGAAGGGTGCGGCATCGGCACATCGGCTGTCAAGCGAAGGGTTGGCCTTAAGCCGCCACGCGCTTTTCTGGACCTGCCTTAGAATTTGTAGTTGATCTTGCCGACAACGACATTTTGCGTGTCGCGGTTGTCGACGAAGAAGCCTGGCTGCTGGTCGCTTTCACCGGACTTGGAGCCGAAGTCGTAATAGTTCCACTCGACGCCGGCGGTCCAATGATCGGTCAAGGCGTATTCGACGCCCAGACCCGCGGTCCAGCCGACACGCGAGCCACCGCCGAACGATTGCGGAAACAAGTCGACCTCGGCAAATTTATATTTGGTGAAGGCAACGCCCGCGTCGCCATAAATCATGAAGCGGTCGACTGCATAGCCAAGACGGCCGCGCACCGAGCCCAGATAGTCCTGCTTGGTCTCGCAAGTGGTGGCTGGGCTCGCGGCGCACTGATTGTCGCCCTTCACGGTCGAGCCCGAGAAGTCGCCCTCGATGCCGATTACGTACTGGTCGATCTGCCAGTTGTAGCCGATCTGGCCGCCGAAAATGCCGCCGGAGCCATTGGTGTTGAACGTTGGGAAACCGTCGCCCGACCAGCGGCTGTCGTTCCAGCCGCCGCCGGCCTGGCCGCCGACATAGAAGCCGGCCCATGAAAAAGGCATTGTCGCGACGGGCTGCACAAGGTCCGCCGCCAGAACCGGAGAGGTGGCTGCCAAAAAAGCAACCGAACAAAGGAGCGCCAGCTTCATGAATGTCTCCGCATCGATCGACCGCATATGTATGCCACAATTCGGGTCCGCCACGTCATCAAAAGCTTCGGCAAAGGGCTTTTTGGATAGCGCGAGTTGTAGCTCGGCAACAAATTAACGGCTTCTAATCCACCTGGTTTTCGGCCCCACCTTCCCACCCCGCGCC